>JAAZZF010000022.1 GCA_014239275.1 Flavobacteriaceae bacterium | reverse complement strand
TTAAAAATACTAGTTGTTGTTCATTCTTAACAGATCAAAATAATGAATTACCAAAATATGTTTCAGATCCTGTACAAAAATCATTTTCAATACCAGCTGGAACTCCTTTCGCTTTGGGTAAAACTTTTGAAATTACAGATGCGAATAATCAATACATTGATTTATTGTTTAATTGGGATCAAATGGATGCTTATGAAATAACTGTTAACCCGCCTTTAAATACCAGTCTAATAGGGCCAACATTTATCTCTCTATTTCCCGATAATAAAAAAGTAAGATATTTTCCTGATATTGAAACAATACTTTCCGGAAAAACTGCAAATGAATGGGAAGTTGTTCCTCAATTGAGTAGAAATTTAAATTTTACTTTTACAGTTCGAGATAATAATGATAAGGGAGGGAGTGTTTTGCAAGATGACTTTCTTGTGCAAACTAAATATTCTGACGATGGGGTTTTTATGGTTTTAAGTCAACATGTTAAAGATTTAAAATATCATCAAGAAAAAGAGATTGAAGTAAGATGGAATCATTTGGCTGCAACAGAAACAGCAAAAGTTAATATTGAATTATCTTATGATGGCGGCTATACATTCCCAGTAAAACTATCTGAGTCTACTGATAATGATGGTTTTGAAAAAGTTACCATTCCATTAGTTAGTAGAACTAAAAAAGCTAGAATAAGAGTTCAACCAACAGATAATATATTCTTTTCTATAAATACACATAATTTTGAAATTCTTGATCCTGAATTTAAAATGAATGTTACTTTTCCTGAAGAAATATTATGCTTTGGAGATGTAAGTAAAATTTCAATCGATCCAAAAGGAGGAGCTGGACCAACATATACAATTTCTTGGGAAAAATTATTAGGAGATACATGGTCTAGTTACGATGATAATGATAATGATCCAAAAGTTTTATCAAATATTGCAGCTGGAAAGTACAAAGCAACAGTAAGTGATATAGACAATAATATTTTTGAATCAGATCCAATTACTGTTACAGGACCAATTCAAGAATTATTAATTCAATTAGGTTCGGAGGTTAATAAGGAAATATCTTGTGTTGGATATAGCGATGGCTACCTAAATATAATTACTGAAGGAGGATCAGCTCCATATACATTGTTTTTAAATGATCAAGTTATAAAAACAGAGTTAAAAGAAAAAGAAGTTTTTAAAGTAAGTAATTTAAAATCTGGCGATTATTCACTTAAAGTAATAGATGCTAACGGATGTAATTCCAACGTTTTAAATGAAAAAATTACTGAACCTGAAAATGCACTTTATTTAAAAAACTTCAATATAACAAACCCTAAAGAAGGTTTAAGTGATGGAGCAATAGATATTGAGATAGATGGTGGAACAAAAGATTATAGCTACAGCTGGACTGGATTAAATTTTAGCAGTACAGATGAAGATATAACTAATTTAGATGTAGGAACCTACTTACTTACCGTTACAGATGCTAAAGGATGTGAACTAAAAAAAGAATTTATCTTAGAACTAAGTTCTAATTTCAATTTCAACATTTCAATTACACAAATTAATTGTTGGGGAGAATCTTCTGGAAAAATTGAGACAAAACCTTCAGGGGGATCTGGAGCGCCTTACACAATTGAATGGCTTGATCAAAACGATGTTCTATTATCTACAAGCTCCATATTAAATAATGTGAAGGCAGGAACTTATAAACTAAAAATTTCTGATTCTGATAATAATGTTTACCCTATTAAAACAATAGAACTCACTGAACCCTCATCTTCTATTAATATTAGTTTAAGTAATAAAACTGATATAAAATGTAAAAATGATTCAACTGGAAATTTCACCATTTCCGTTGTTGGAGGAATAGCACCTTTCACATATTATATTAATGATACGTTTTTAAAGTCTCAATCTGGAAATACTGATAACAATACAGATGAATTGGTTCAAAATAATTTACAAGCTGGTCTTTATAACATTACGGTTGTAGATGCTAAAAATTGCTCAAAAAACTTTCAGGTATCTATTTCTGAACCAGAATTCTCGATTAATATTTCAAGTGAAAAAATAAACAATGTTTCAAAATACGATGCCAAAGATGGTTCAATTGAAATAACTGTTGCTGGAGGTTCAGTTGATACTAATAGTGATTACCAATATAATTGGAGTGGTCCAAATGATTTTTCATCAACAAATAAAGATATAAGTAATTTATCTCCTGGAAAATATATTGTTGAGATAAAAGACGACAATGATTGTTCTTTAATTAAGGAGTTTAATATTAAAACTCCTACAGACTTTTCATACACATCAGTTACGACAACAAAGCCAAAATGTTATGGAGGAAAAGATGGAACAATTACAATAGATTTTGAAGGTGGTTATGGGGAACCATACACTGTTAATTGGTTCCAAAAAAATAGTTCAGGAGAATTTGTTGCAGTTAGTGCAGAGTCCGATACAAGTAAAATTCTAAATACTGCTTCTGGAACTTACAAGGTTGAAGTAATTGATAAAGAAAATGTCAAATATGTTTATGGTTCTGAAATTGTTGTGGATTCAGTTTCTGAACTAATAATCGACCCACCATTTAATATTATTCCTGAAACTTGTCCTGGAGATAAAGATGGCTCATTTAATATTAAGATTGCTGGCGGAACTGGGCCCTACTCCTATTATTTAAATGATAATCTAATTGCAACTAACAGAGGAAATCCCGTTGATAATAACGATGAATTTAAAGTTGAAAATTTAGAAAAAAAAGGATATTCATTCTATGCAATAGATGCTAATGGATGTATTTCAAATCCTGTTATTGTTGGAATTTTAGGAAATGATCCTATTCAAATGACTAATGTTGACATAGCATTACAAAACATCAAATGTTATGGAGAAAGTACTGGATACATAAAACCAGCATTAACAGGTGGAGATGGAACAGGAATTTTTACATACAGTTGGATGGGTCCAAATGGTTTTACTAGTAATCAAAAAGATATAGAAAACTTAGGAGATCCTGGTGATTATAGTTTAACTGTAACTCAGGGACCATGTTCACAAAAATTTGATTTCACTATTTTGGAACCAACAGAAATGTCTGCATCATTACAAAGCATAACAAACAATGTTTGTTATGGGGATTCTAAAGGCGGAGTTCAAATTTTAGTTGAAGGAGGAACTGCACCTTACAAAGTTAAAATTAATGATGCTGCAGATTTCCTGTATTTTGGAAGAAAAGGAATAAATACAAAAGTTATATCAAAATTAAGGCTGCCCGCTGGTCAAGTTAAGTTTGAAATTACTGATTACTATGATTGTAAGACCATAATTTTAAACCCAGAAGTTCTTCAACCAAGTTCAGAATTAATAATTGATTATAATATTTTAGGTGACTGTGAGACAGAGAAAAGTACACTTAATTTAAAATTGAATGCTGGTGATACATTTTTAAATGATGAACTTAACGAATATTACAAAGTAACTTTGACTTCTGCTGATTTTAATAATTCTTATGAAATCATCAAAAATCAAGATTTTAACATAGAAAATTTAAAAGACGGAAATTATCTTCTTAAAGTTACCCAAAGGGATTTTTTAGAAAGCAATGATTCAGATAAAATTGGTTGTGTTGTTGAAGAACAGATTTATATTTCTAATAAAGTTGTTTGGGATAGTAAATCAATTAAAAATATTTCTTGTGTTAATGAAGGTTTAGTAGATGGTGAATACACTCCTTCTAACGATGGATCTGTAACTTATAAAAAAATTAGAGGAGGCACCCCATTTGTTTTAGGAAATAAAACTTATAAATATGAACTTATATTAAATGAAACAATTATTGATCAGGGAACGATAAACCAAAATGGTGACTTAACACTTGATGGTCTATTAAAAGGAATGTACTCAGTTAATTTTATTGGAAATAATGAAAAGTGCATTCAAACAGATGTATTTGAAATCACTCAACCTGCTCCTATTGCTTTCAAAGTTGAAGAAATTGTTGATTCTTGTAAAGATGCCGTTCTAAATTCATCAAAAGGAGAAATCAAGTTTAATATAAAACATGGCACCGCTCCATATAAAGTTTATATTATTAATGAAAATAATGTTATTTCAAATACTGGAATTAAGGGTGGAAATGCAACTGATCAAGGCACAATTGGCTTTACAAGCACTGTTACTGGATTAGATCCAGGAAAATACAAGATCAAATTAATTGACTTTAATGATTGTGAGTTTATTTCAGATGAAATAACTGTAGGTGAACTAGATGAATTTGTTGTTTCAAATATTCTTTTTTATGATGTAGAATGTTTTGGCGAGAAAAACGGTAGTATTGATATAGGTTCAATAAGTGGTGGAAGAGCTCCATACTCGATTTTACTAGAAGGTCCTAATTATAAGCTTGAAAGAACAATAGTTGAAGCAGTTAATAATTATGTAATTGATGATTTAGATAAGAAAAACTATAAATTAACAATAAAGGATAAAAATGCTAAATGTGGAACCTTTGTTAAGGATTTTACCATTAGAGAACCTGAAAAAATAAATATAATTATTACAGAAATTGAAAATCAAAAATGCTACGATTATGCAGATGGTAAAATTAAGATTGATTTACAAGGGGGAATGCTTACTGGAAATCCTGCTACTTATTTAACTAAATGGTATAAGGATGATGTATTAATTCCTGAATGGAATGATAAATTAGAATTAGATAATTTAATTCATGGATTCTATAAAATTGAAGTTACTGCAAAATCGATAGTAAATTCTAAAGAAGTTTCTTGTATATCTACTAAATCTTTTCAAATCAATAGAGAGGATAGAATAATTGCTTCAGAAAATATTTCTAAACATGTTGATATTAGTTGTAATGGAGGAAATGATGGTCAGTTTGAACTTTATTTTATAGGTGGTGCTCCTCCTTATAAAGTTGTCTCTAATGGTAGTGTTGTTGCAGAAAACTTAACAGGTAACACTTACTTATTTAAAAATATGCTTGCAGGTGAATATGACATTGATATATATGACTCAAATAACTGTAAATTTTCAGAATCTATTAATGATGCGACTAGTCAAGTTAACGGAGCAATTAAAGTCAAGCTAATACAACCTGAAAAACTATTAAATGTTGAAACATCAATTATAAACGCCTCTTGCACTGGAAGTGATGATGGAGAAATTACAGTAAATGTCTCTGGAGGAAAACCACCTTACTCTATAAACTGGAATTTAAATAGACCATATAAAGAACTAGAGTCCAACCCTAATACTGGTTATTTTAAAATAAGGACTTCTAAAGGAGATGTTTTTGCTACTGTTACTGATGTAACTAATTTTTGTGGTTCCATCTCTTCTAATTTAGTTATAAAAGAACCTCAAGAACTAAAAATAACTCAAGTATCTAAAAAAGATAATGTTTGTGTTGATGGTGAATTAGGTGAATATGAAATTTACCCCAATGGATTATTTGAGGATATATATAGCGATCAAACTATAAATTGGTTTAAAGTTGAAGGAGATGTAAACAAATCACTTATTGGTCTTAACAATATTGTAATAAGTGGCAATAGTTTAAAAGCTACTAATCTTCCAAAAGGAAATTACTTAATTGAAATAAAAGCAAAACATTTTAGAAACTTTACTGATGGTGAAATAGTAGAGTGCTTAACCACCAAAAAATTTGAAATTAAGGATCCTAATCCTATGATTTTAAGTGAAGTAACTGAAAAACATCAAAATATAGTTTGTGAATTAACAACAGGTAGTTTAGTCATAAATATAGATGGAGGAACAGGTCCTTATAGAATTCTAGTTAATAATAATTTATCCCTAGAAATTAATACTGATACTGAAGGAAATTATAAATTAGAAAATTTAACAAAAGGAATATATAATATTTCTGTATTTGACAGTTTTAATTGTAAAACAGCTGAAATTTCAAGTGAAATTAAAGAATTAGACCCAGTTTTTGAATTTGCTAATATCTCTACTACTGATTCCAATAATAATGGTATTATTGAAGGTAATAAACCTAAATGTTTTAATGGATTAGGTAGTTTTTATTTTGAAATTGCGAATAATACATCTTCACTTCCATTAAAGTTTTATTTAGATAATACAGAAATTTTTATTGATCAAGAAATTTCTTTTGAATCAACTGGTTACATAATTAAGAATATTGGATTGGGAGCAAAAGAGCTTAAAGTAATCGATGAAAATGGAGCATGTAGAACTATTGATTTTGAAATATTAAATGAAGAAAAAATAAGATTAACAAGCAGTGATAATTTAAATTATATAGAAAAATATATTGCGTGTCATGACCAGCAAGATGATTCAAATCTAAATTTGGGAATAATTGATGTTACTGGAAGTGCAACAGGAGGTGTAAAATATAAGAATTTAAGTTATGAATATAAGTTCAATTGGTCTGGACCAAATTTCTCTAGCAAAGAGACTAGAATTGAAGTAACAGAGCCAGGAATCTATGATTTAATTATTTCAGATGCTAATGGATGTGAAAGTGAAAAGTTATCATTTGATTTAAGTATTCCGCCTATTTCTGCAAATCCAACTATTACAAATTATTCTTGTACGGGTGATTTAGGGAATATCACTATAAATCCGTCTGGAGGAAAAGCACCCTATTTAGTGCAATGGTATAAATCTGATAAAGACGGAAAATTGCTAGAATTTATAAATGGTCAATTAAAGATTGATAAATTATTACCAGGGTATTATACTTCGGTTATTGTAGATAATAATGGTTGTCAAAAAAATGAGACTCACCGACTTATAAGTGAACAATTATTCATAATAGAAGAGCCTGTAATTGACAATGAACTTTGTCTACAAAAAACAGGTTATTTAGATATAAAAATTCATAATCCATGGGAAACAAAATTGATTTTCTTATACGACAATAAAGAACTAACATATACAAAAATTAACACTACAGATGATTATGTTTTATATCGTGTTAAAATAGAAGAACCTCTAGGAGATGCTAATTTTTATATTAAAAATGAATATGATTGTACATATAAGTTAAATCTTAATTTAGGTGTAGGAATTCCTGGTTTTTCAATTTATGACAATAAAGATTTCGAAATAGAAGATTTTGGAAAAATTCCTTTTAACCGGGAAATAACAATTAAAAATACGTCAATTGGAAAATATTTTTCCGTTTCTTATAATTTAGGGGATGGATCTGGAGAACAAACTTTTTTAAGACAAAATGATCAAGATTATAAAATTACATATAAGGAAGAGGGATATTACAATATTTCATTAAGAATTTATAATCCACAAGGTTGTTATAAAGAAATTAGAAAGACAATTTTAATTGGAAAAGGATATTGGTTCAAAGTACCAAATGCTTTCACACCAAATAATGATGGCATAAACGATACTTTTAGACCTATTATAAGAGGATTTATCAATGGTCAATTTAATGTATTTTCCATTTCTCAAATAAAATTATATGAAGAAACTTTTGATGTAGGAGTAGATTATAGAAAAATTGTAACATTAGATGGGTGGAAAGGTGACAACAGAAATAATGCTGAAAAAGTATACTATTACCTTTTTAATGGCACCACACTGGATGAAGAAAAAATAAGTAAATCAGGTTACTTTAAAGTATTAGAATAAAAATGAATTTTAACAAAAATAAAATATTGTTTTTTCTTTTCTCAACTATGAGCATAAATTCTTTTTCGCAAAATGCTTCTAAGATTTTTTATTCATATCTATTGGAACTAAACAACCCTAGTTTTGCTGGATTAACTGAAATAAGTCACCTAAGCTTAATTTCAAATCAAACATATGATTTAAATAAAAGATCCTATGGTTATGAGAATTTTGTAGGAACATATTTCTTTGAGGAAAATAACTTTTTTTTAGGTTCTAAAATTTCATCTACACATTTTTCAGATATTGGTTTAAATAGTATGAGTTTGGATATATCTTATACTCATAAATTAAAACTTAATGATCAATTTTTTGTAAAAAACATAACATTATATCCCTTTATTACTGCAAGTTATTCTTTTCCTATAAGGTTAAAAGATGTATTGCTTGAGGATGAAATTCTTACTGGAGCTCCTAGTTTAGATCCACTCTACCTGCTTAATAACACAATAGGATATTTAGATTTTGATGCAGGATTCTTAGTAAAAAATGACAAGTTTATGTTAGGGGTTACAATTAATAATTTAAGACAAGCAAATACAGCTACAGATGAGGAAAATGTAGCAAGAATTTCTAGAAGTGGTGATTTTGTTTTTGGTTACCAAAAAGAATTCGATAGATTTGGAATATTTGCTATGGCTTCCTATTTCCATAGACCTGCAATAAATAAAGAGATAACTTTTTCTAGTTTTAGGTTAGATCAAGAAATTATGTTTAATTCTATTTCATTTAATTTATTTGAAGAGTTTAATATGAATACTTTCCAATCTGGATTAAGAAATGTTGGAATTTCATTAAGGTATAAATTAGAAGAGTTTGACTTTGGAATTGGCTATAGATCCCCTTTAGGAACTAATGCATTCAATAATGAAAATAGCTTTGAAGCTTTTTTTAGATACAATTTTGATTTTCTTGGGTTTCTTTCAAATAAAAGATGGGAAGACGACAGTTACTGGTAATTATTTTTTTTTCTGTTAAAAAATATAGACAAGTAATAAATTATAGGTGTCATTAAAACCCAACTAGATTGAGTCTGAAAAGTAATAGGGTTACCTGCTATTTTAAAAATTGTTGGATTATACCATGATCCAAGTGGTTGTAAAGGAGCCCATGACAAGTCTCCATTAGATCCTAATTGAAGATGATAAAAGAAGGCTTCTATATAAATATTCTGGATAATAAACCATGTTAATAAAATAAAAAAAGCACCCCATTTCCATTTAATAAAAGGAGATCTCTTGTTCCTATAGTGAATTTTAACTAAAAATAAACCAATCCAAACAATCAATACATCAGCTAATGAATTCAAAAGCCAATTTATATTTACTGGAATGGCACAAGTTAACATTACACTCCTTCTTTGATCTACTGGTAACCCTCCAGATAATCCATATGTTAGCCATATTTCCCAACCAAATGCAACAATAAAAAATGCACATATCAATGTGTAGGCCGTAGAATAAGAAACTTTTTTATTAATTAAATAATATGTAGCTAATAATATTGGAAGAGTTGCAGCAAAATAAAGACGAATCACCAACCAATATTCGAAATTATTTAAATCACAAAAATTTAAAAAATCATACATTACAAATTGTAATTTAAGAAAAAGTATTTATTCTAAAGAAAGTGTAAGTTTCTCCCATTTTTTCATCAGTGTTTCTAATTCATTTTTCTTTTTTTCATAATTCGGGAAGAAATTGTGCTGTTCAATGGTTTTTTCGTAATTGTTTAGCAAATCATTATCCAATGATAAAATTTCTTTTTCTAGCTTAGAAATTTTAGTTTCTAAATTTCTTAATGTTTTTTTTAATTTTTGATTTTTGATTTTTTCTGATTTGTCTATTGATTTGTTTGAGTTTACTTTTTTT
>JAAZZF010000021.1 GCA_014239275.1 Flavobacteriaceae bacterium | reverse complement strand
ATCTTCACCTGAATCTTTTTCATCTTTCATAAATCTAAAACCTAAAAACCCTACTACTCCTTTATCTGTATTTGTGTATTGCCATCTATTGAATATGTTGAATCCTTTTGATTTTGGGTGATCTAAAAAACCATCCGAATTATGATCATGAATACTATTGTTCTCATTTAAATGAAGAAAAAATCCAGTATTTATCCTTTCATTTATTTTTTTATTTAAATCAAAGTTCATCTCATTTCTCCCCATATCAGAACTAAAAAGATTTAAAAAGATTGGAGAATCATTTATTGGTTTTTTTAATTCTACATTAATTTGGCCTGAAATGCTTTCAAATCCATTTACAACACTACCCGTTCCTTTGGTAATCTGCATACTTTCTACCCATGTTCCTGGTATAAATGATAATCCAAAAACTTGAGAAGCTCCTCTTACCATAGGAATATTTTCTTCTGTAATTAATAAGTATGGGCTTTCCAATCCAAGCATTCTAACTTGTTTTACTCCTGTAATTGCATTTGAATAACTTACATCTATTGATGGGTTTGTTTCAAAACTTTCTGAAATATTACAACAAGCTGCTTTTAATAATTCATCACTTGAAACATTAACAATATTTTGTGTTTTAAAATATGATTTTTGAATTGTATTTTTTCGTTTTGAAACAACAACCTCATCTAAATTATTAGATTCATTGGTTAATATGTGATCATAATTTATAATCTTATTAATTGTAACTACATCTTCTTTAAACCCCAGCATTTTAAATACTAATAAATTAGTTGATTTAATAAAGGGTATGGAATAATTTCCATTTACATCTGATATAACTCCAACAGAAGATTCTTGCCAATAAATACTTACTCCTTCTAAAGGAATTAATTTATTTTCATTATTTATAAATGATACTTTTCCATTTAATAAATCTTGTGAAAAAGATTTTGAAAACAACAGTAAAGCAAAAAGAAATAATCTAATTTTCATTTATTAAGAAAAGTCTTTGCTCTATTAATTGAATTTATTCTGATATCCTCCCAAAATAAATTAATGTCGGCTTTATGATAATCCTTTACTGTTGAAACCAATATTTTTTTAAAAATCCCCATTTTGGGTAATTTGATATAAACTTTATCATCTATATCTTCTATTTTTACAGTGTTTGGATATATTTTTTTATTAAAATATAAAAAACCTTTATGGTCTTCATAGGTAGACGTTTTATTATTGTCCCAAGTTATAGGATTAGAACATAATGCCCCTTTTATCCAATCCCTATCCACAGTAAGTGAAGCTTTATTTGTCTTCCTCTCAGACATTAATCGATATGTATTCCATGTAACAAAACCACCTGTTTCATCTTTGGAATCCATTAATTTTAAATTAACGAAATCTTTATCGGTAATTTTAGTGCCAATTAAGTACGCAGCAACCAATTTATTTTGAAGTGGTTTTCCATCAAAAAATTCTTGCAATATTTTTTTAGCATGACCAGCTCCTTGACTATGTCCAGCTAATATGATTGGTTTGTTGTTGTTATATTTTTCTAAAAATATTTCAAAAGCTTTTTTAACATCACTATAGGCCAATTCATAGGCTTGCTTTCCTCCATTTAACCAAAAAGATTCTCTAAAAACTCTTATATGAGCTTGTCTATAATGAGGAACATATAAATCTCCAACACTAGCCCACGCTGAAGCTTGGTATTTAACACTTGAAGAACTCACAAAGTCTCTCATCTTGGGATCATAAATATCAGAATTCCATGATGTGTTTTTATTATTCCAAAATAAAGTTGGATGAATGAAAAAAACATTTACTTCTAATTTATCATTTTCATTAATAAAAGAATTTATTTCATTATTCTTTTTTAAAGGATGGACCGCCCATGAATCCAATTTATTATAGTTGGGAGGTTCAGATGGTATAAAACTTCCGTATTCCTCACTAGAGTATTCAGAGGCATTATTGAATTCTGACAACAATCCACATGATGAAAAACAAAGAAATATTATAACTAAAAAACAATGTCTCATATTGCAAAATTAACAACAAAAATCGTGCTAAATGTATTTAGTTTACTAATTTTATAAAAAAAGATTTTTTATGAAAAATCCTTACCTATTTTTAATTCTGTATTTGTTTTTATTTAGTTGCAGTTTACCTAATACGATTATTGTGGAACTTGAATCAAAAAATTCAACAGATGTTAATGGAAGTGTTGTATTTTTTGAAGAAGAAAACAAAGTTACTATGGTAGCTGAAATAGAAAATTTAATTCCTGGAGAACATGCCATTCATTTGCATGAAAAATCTGACTGCTCTTCAAATGATGGGAAATCTACTGGAGGTCATTGGAATCCAACTTTAACTAAGCATGGTAAATGGGGAGATGAAAGCGGTTTTCATAGAGGAGACATAGGTAATTTTATTGCTGATAAAAATGGAATAGGAAAAATTACATTTACAACAGACCTTTGGTGTTTAGATTGTGAGGATAAGAAAAAAAATATACTAGGTAAAGCGGTTATAGTTCATCAAGGAGTTGATGATTTAACTTCCCAACCCTCAGGGGCAGCAGGCTCAAGAATAAGTTGTGGAGGTATTATTATTGAAAATGCATTAATTTTTGATAAAGAATAATTACCATTCTCTTT
>JAAZZF010000020.1 GCA_014239275.1 Flavobacteriaceae bacterium | reverse complement strand
ATTCTTCAGGCATTAGAGGATTAAGCGTTGTTTTGTGTTTTCTAAACTCAACAATTCCTGTTAAAAAAAAAGATATTGATAAACATAAAAAAAAGAAAGAAGTATAAAGTTGATAACTAAAAGTAAAAACTTCTAATAAATTTTTGAGCAAAAAAATCAATACTAAAAAAAATACAACTATTATTAGAGGAGGAATTTTATTTTCTAATGATTTCATATATGGTTATTAATTAAATAGAAATAGTGGGGTTTTTTTGATTGCTTACAAAGATTTACTCCTTTTTATTGTTGTAATAAATGCTAAGACCAACAGGAGTTAATAATATCATAAGAGATATAATAGCATTTAACCATAATGGTAAAGAATCTGGCCAATACTTATAAACATCAATTACAATAAAAAGTAAACATAATATGGTAGTTAGAGGGGCACCCCATTTAATAAATAATTTTTTCATACTATTAAATGTTTTCTTAAAAAGATAAAACTACAACTATCCAAGAAAAATTCAAAAAGGGAGTGGAATTAGTAGCTTAAATATACTTCGTTTACCTTTTTGTTTATCTCTATGGATACTTTTGGGGCACTATTGGGGCACTTTTGTATAAATATAGTTATAAAGAAGGATATATTTAGTTAAAATACTGATAATCAGTTAGTTATCTATTTACCAATACAGAAGTTTGCAAAAATATTTCCTAATACATCATCATTTGTTATTTCTCCGGTGATTTCACCAAGATGTTCAATAGATCTTCTAATGTCAACAGAAAGAAGATCACCAGAAATATTATTTTTTAGACCTTTATTTACCTCTTCAATTGCTTTTAAAGCCTTTTTTAATGCTTCGTAATGCCTTGAGTTACTGATTATAACATCAGTATAAGGGTTTAGTATATCTACTTCATTTACTAGCCTTTTCTTTAGCTTAGAAACAGATTTGGAATCAGTAGCAGATATTTCAATCAATTCTCTATCATTTAATTCTTTTAATAAACTTTGATTTTTATTTTTTAAATCAATTTTGTTTCTAACTAATATTATGGATAAATCATCCCTTTTAAAAGTTTTTAAACTAGATTTTATCTCATTAATATTAATGTCGTTAATATCAAATAGATAAAGTAAAATTTTGGCATTACTAATTTTTTCTTTTGTTTTTTCAATTCCTTTTGATTCAACTTCATCTTTTGTTTCTCTTAATCCAGCGGTATCAGTAAATCTAAACTTAATTCCATCTATTATAATGGAATCTTCTATACTATCTCTTGTTGTGCCAGGAATATCAGAAACTATAGCCTTGTCTTCATTCAATAGTGTGTTTAAAAGTGAAGATTTTCCAGCATTTGGTTTTCCAGCAATTGCAACTGAAATACCATTTTTTAAAACATTTCCAGATTGAAAGGAATCAATAAGTGTCTTTAATTCAGATTGAATTTTATTTGTAAGTTTTTTAAATTCTCCTCTTTCAGCAAATTCTACATCTTCTTCAGAAAAGTCTAACTCTAGTTCAATCATTGAAGTAAAGTGTAATAATTCTTCTCTTAATTTTTTTAAATCATTACTAAATCCACTTTTCATTTGCTGCATGGCTAGTTTATGTGAACCTTCATTTTCAGAAGCAATTAAATCTGCAACAGCTTCAGCTTGATTAAGATCCATTTTGCCGTTAATAAATGCTCTTAAAGTAAATTCTCCAGGATTTGCAACCCTAACTCCATTATCTATAAAAAGATCTATTATTTCCTGTTGAATATATGTAGATCCATGGCATGATATTTCGATTGTGTCTTCTCCCGTGTAGGAGTGAGGTCCTTTAAATAAAGTAATTAATACCTCGTCTAATTCATTTCCGTTCTTTAGAATATGACCAAGATTAACTGTATGGGATTTTTGTTTAGATAAAGGTTTTTTATTTTTAGCTTTAAACAATTTATCTGTAGTAATTATGGAATTTTTACCTGAAATTCTAATTACAGAAATTGCACCAAGTCCATTAGGAGTGGCTAATGCTATTATTGTTTCGTTACTGATCATTAAATCTTTTTAGTAAATGTGCACCTTTTTTTATGTAGGACACTTTCATAATTTTTCCAAAAAGCTTGGATAGATTTGTTTTCAATAAGCTCTGGATTTGTTTCTACTTCTTTAATTCCTCTTTTGTTAAACATAGTTTGAAGATCATTAAATAAAATTGCTGTAACTCCCTTGTTTTGATAATCAGGATGGACACCAATTAGATATAGGGAAGCTCTATTGTTAAACATTTGTGCTTTTAAAATTCTTAAAAAACCAAATGGAAAGAATTTTCCGTTAATTTTTTTAAGAGCCCTTGAAAAAGATGGCATAGTTATAGCAAAAGCAACTAATTTTCCCTCTTGGTCAACAACACTTTTTATAAAATCGGGATGAATATATTGAAAATACCTTTCCCTGTAATAATCAATTTGATACTGTTGTATTGGAACAAATGTCTGTAGATTATTATATGTTTTGTTTAATAAATCAAATATCTCATCAATGTAAGGGAGAATATCACTAGTTCTTTTAAAGTTTAATGGTTTTAGCTTATATCTTTTCATGATTAAATCTGAAAACTTTTTAACTTTTTCTGGAGCATTTCTTTTAGTATATATTTGAATTCTATATTCGACCCATTCTGCAAGCTTTTTCATTTTAAGCTTTTCTAAATGATCTTTTTGATAAGAATTGTGATACCAAGTAATCATTGTATTAAGTTCATCAAAACCATAAGTGAGTAATCCAGCCTTATCCATATTTGAAAAGCCAACAGGTCCTTCAATAAATGACAGGTTTCTTTCTTTACCAAACTCTATTACAGAATTCAATAATTTTTTTGAAACTTCCAAATCGTCAATGACATCATACCAACCAAAACGAACTTTATTTTTTTTCTGTTCTTTTACTTCTACCCAATTAACAATTGCAGCAATCCTTCCTACAATTTCATTGTTTTTTATAGCTAAAAAATATTCTGCTTCTGCATTTTTAAATACAGGATTATTTTTCTTATCCATGACCTCAAGTTCTTCCTTGATAATAGGAGGGACCCAGTATTTAGAATTATTATAAAGTTTAAAGGGAAAGTTTACAAAATCCTCATAGTCATCTATCGTAATGGCTTTTTTAATTGAAATCATTTGTTTTTTCTTTTACTTTTTCGAAATGATTTTTTTTCCTTTTTATCAGATTTTTTTTGATTTTTATTTGATTGTTTTTGTGATTTTCTTTCACTTTTATTATTGTTTTTTAGAAGTTTTTTATCTTGTTTCTGTTTCTTTTTAAATTCTTTATCAACAGCAGGAACATCTCTATGCCAATCCAGTCTAGTTGAAAAACCAACACTTAAATATAATTTATTTGGAGTGTTTTTAAAATCTGAACCTATACTTAAATCAAATTGATAATTTCTGTTGTAAAGATAAGCTAGTCCACCTTTTATGAAGTTATCAGAATAGATGTCATTTTTTAAAAATTCATATTCTAACATAGAAGACCAAAGAGGATTGGTGAAATTATGCGTTAGTGTAGTTATATTATTAATTGTAATATTTTTATTTCCAATTCTATCATATATAAAGTTATTTACTAAGACCCACCTTCCTATGAAATGATGTTGAGTAATAACATTACCTTTTAAACTAATAATTTCTTCACTAGTTTCATAACCAGTTCCTTTTTTCAATTGCGTGAAAGGATCATTGTAAAAGTATCCATCTTCTGGAACATAATTAGCACCAACATAAACAGATATAGCAGGTATTAAATCAATCCATCTTATTTTATTGTTCTTTTTCCAACTAAATAAATTTGTTCCATGCCATTTTTCATTTTTATATGGGTCAAAAACTAAATATTTAAAACCAATATTTTGTTTATTTAAAAATTCAGTTTGGATTTCTTTTGCATTAGGATCAATTAGATTATTAACGCTTCTGTTCTTGTTGTAAGAGCCATTAATAACTAACTCTAATTTTTCCATTAATAAACCATATCTAATAGTGTATTTTAGTTCTAATTCTTTTATATAGGAAAAATTTAAATTTTTATGACTTAAATCTGTGAAATTTCCTCCTAATTCAAATTGTAAAACATTTTTCCCTACAGAAAATGCTCCATGAGACGAGCCAGGTCTGTTTGAATTAATTACATCTGTATATTGAGAATAAATGGAGGTTATAGTAAGAACTGTTAAAATTAAACTAAGACTATATTTCATATTTTGAAAAGATATAAAATTAAATATTATTGAATTAGTGTTTTGTCAATAAAATTTTAAAATCATTAATTGTATTTTTGCCTAATCAAATAATTGGAAATGATTACAATTTTAAAAATAATTCTTTTTTTTATTTTACTATCCTATACATTGAGACTTCTATTTCCATTTATCTTAAGGTTTTTTTTAAAAAGATTTCAAAATAAAATGAAAAATAATTTTGAAAAAATGAATGATGATAATTATAGTAACCAATCAAAGAAACCCAAATCTAATTCAAAAGATAAAGTAGGGGAGTATGTAGATTTTGAAGAAATAGATTAATATGATTAGTTATTTTAAAAATATTCTTCCTCACATTGTTTGTATTTTTCTATTGGGGGTATTATCTATATCTTATTTTTATCCTGTTCTGTTGAATAAAGGGATTGAACAATCAGATATATCACAGTTTATGGGTATGTCAAAGCAAATAGTTGATCATAGGAAAAATTTTAATGAAGAACCTTATTGGTTAGACAATGCATTTTTAGGAATGCCATCTTTTCAAGTGAGTGCTATTTATCCATATGATTTATTGAGAATTATTGATCAATCTATTCGTTTTCTTCCGAGACCTGCAGATTATTTGTTTCTATATCTATTCTCTTTTTATTTATTAATTATTTCATTAAGAATTAATTACCGATATGCTTTGTTTGGTTCTATTGCATTTGGTTTTTCAACATATTTGATAATTATTTTAGGTGTTGGACACAACACTAAAGCTTTGGCATTAGGATATTTGCCGTTAATAATTATGGGGGTGTTGATGATTTTTAAGAAAGATTATTTAAAAGGGTTTTTTATAACGTCTTTAGCTCTAGCTCTTCAAATACATTCTAATCATTACCAAATGACCTATTATACTCTAATAGTAGTAATGATGATATTTGTAATATATTTTATTGAATTTTATAAAAGAAATAATATAAAAACTTTCTTTTATTGTCTTTCAACATTTACTTTAAGTTCACTTATTGCTCTTATGATGAATGCTTCTGCTCTAATGGCTACAAAAGAATATTCTGAATTTAGCACTAGAAGCAAAAGTGAAATAACTATAAACCCAGATGGTTCCTCTAAAGAATCTCTATCAGGTTTATCAAAGGATTATATTACAGAGTACAGTTATGGGATTTTAGAAAGTGTTAATTTATTTATTCCAAAATTTATGGGTGGAGCTAGTTCTGATAGAATTAACAATGATTCAAAACTAATGGATTTTATTAAAACTCTAGATGCAGAACAAGGACAACAAGTTTATCAATATTCAAGACTTTATTGGGGTAATCAGCCTATTGTAGCCGCACCAGCCTATATTGGAGCTTCAATCTTATTTATTTTCTTTCTTGCACTTTTCTTAGTTAAAAATATAAACATGAGATGGCTATTACCATCAATTGTAATATCTCTGTTATTGTCTTGGGGTAAAAACTTTGATTTATTAACTAATTTAATGATTGATTATTTCCCTTTTTATGATAAATTTAGAGCAGTATCTTCAATTCAAGTAATTCTGGAATTTTGTATTCCACTTATTGCTGTATTTGGAATTCACAAGTTTTTTTCTGATGAAATTGAAATAAATAAGAAAATGAAAGCCTTGTTTAAATCAGCATTGATATTGATTCCTTTTACTCTTATTATATACTTGTTTGGAAATAAATTATTTGATTTCAAATCAAATTTTGAAATATTTTCCAATTATCCAGAAATCTTAAACCCATTAATTGAAGATAGAAAGTCAATATTAAAAGCTGACAGTTTAAGGTCTCTAGTTTTAATAACTTGCCTATTTGGTATACTTATTACTTATTTAAAAAATATTCTAAATAAAAACTTTGCTATATATGGAATTATTATTCTAGTTGTTTTTGATCTATGGAGTGTTAATAAACAATACGTTAATGCAGATCAATTTACAAACAAATCAAATATTGAAGTTCCATTTGTAATGAGTAGTGCTGACAAAGCAATTTTACAGGATAAATCTGATTATAGGGTTTTTGAACCAGATAGAGGTTTTTCTAATGCTAGAAATTCTTTTTATCATAAATCTATTTCTGGATATCATGCGGCTAAACCCAAACGTATACAAGACCTTTATGACTTTTATATCGTTAAAAACAATTACGATGTTTTAAATATGCTTAATGTAAAATATATAATCAAAAATGACCCAGACAATCCTTTAGGAGTTACAAGAAATGCAAATGTTTATGGAAATGTATGGTTTATTGATAATATAATACATGTTAATAATTCTGAAAAGGAATTACTTTCGCTTGGTGAAATTGATTTAAGAACCAAGGCTGTTACTCAAAATATTTCTTTGAAAGAAAAATCATTTCAAAAAGATAGTTTAAATGATATTTCCCTTGTTTCAAGAAATGCTAATAAACTAATATATAAATCCAATTCTGTTACTAATCAATTTGCAGTCTTTTCTGAAGCTTTTTATTATAAAGGATGGCAAGCCTATCTTAATGATACTCCAGTGGACCATTATAAAGTAAATTACCTATTACGTGGAATGGAAATACCCAAAGGAAAACATGAAATTAGATTTGAATTTAAGCCAAAGGTTGTAGAAAGAGGTTCCGTAATTTCTGTTTTTGCTTATTTAATTCTTATTCTTGTCTTAACAAAACTTATTAAAGAAAAGTTTTATGTATAAAGTTTTTCCAAAAAAAAGATATGAGAACACTTTAAAAATGCTTAAGAGTATATGTCCACCTCCATCCGTTGTTTTTGACTTAGGAATAGTAAATCCTTTTTCAGAAATAATGAAAGAAAACAATTATAAAGTTTATAATACCAAAGGTGAAGATTTGGATAAAAACCCCAATATTTTAATTCCTAATGATGTAGATATAGTTACTGGTTTTGAAATATTAGAACATTTAGTTTCACCATATCCTTTACTTAAGAACCTTAATGCTAAAAGAATTTTTCTAACTGTGCCTGTAAATTTATGGTTTGCAAAAGCATATCGAAGTAAAACCGACCCTTTTGATCGTCATTACCATGAATTCGAACCATGGCAGTTTGATATGTTATTAGAAAAATCAGGTTGGAAAATAATTAAAAAGGAATTGTGGAAAAATCCATCTTTTAAGTTAGGAATAAGACCTTTTTTAAGAAATTTCACCAATAGGTATTATGCTGTTTATGCAGAAAGGGATAAAGCTGGAAGATGGCCAAACAAGGATACATATACAAATTATTATAGGGGAATACTAAACATTTAAGAATATTAGCAATGAAAATTGGAATGATTCTTGACGCACCTTATCCAATAGATCCAAGAGTAACAAATGAGGCTATGGCATTAATTAACTCTGGAAATGAGATTTTTTTATTCTGCCTGTCTTATAATAAAACCTTCAAGAAAAATGAAGTTATTAATGGAATTAACGTAGTTAGGTTTTATTGTTCTAGAATTACTTATAAATTATCAGCTTTAGCATATACATTTCCATTTTACAAATGGATCATGTCTAAAAAAATAAAAAGATTTATAAAAGAATCTAATGTTGAGGTTTTGCATATTCATGATTTACAAATTGCTAGTTCTGTTTTTGATGCGAATTCCTTCTTTAATTTAAATATTACTTTAGATTTACACGAGAATAGGCCAGAAATAATGAAATTCTATAAACATGTAAACAGTTTTTCAGGAAAGTTATTTATATCTGCATTTAAATGGAAATTAGCTGAAGAGAAATATTGTAAGATGGCAACATCTGTAGTGGTTGTTACTGATTTAGCAAAAAGGGAATTGGTAAATAGAATTAAAATAAGTGAGGAAAAAGTTATTGTTTTTTCTAATTCAGTATCAAAAAGTTTTTATTCTAATTTTAAATTAAATAATCAGATTATTAAAAAATATTCTGATTCATTTGTTTTGCTTTATTTGGGAAACACATCAAAAAGAAGAGGCTTAGAAACTGTTTTAAAATCTATGCCAAAAATAGTTAAATCTATTTCTAATTTTAAGTTGGTTATTGTTGGTTCAAGTTCATTTGATAAAGAACTTATTAAAACTGCTAAAAATTATAACATTTCTAAATATGTAGATTTTGAAGGATGGAAATCAGAAGATTTGTTTCCTTCTTATATCAAAGCAGCTGAATTAGGAATTTCTCCATTACATTCTAATTTGCATCATGATACTACTTATGCAAATAAACTTTTTCAGTATATGTCTTTAGGATGTCCTGTTTTATGTAGTGATGTAAAAGCCCAGAAAGCTCTTTTAGAGACTTATAATGTTGGTTTGTTGTTTAGAGCAGAAAACTCATCAGATTTAACAGAAAAGCTTTTTAAACTATATTTAAATTCAAGATTAAGAAAAAAGATGAGTAAAAACTGTATTAATGCTATTGAAAATCATTTAAATAATGAGATTATTTCTAAAAAATTAGTTAAGTACTATGACTAATAATAAATTGCTTGTTATTTCATATTATTGGCCACCATCAGGTGGATCAGGAGTTCAACGTTGGCTTAATTTTTCCAATAATCTTATTAAAAAAGGTTGGGATATTACAGTGTTTACTGCTAAAAATGCAAATTATCCAATTATTGATAATGGACTCAGTAGAATTGTAAACAAATCTATAAAAGTTTTGAGGATACCAATTTTCGAACCAACAAGTCTTTTTAAAAAAACCAATACAGATAATATTAACTCATCAAATTTTATTAAAAAATTTATTTTATGGATTAGAGCTAATCTTTTTTTTCCTGATTCAAGGATGTTTTGGATTAAGAAAGTTACCAAACAAGCATCTGATTATATAAAACAAAATAATATCAATTGTTTAGTAACTACTGCACCTCCTTTTAGTACCCATATAATAGGGTTAAAGATCAAAAGAAATACTAATATAAAATGGATTTCAGATTTTAGAGATCCTTGGTCAGATTTTTTTCAATTTAAACTTCTTCCAATGACATCATACCAAAGAATTAGACATTCTAGGTTTGAAGAAAAATGTTTAAGTTTTGCAGATACAGTAATCACAACTTCTCCCTCTTTAACAGAAAGATATTCATTAGTTAATTCTAATTCATATACTGTAACTAATGGTTTTAACTCTTTTAAGGAAAATATAGAAACAGGCAAGTTTTTAATCATGTATTCTGGAGTATTGAAATCAATTCAAAATCCAAAAAATTTATGGCAAATATTGAGTGAAATATGTTTTGAAAATCAAGATTTTTCTAACGACTTAATGGTTAGGTTTATTGGAGATTTTGATAATGAAATTATGAACAATAAGGATGTTAAGTTAATTGAATCAAAAGTTAAATTTGAAAAATATATAGAAAAATCAAAACTGGATATTGAAATGTCTAAAGCAAATGTCTTAATTTTAAGCAGTGTTAATTTAAAAGATGTAAATAATATTATACCTGGCAAGTTATTCTATTACTTTTCTTTCAGACGTCCAATTATTGCATTTTCTAATTTAAATAGTGATGTTTCTGGTATTATAAGTAAATCTAATACCGGTAAAGTATTCGATTTTTTAAATAAAGTTGATTTAAAAAATCATATTTTAGAACTTTATTCTGATTATAAGTCAAAAACCAATAATTTTAATCCCACGGGAATAGCATCTTATTCTTATAATAATTTATCTGAAAACATAGATGCTTTATTAAAAAAAACAATTAATTAATGGGTATAGTAATTAAGCAAACTTCTAGAAATATATTTACAATTTCTATTGCTTTATTAATAGGAGCAGTCAATACTCTTTATTTCTATCCAGAATTTCTAAAAGACAAGTATTATGGTTTGGTTGTATTCTTATTAGCTACATCAAATCTTTTACAACCATTAATGTCTCTTGGGGCCCAGCATACAATAATTAAGTTTTATAGTTCCTTTAAAGATAAAAAATCAAAAGACAGTTTTCTTTCAAGTATTATTTTTATCCCTTTAATTGTTATCATTCCAATTTCATTTTTAGTAATCCAGGCACATGATATTATAGGTAATTTTTTGTCTATGCAAAATCCAATTATAGAATCTTATGTTTGGGTAATTTTTTTAGTTGCATTTGCAACTTCTTATTTTGAAGTTTTTTATGCATGGTCTAGAGTTCAGTTGAAATCTGTTTTTGGAAATGCTTTAAAAGAAATTTATCCAAGAATTTCTGTATTAATTCTGCTTGTTTTAGTTTCTATAAACTTAATAGATAAAGAAGGTTTTGTATGGTGGCTAACAGGTTTGTATTATTTGAGACTTTTAATAATGATTATATATTCTTTTTCATTATATATTCCAAAATTTTCATTAACAATTCCTGAAAATTATAAAGAAATAATTTCATATTCGATCTATATTTTATTAGCAGGCTCAGCTGCCAGTTTATTGATAGATATTGATAAATATATGATTCCACAAAAACAGGCTATTTCTCAAGCTGCTTATTATGCTGTAGCTGTTTTTATAGCAACAGTTGTTGAAATTCCAGGAAGAGCTATGTTTCAAATATTAAATCCAATGGTTGCAAAAGCTATAAATAATAATAATTTTAAAGACCTAGATAGTTTGTACAAAAAAAGCTCTACAAATCTTTTAATAATTTGTGGTTTTTTCTTTCTGTTAATTAATCTAAACATCAATTCTTTTTATGATTTAATGAATAATCAATATTACTCAGATGCTATTTGGGTAGTTTTGATTATTTCTTTTGCTAAATTAATTCAAATGAGTTTTGGATGTGGTCCAGCTATTTTAGCAACTTCAAGTTTTTACAAAATTACATTACCCTTTTCAATATGTATGGCTATTTCTGTTTATTTTTTAAATGACTATTTAATTGATATTTATGGAATAAACGGTGCAGCTATCTCTACATTGATTGTTTTATTTGTTTTTACAGTTTTGAAAGTGATGTATATTAATTACAAATTAAATATTCATCCTTATGATTTTAATACAATTAAAATTGTTTTACTTATATCATTAATTTATTTAATCTTTAATTATATAACATTTAAATTTTCTCCGATAGTAGATATAGCTTTAAAAAGTGTTTTAATTTCAATTACATATATAAGTTTGGTATATTTTTTAAAACTTTCTGAGACAATAAACAGAACAATTATTTCTATAATTAAATAGTCATTTTTTCTTTAAGAAAAGGAGAAATTCTTGATTTATTTTCTTTAATTAGTTCTTCAGGGGATCCTTCAAAAATTACTTGTCCACCTTTATGCCCTCCATCTAACCCAAGATCTATTATGTGATCCGCATTCTTTATTAGATCTACATTATGTTCTACAACTATAATTGAATGTCCATTATCTAATAGAGAATTAAAAGATTTCAAGAGTTTTTTAATATCATGAAAGTGTAATCCTGTAGTAGGTTCATCAAAAATAAATAGGGTTTTATTTTTATTTGCACCTTTTAATAAAAATGTTGCTAATTTTATTCTTTGTGCTTCTCCACCTGATAGAGTAGAGGAGGATTGACCAAGTTTAACATAGCCCATCCCAACATCTTTTAAAGGTTTAATTTTTTTAACTATTCTATTTTGATTATGTTTTGAAAAAAAATCAATACTTTGATCAACAGTCATTTTTAAAATATCATCAATATTCTTTTCTTCAAATTTTACTCTCAAAACTTCATTTTTAAATCGTTTCCCGTTACATATTTCACATGTTAGATTAACATCAGCCATAAATTGCATTTCAATTTTAACACTACCCTCACCTTTACATGTTTCACATCTTCCTCCATCAACATTAAACGAGAAGTGTTTAGCTTTATAATAATTGACTTTTGAGAGACTTTGAGATGCAAATAAATTTCTTATGTCATCATATAATTTTAAATAAGTTACTGGATTAGATCTTGAAGATAGTCCAATTGGGTTTTGATCAACATATTCTACTTCTTCAATTTTATTCAGATCACCACTTAATTTATCAAACTGACCAGGTTTTGTTTTAAATATTCCTTTATCTTTCAATAGAGCAGGGTACAATATTTTTTTTACTAAAGTTGTTTTTCCACTTCCGGAAACCCCTGTGACAGCTGTCAGATTATTTAATGGAAAACCAACAGATATATTTTTTAGATTATTTTCTCTGGCACCTTTTATGTAAATCATTCCAGAGGAATATCTTCTTTTTTTTGGAACATGTATAACTTCTATATTATTTAAATATTTTGATGTTATACTTTTTGATTTTAGAATTTCTTTTATTGTTCCTTGTGCAACAATTTTTCCGCCATTTGATCCAGCTTCAGGTCCTATGTCAATAATTTGATCAGCAGATTTCATTATATCTTCATCATGTTCTACAACTAAAACTGTATTGCCAATATTTTTTAATTCAATTAATATTTGAATTAGTTTTTTGGTGTCTTTTGGATGAAGACCAATACTTGGCTCATCCAATACATACAATGAACTTACTAATGAGCTTCCTAATGAATTTGCTAAGTTAATTCGCTGAGATTCTCCACCTGACAAAGTATTAGACTTTCTATTTATTGTTAGATAACCAAGCCCTACGTTACATATAAATTTTAATCTATTATTGATTTCTTTTATTATTCTTTTGGCAAGATTTTTTTGATAATGATGAAGCTTCAAATTACTCATAAATTCTAATAACT
>JAAZZF010000019.1 GCA_014239275.1 Flavobacteriaceae bacterium | reverse complement strand
TCTTCCTCGAGTTACAGAGCTTTTCGAAGCACGTAATCCATCCAACCCTGCTGTTGTTTCTGAAATTGACGGCGTAGTTACCTTTGGTAAAATCAAACGTGGTAACCGAGAAATCATTGTAGAATCTAGAACAGGTAGTATCAAGAAGTACCTTGTGAAGCTTTCTAATCAGATTCTGGTTCAGGAAAATGACTTTGTAAAAGCGGGTATGCCGTTGTCAGATGGTGCTATTACACCAAACGATATCTTGTCTATTAAAGGTCCATCTGCTGTACAGCAGTACTTGGTAAACGAAGTACAAGAAGAATATCGTTTACAAGGGGTGAAAATCAACGACAAGCACTTTGAAGTAGTTGTTCGTCAGATGATGCGTAAAGTGCGTGTTGAAGACTCTGGTGATACGACCTTCTTAGAAAATCAGTTGGTACACAAATCAGATTTTATGACTGAAAACGATGCCTTATTTGGTCAGAAAGTAGTACTTGAAGTGGGTGATTCTGAAAACCTCAAAGCAGGTCAAATTATCACAGCACGTCAACTACGTGACGAGAATTCATTGCTCAAACGTGATGATAAAAACCTCGTGGAAGCGCGTGATGCCGTAAATGCTACAGCAACACCAATCCTACAGGGTATCACGAGAGCATCGCTACAGACCAAGTCGTTTATTTCGGCTGCATCATTCCAAGAGACAACCAAAGTATTGAACGAAGCTGCAGTTGCAGGTAAGGTAGATACCTTGGAAGGCTTGAAAGAAAATGTAATTGTAGGACATAAGATTCCAGCAGGTACGGGTAACCGTGCTTATAACGATATCATCGTTGGGTATACCGACGAATACGAAGCGCTAATAGCAGAAAAATCGTTAAGTGCTGATATCTAATGAGCGACAAGACAAAAAAAGACGGTAGTATCAATATTGAACTTGATCCAGAAATGGCACAAGGGACTTATTCAAACCTGGCGATTATCAATCATTCCGCCTCTGAGTTTGTTGTAGATTTTATCAATATCATGCCAGGTGCACCAAAAGCAAAAGTACGTTCGCGTATTATTTTGACACCACAGCATGCCAAGCGCTTTTTAAAAGCACTAGGTGAAAACGTCCAACGCTTTGAAGGCGCACACGGCGAAATTAAAGACTATGAGCAACCGCCCATACCGCTTAATTTTGGCCCAACCGGCGAAGCTTAAACAACTAAAAACCCTCCAATTGGAGGGTTTTTTTATTTATAGTTATAGGTTTTTACTTAATAATGTTGTTTTCTAATAGAATTGACCTAATAAAATTGTGCTTTACAGTTAATGGATCCCCAAAACCGTTAGTTTTTCCTAGGTCAATATTTATTGATGAACTAATTTGTTCAATTGTCAATCCTTTTTTGTGTCCTGATATAGTAGTATCGTAATAAAGCTGTAAATCATCTCTCATTTTTTTTACTCCCTCAACGTTTGTTAGACCTCCATGACCAGGAATAATGATAGTGTCTTCATCACAGATTTCAGCTATATGGGTCAATATTTTAATAAAACCCTTTATGCTTCCACCATTTGTTATATCAATAAATGGAAGTCCATAAAGAATAAATGAATCTCCTGTATGAACTACATTAGCTTTATTAAACTTGATAATACTATCTCCATCAGTATGTCCTTGTCCAAAGTAATGCATACTAATTGTTTCATTACCCTCATGTAGATTCATCGTATTTTCATAAGTGACGGTAGGTAATTCATCCATTTCATGAGCAGGAACATTGAAATTTTCCAATAAATCAAATATCCCTCCATAAGCAGTGGTAATTTCTGCCTGCCTTGTTCTAACATTATGATGTGAGACAATTGGAATTCCTTTTTTTCCGTAATACCTATTTCCATCTGCATGATCAAAATGATAATGAGTGTTAATTATATATTTAATTGGTTTATTTGAAATTTTCGCAATTGCTTCATTAAGTAATTCTTCAAGAATCTCAAATGAATCATCAATCATAATAATTCCATTTTCACCAACAAAAACTCCAACATTTCCAAAGCCTCCACCAATACCTTCAATCATGTAAATATTATCTTTAACTAGGGTTGTCTTCATTGACATTTCATCAGGATTTAACCAATTGTAGTATTTATCAAAACTGATTTCTTGTGCGTAAAAAATAAATGGGAAAAAAAAGAAAAGTATAAATTTTTTCATGTTATTATTTTAAAATTATTCTACTATTTGAGCTATGAATTCTCCATTATAAGTTACTAACTCACCCATTGATTTTAGAATTTTTTGTCTTCCTTTTACTTCGAAACGAGCATCTAAACCATCTCTTATTACACCAGGAAGGAAAGTGTCAGCTTGAGACATTGAATCAAAATGCCATACAATAGAAATATCATTTCCAGTTCCATCGTTAACAAATGGCATAATTACGCTATAATCAACAGCGAAATCAGATTCTGCCCAATTATTTAAAATTTTTAAAACATCCCACATTTTACCTTGTTTTACATCTAGCTGTTGAATTTTTAAAAATTTTGTTGGTTTTTCACCAGATGTAAAATCATATACCTTTTTGTTGGCAAGGTGAGACAGTACACGATAATAATTTGATGGCGTATTTATATGATTAACTCCCTTATCATTAACATAAGGCTGTACATTTTCTTGCCAATGCTCTTGATGGCCCTTAATCTGCAATTTATTATCTAAATATTCCATACTCATAGGACCTTCGATCCATTGGTACTGTCCTGCATATTTTCCAGACGAAATGTATCTAATAAATGTATTGACACCAGCAACTTTATTATGATAAATCTCATTATGTTCTTTAATATTTTTTAAGAAATTGCCCATTTCATGATTTTTTGGTTGCATATGAATAACTTCAAAAAAGGGTAATTTTTCTTCAGGCCAATCAAAATCAGCCATGACCTTATTTGAAGGGTTTGTTTGGCAACCAAGAAAAACAGTTGTAAAAAGTAATAAAATTATTTTTTTCATAATGTTATATTTTAATTTAATAAACTAATATAAAGATTATACTTCACAAACCTACTTTAAAGAATGTTTTTCATTCTCACAAGATTCATGAACCTCCGATATTAATGGTTTAAGATGAATATGTTCTTTTGGAATTAAATAACTAGCTGAAAGCTCTAATGCCATAGCAATAAAAGCTATAGAAGCTGTTATATAAGCGTTTTCATATATTGCTGAAAGGAACTCTAGTAAGTGGAAAAAAGAATGAATCCTTAGTCCTAGTCTAACTAGGGTAATTAAATTTTTTTTCATTTTCTATAATTAATTTTAAAGGATAAAAATAATTACAAAAATTGGTTTTTTTAAATTTTATTTAACATGAACAGTTTTCACAAGTACATGTTTCGCATGTACAACCAGAACAATTTCCGCTTTTACAACTCTCACATTGACAAGAACAATTGGATTTATTCATAACTTTAATTTGATGAAAGTTAGCTAATTATATTCCAATAAGTTAGTTTAAAAAAATTAATTTTCACATTCACCCATTTCAAATTGTATTACTCCTCTTTTAATGGCCTCACATTCATTTGAATATGTTTTATTATCACAACCACAAACTGGCTCATACTCTGAAGTGCAAACAATACTCATGTCAATTAAATCCTCTCTAATGCAACTATGTTCTTTTTCATTGCCAGAACAAGAATAAAAGCTAAATAAAAATATAATTAAAAGAATCGCTTTTTTTACTAATCCTATGAAAAGCAAATGTTTGTGTTTATTTTTTTTTAAAAAATCAAATTTCATATTTGTAAATTTATAACTTAAACTACAATAATGAACTTAATAATATTAGTCTTATGAAAAAATTGTTTTTGCTAATTTATTTATTACAAGGCTTAAACCTATTATATAGTCAAACTGATTCTAAAAAAAACTATCTAGTTAATACTATTGCATTTTATAATGTTGAGAATTTATTTGACACAATAAATGATCCCAAAACTTGGGATGATGATAGAACTCCCAAAGGTAAAGACAGATGGACTAGTATAATTTATGATCAGAAAATAAAAAACATAGCTAAGGTAATAGCTGATATTGGTTCTGAAGTTACAAATTCTAGCCCATCAATTATTGGATTATGTGAAGTTGAAAATAAAAGAGTTTTAATTGATCTCATCAAAACTAAATCATTAGAAAAGGAAAACTACGGAATAGTTCATTTTGATTCTCCTGATGAAAGAGGGGTTGATGTTGCTATGCTTTTCAAAATAAATAGATTTAAGCCAAAACAAGCAAAAGCCTTTCCTTTATTTTTAAAAAAATCTAATGGAGAAATTGATTATACTAGAGATCATTTGCTTGTTTCAGGATATTTAGACAATGAACTAATACATTTTATAATTAATCACTGGCCTAGTAGATCTGGAGGACTAATGAAAAGTGAGCCCAATAGAATTTTAGCGGGAAAACTTAATAAGAAAATTATTGATTCTATTCTGTTTTCTAACCCAAAAGCTAAAATAATTAGTATGGGTGATTTTAATGATAACCCTGGAGATAAAAGCATAAAGCCTATTTTAAAAACAGTTTTCAATAAAACTAAAATTAATAATGGACAGCTCTATAATCCCATGGAAGAATTATTCAAAAAGGGCTATGGTTCTTACAAATACAGAGGAAAGTGGGATATGATTGATCAATTCATGCTCTCAAAAAATTTAGTTGAAGATAAAAATGGATTGTTTTTTTTAAAAGCTGGAGTCTTTAATAAAAAATATTTAATTAATCCTAGTGGAAAATATGAGGGCTACCCTTATAAAAGTTTTGCAGGTGGAAAATTTTTAAATGGGTATAGTGATCATTTTCCCATTTATCTTTACTTAGCAAAAACGTATTAAAATTAAAAACATAAATGATTCAAATATTTATAACAGGTGGAACTTTTGACAAAAGCTATAACTATAAAAATGGAGAATTATTTTTTGAAAAGACCCACCTTCCAGAAATGTTAAAAAGGAGTAGATGTCGTTTAAAAATTTCCGTAGAAACCCTTATGATGATTGATAGCCTAGAGATGAACTCTTCTCACATAAATAATATTATTTCTAAATGTCAAGAATGTTTGTCTAATAAAATAGTAATTACTCATGGAACTGACAGGATGGTCTCAACTGCCAAAGCACTTACAAAAGCCAAAATCAATAATAAAACCATCATTTTAACTGGAGCCATGATCCCCTATGAATTTGGAAGCTCTTCAGATGGATTTTTTAATTTAGGGTGTGCATTATCTTATGTTCAAACATTACAGTCAGGTGTTTATATAACCATGCAGGGACAATATTTCAAATGGGATAAAGTAATAAAAAATTCAAAAAAAGGATTCTTTGAAAAACTTTAAATCATTCAAATTACACTTTCTATATATTTTAAAATTTTCTCTTTTTCAGTAGAAGATTTCTCTAAAATTTGTTTAGCCTTTTTTAAAATACCTTGATCATTTGAAAGCTCTTTTAAATTAATCTTTACGTTTAAAAAAGCCCCATATA
>JAAZZF010000018.1 GCA_014239275.1 Flavobacteriaceae bacterium | reverse complement strand
TCTTGTCTTTTTTTCTTGCTACAATCAAGAAAGAAACTGCAAGAACTTTCAATCAGGAACCTTTGAATTTGAATCTATCTCTTCTAAAGGAGACACCCTAAAAACAACCTTTATAAGATCTAATAATCTTGAAATCGATTATTTTAACAATAAAGTTGACTCTTCCTATGTTAATTGGGTTTCTGAATGTGAATGTATTTTAAAAAAAGTCAATCCTAAAAATTTATCTGAGAAAAAGTCTATACAAATGAAAATCCTCAGCACTTCTAATAATGAATATGTTTTTGAATATTCATATGTAGGAGATGTAAAAAACAAGAATAGAGGAAAAGCTCGAAAAATTTCTGATTAAATGCTAAAAAATCAATATATTTTTACATCTGATAGACTTGGTTTTAGAAATTGGCTAAAAAAAGACATTAAACAATTTGCTAAAATTCTAATTCTGTTTGCCCCTCTTTATTGTTTATTGGATTCTCTTCATTTAATACAGTTTCATTCTGAACATCAACCTCATCATTAACTTCAAGTTCCATCACTGGTGTTTTCTCTGGTGGAGTATAAGGAATAGGATCTAATAAATTAATATTTTTGATCTTATTAGAAGAAAGTTGATTTCCTTGTGCTTTAATTCCTTTAATACTTATCAACTCCTCAATATTTTGAATCAAATTATCCTTTGTTCCTTTGGATGTTTTTGAAAAAATTGTTTCTATAACTGGCTTCCAGTCTGAAGAAACCATCTCAAGTTGAATTTTAGAACCTGTAGGAATAAATTGTTGTTCTACCTTTTGACTACCTGCTAAAAAACGTTTTACAAAATACCTGTCTTTATTTCCATCAAAATATATTGCTGATATTGGTTTTTCAGTAATCCATTTCTCAAAAATAATCATGTCTTCAGGGAAATGCATATTGAGATCAGGTTTAACAGTTTTTAATATACCTTTTTGCTGTACAATTAGTAAGTAGTCGTCACCTTTAAATTCTCCTAAAAGCTCACCCCTATTATCAACATTAAGTCTTTGGATAGTTTCATCAAACCAAATCTTCCGCGGTTTTAATGTAGACAAGCCCTTCTCTTTAAATTCTATTCTATTAACAGTGTATTTTGTTACTATATTTCCCTTTGAACCTCTCCCCTTGATTTCAAGGTCAGCAAAATCCAATTCCCATTTTAATTTTTTAATTGAACTAGATTGTCTAAGAATAACATTTACAATTTCAGCTTCTCCGTTCGGGTTTGCTGAAAAATAAAGAATTTTAGTTCCTTCCGTTCCTCTTGTTAGGTTATACATTTTATCTCTAGTAACACCAGTTACACTAAATCTTTTTATATAGGATGTTCCTTTTTTCCCATCCCTATATATCATGTTGTAAACTGTTCTCTTGTCTTTCTTTTTAAATACAGCTACATGCACTATGTTTTTTTTAATGAATTTTTTAGAATCAACTTTAGTGACCATCATTTCACCATTTTGTGTAAAAGCAATTATATCATCTATATCCGAACACTCCTCTACAAACTCATCTTTTCTAATAGATGTACCAATAAAACCTTCTTCCCTATTTACATAAAGCTTTGAATTTTTAACTACAACTTTCTTAGCATCAACATCAGCAAAAATTTTAATCTCCGTCTTTCTTTTTCTATCCTTTCCATAAACCGATTTTAAATTTTTAAAATAACTTATCGCAAAATCTGTCAGGTTATTTAAATTATAATTAATCTGTTCTAGTTCAGATTCTATAGATTGAATTCTCAATTTAGCTTTATCAATATCAAATTTGGAAATTCTTTTAATCTTAATTTCAGTTAACCTTATAACATCATCTTTAACAATCTCTCTTTTTAATTTATTTATAAATGGCTGCAAACCATCTGAAATTGCTTTAATTACCCCTTCCCAAGTATCAACATCCTCAATATCACGATAGATTCTATTTTCAATAAAAATTCTCTCTAAAGAAGCATAATGCCATTGATTTTCAAAATCTCCTCTTTTGTATTCTAACTCAAGTTTTAATAATTCTCTAGTATGTTCTGTTGATCTTCTTAAAATTTCAGAAACACCAACAAATAATGGTTTGTTGTTTTCTATAACACAACCTAAAGGTGAAATTGAAGTTTCACATGAAGTAAAGGCAAACAAACCGTCAATTGTTTTATCTGGAGAAACACCTGAAGGAAGATGAACCAATATCTCGACATTATTTGCTGTATTATCTTCAATTTTTCTTATTTTAATTTTTCCATTGTCGTTAGCCTTAACAATAGAGTCTATTAAAGACGATGTAGTAGTAGAAAAAGGAATTTGACTAATTACTAAAGTGTTTTTATTTAATTGATTTATTCTTGCTCTTACCTTAATCCTTCCTCCTCTAAGACCATCATTATAATTAGATACATCCATTATTCCTGAAGTAGGAAAATCTGGAAAAAGAGTAAATTTTTTACCTTTTAAACATTTTATAGAAGAATTAATTAGTTCTATAAAGTTATGAGGAAGAATCTTTGTAGATAAACCAACAGCTATACCCTCTCCACCTTGTGCTAATAATAAAGGAAACTTTACAGGCAAGTTAATTGGCTCTTTTCTTCTTCCATCATACGAAGACTGCCATTTTGTTATTTTAGGGCTAAAAACTACTTCTAAGGCAAATTTAGAGAGTCTTGCTTCAATATACCTAGAAGCAGCTGACCTATCGCCAGTTAATATATTTCCCCAATTACCTTGAGTTTCAATTAAAAGTTCTTTTTGACCAATCTGAACCATTGCGTCAGCTATACTTGCATCACCATGAGGGTGGTATTGCATTGTATGACCAACTATGTTAGCAACTTTATTAAATCGTCCATCATCTAAATCCTTCATTGAATGGAGAATCCTTCTTTGAACAGGCTTAAAACCATCTTCAATTGAAGGTACTGCACGTTCCAAAATCACGTAGGATGCATAATCTAAAAACCAGTCCTTATACATTCCTGATACTCTGGTTAATGAATCTCCGAATTCTTCTCCATTTAAATTATCTGAATCTAAATATTCTTCCTCCATTTATGAATCTATTCTATCAAGTTCTACTTTAAGGTTTTCAATTATAAATTTCTGTCTATCGGGAGTGTTTTTTCCCATATAAAAAGACAATAAATCTTCTATACTAAAGTTTTCGTCAAGCATAACTGGATCTAATCTTATAGTATCCCCAATAAAATGCTTAAACTCATTTGGTGATATTTCCCCTAAACCTTTAAATCTGGTTATTTCTGGTTTATTCCCTAGTTTATTGATTGCTTTTACTCTTTCCTTTTCTGAATAACAATAAATAGTTTCTTTTTTATTTCTAACTCTAAATAAAGGTGTTTGAAGAATAAACAAATGTCCCTCTTTTATAAGTTCAGGAAAAAATTGTAAAAAGAAAGTAATTAACAACAATCTTATATGCATTCCATCTACGTCAGCATCTGTAGCAATTACAACATTATTATACCTCAAATATTCTATGCTTTCTTCAATATTTAATGCAGCTTGAAGCAAATTAAACTCTTCATTTTCATATACTATTTTTTTAGTCATAGAATAACAGTTAAGGGGTTTTCCTCTTAAACTAAAAACAGCTTGTGTATTTACATCTCTAGACTTTGTTATAGATCCACTTGCAGAGTCACCTTCTGTAATAAAAAGAGTCGAATCTAACCGATTTTCCTTATTCATATCATTTAGATGTACCCTACAATCCCTCAATTTCTTGTTATGAAGACTGGACTTTTTAGCACGTTCTCTTGCAAGTTTTCTAATACCCGAAAGTTCTTTTCTTTCTTTTTCAGCTTGAATAATTTTCTTTTGAATTCTTTCTGCAGTTTCAGGGTTTTTATGTAAGAAATTATCTAAATATTTACTAACAAAATCATTAATATAAGATCTTACTGTAGGAAGTTTTCCTCCCATTTCAGTTGATCCCAGTTTTGTTTTAGTTTGAGATTCAAAAATAGGTTCCATTACTTTAATACTAATTGCAGCAATTATAGATTTTCTTATATCTGTGGCATCATATGATTTTCCATAAAAATCTCTAATTGTTCTAACTAAAGATTCTCTAAATGCAGATTGATGCGTTCCTCCTTGAGTGGTATGTTGACCGTTTACAAAAGAATAGTATTCTTCACTATATTGAATTCTACTGTGTGTTAATGCTATTTCTATATCATCTCCTTTTAAATGAATTATAGGGTATAATAATTTTTCAATATCGTTATTGTCTTCTAATAAATCTTTAAGTCCGTTGTCAGAAAAATATTTATCTCCATTAAAAACAATGGTTAAGCCTGGGTTTAGATAGACATAATATTTGAGCATTTTTGAAACATATTCTGCTCTATACTTATAATGTTTAAAAATAGAATCATCTGGTTTAAAATAAACCTTTGTCCCCTTCCTTCTGGAAGTTTCTTCTAAAGGCCCATCTTCAAGCAAGTTTCCAGTTTCAAAAGTAACAGCTTTTAATTTTCCATCCCTGCACGATTCTACTTTAAAAATAGAAGAAAGTGCATTTACTGCCTTTGTACCAACTCCATTAAGACCAACTGCTTTTTTAAACGCTCTTGTATCATATTTTCCTCCAGTATTCATTTTTGATACAACATCTACAACTTTTCCAAGAGGAATCCCCCTTCCATAATCTCTTACAAAAACACCAGAATCTGATATAGAAATTTCAATAGTTTTTCCTGCACCCATCACAAACTCATCTATAGAATTATCTAAAATTTCTTTAAGTAATATATATATACCATCGTCAGGTGATGAACCATCACCCAATTTGCCAATATACATCCCTGGACGCATTCTAATATGCTCTTTCCAGTCAAGTGATCTTATATTATCTTCAGTATAATTTGATGAAACTGCCATTTAATATGCTAAGGGGCTAAGATAGTACTTCAATAAAAATAATAAAATGGTGTAGAAATAAATTAATTAACAATAAGAGATGTAGGGTTGTTGAAATCTTTTTTAAACATTAAACCTAAAATGCATTATATCTCCATCTATTAAAACATATTCCTTACCCTCAACATTTAACTTGCCTGCTTCTCTGGCTTTTGACTCACTTCCATAATAAATGTAATTATCATATGAAATAACTTCTGCTCTTATAAAACCTTTCTCAAAATCAGAGTGTATAACACCAGCAGCTTTTGGAGCAGTCATTCCTTTTTTAATTGTCCAGGCTCTAACTTCTTTAATTCCAGCCGTAAAGTAAGTTTGAAGACTTAATAAGCTGTAGGCTTTTTTAATAAGTTTAGAGGATCCTGGTTCAGACAAACCAATATCTAGTAAAAATGCTTTTCTATCTTCATAGCTATCCAGTTCATTAATATCTGCTTCTGTACCAATAGCTAGAATCATTAATTCAGCATTTTTATCATTTAATGAAAGTTTTAAATTTTCAACATATTTATTTCCATTTATAACAGATGATTCATCTACATTACACACGTACAGTATAGGTTTACTTGTAATTAACTGAATTGAATCAGCAAACTTTTTTTCATCATCTAAAAAATCCAAACTTCTAACGGAGTTAAATGAACGCAAATGATCAATTATTTTATTTAAAACAACAGACTCTTTAAGAGCTTCTTTATTCCCTGTTTTTACAAGTCTATTTAATTTCTCATGTTTTTTTTCAACTGTTTCTAAATCCTTTAATTGTAATTCAAGATCTATAATTTCTTTATCTCTTACAGGATCAACAGAACCTTCTACATGAACAATATTATCATCATCAAAACATCTTATAACATGAATGATTGCATCAGTTTCTCTTATATTGGCTAGAAATTGATTACCCAAACCTTCACCCTTGCTAGCACCTTTAACCAAACCTGCTATATCCACTATTTCAACACTAGCTGGGACTACTTTTTCTGGATTAACAAGCTGTTCAAGTTTTTTAAGCCTTGAGTCTGGAACATTAATTATACCAATATTGGGTTCAATAGTACAAAAAGGGAAATTTGCACTTTGAGCTTTGGCATTAGATAAACAATTAAATAAAGTAGATTTTCCAACGTTAGGAAGTCCAACAATTCCAGCTTTCATATATTAGTTTTCAGGGTGCATAAATTTTTGTTTTCCTAGAAGAGTTTCTTCGCTTTCCTTGTTTTCTTCATCAGGAACACAACAATCTACAGGGCAAACCGCTGCACATTGAGGTTCTTCATGAAAACCAACACACTCTGTACACTTGTTTGATGCAATAAAATAATATTCATCTGAAACTGGTTCTTGTTCAAGATCTGCATTAGCAGAATTTCCATTAGTTAAAATAATATCACCAGATAAACTAGTCCCATCGGAATATTTCCATTCGTAGGAAGCTTCATATATAGCAGTATTAGGACATTCTGGTTCACAAGCACCACAATTTATACATTCATCTGTAATCTTTATAGCCATGGTTATTAAAAGATCTTTATATAGATTTGCATGCAAAAATAATTGAATAAATATTCTTAACAAATTTAATGATAACAATAAGTCAAAGAATAGATACTTTTAATAAACTAGGAAAACTTTTTAGCGACATTTCCCGTCAAAACAAAGACTCTGTGTATAAAAAATGGGTTACTATTTTTGACAAAAAAATTAAAGAGGCTTATCAATATAATAACTGGTTCACCAAAGAGAATTGCTTGCTATCATTTAAAAATTGGAGCAAAGAATTAACCACAATAAAGCTTTCCAAATGGACAGATAATTATAATCTAAAAGATTGTTCAAATAATACTATTGCTATTATTATGGCCGGAAATATTCCCTTAGTTGGTTTTCATGATTTTATATGCGCAAACATTTTAAACTATAAATGTTTAATAAAAATGTCCTCTGACGACAAGATATTATTGCCAATTGTAGTTGATTTTTTAGAATTTATTTCACCAGGCTTTAAAAACAATATAGAATTTATAAATAAGCCACTAAAAAACTTTGAAGGGGTTATTGCAACAGGAAGCAATTCTTCATTCAAACATTTTGAATATTATTTTAAAAGATACCCTAAGCTATTAAGGAAAAATCGTCATTCAATTGCTGTTTTAAATGGTAATGAAAGCAAAGAAAATTTAATTGATTTAGGTAATGACATCTTTAATTATTTTGGAATGGGATGTAGAAGTGTTTCAAAAATATTTGTTCCTAAAAATTATAGTTTTGATTTGCTATTTGAATCATTATTTGAGTTCAAAGACATAATAAAACACAATAGATATGCGAATAATTATGACTATAACAAAGCAATTTATTTAATGAGTGAGCAGAAATTTATTGAAAATGGTTTTCTTATTTTAAAGAAGGAAAACAAGCTTGGCTCACCAATTGCATGCTTGTTTTATGAGACATATAATTCAATCAAAGAAATTGAAAAATACATTAAGATAAATTCTGATTCATTACAGTGTATAGTTGCTAATTATACGCTGTATAATTCCATTCCATTTGGTTCAAGTCAAAACCCAAAAATTGATGATTATGCAGACAATATCGATACACTAAATTTTTTGTTAAAAATCTGATGATATATTATTTAAAATTTAACATTTTTTACAAATCATTTGATTAATTTGCAAGCCTTTTAAATATGAGTAAACATAATTTTAGTGCAGGCCCAAGTATACTTAGAAATGAAGTAATAAAAAGTGCTTCTGATGCTATCATAGAATTAAATAACTCAGGATTATCATTAATAGAAATTTCTCATAGAAGTAAAGATTTTGTTGAAATAATGAATAAAGCTCGATTATTAGCTTTAGAACTACTAAATTTGGAGAACAAAGGTTATAAAGCTTTATTTCTTCAAGGTGGAGCAAGCCTTCAATTCTTGATGACTGCATATAATCTACTTGATAAAAAAGCTGGTTATTTAAATACCGGTTCATGGTCTACAAAAGCAATTAAAGAAGCAAAATTATTTGGAAAGATTATTGAAGTAGCATCTTCAAAAGATAAAAATTTTAATTATGTCCCTAAGGATTATATTGTTGATCCTCAACTTGATTATTTACATATAACTACAAACAATACAATCTTTGGAACTCAAATTAAAAAACTTCCAGAAACAAATGTTCCATTAGTAGCTGATATGAGTTCTGATATTTTGTCAAGAAATATTGATTTCTCCAAATTTGATTTAATTTATGCTGGAGCACAAAAAAATATTGGTCCAGCAGGAACTACTCTTGTTGTAGTTAAAGAAGATATACTAGGAAAAGTTAATAGAAACATACCTTCTATGCTTGACTATAGAATTCATATTGAAAAAGATAGTATGTTTAATACCCCTCCTGTTTTTGCAATATACACTTCTATGCTAACTCTAGAATGGATTAAAAATAGTGGTGGAATCAATTCTATTGAAGCAAATAATTCTAAAAAAGCTGATATGATATATAATGAAATTGATTCAAACGAATTATTTGAAGGTTTTGCTGCAGTTGAAGATAGAAGTTCAATGAATGCTACATTTAACCTTAAAAATGCTAGTCATAAGGAGATTTTTGATAAAATGTGTAAGGATGCAGATATTAGTGGAGTTAACGGTCACAGATCTGTTGGCGGATATAGAGCATCTATATATAATGCATTAGATATATCATCTGTAAATATACTAATAGATATAATGAAGGAATTAAAAAATAAAGTTTAAAGGATTTAAAAATGGTAAATGTTTTAGCTAATGATGGTATCTCAAAAAGTGGAATAGATGCTTTAACAAATATGGGGTTTAATATTTCTACAACTACGGTTGCTCAAGAACAGCTTATAAACCATATTAATTCACAAAATATTGCAGTTCTATTAGTTAGAAGTGCAACAACAGTAAGAAAAGATTTAATTGATCAATGTCCTTCACTAAAAATTATAGGAAGAGGTGGTGTTGGAATGGACAATATTGATGTAGAATATGCAAGAAGTAGAGGACTAAATGTAATAAACACTCCTGCAGCTTCATCTTCTTCTGTTGCAGAACTTGTATTTGCTCATTTATATAGTGGAGTTAGATTTCTACATGAATCTAATAGAAATATGCCTCTTGAAGGCGATAGTAATTTTAAAGTATTAAAGAAAGCATATGCTAAAGGAGTTGAGCTTAGAGGGAAAACAATCGGAATAATTGGTTTTGGAAGAATAGGTAGAGAAACAGCTAAAATTGCTCTTGGGGTTGGTATGAATGTGTTAGCATGTGATAAGGCAATAAAAAAGACTGATATTAAACTAGATTTTGGAAATGGGAAAACTATTGATTTTAATATTAAAATTTCTTCTTTTTTGGATGTATTAAAAAAATCTGATTTTATAAGCCTTCATGTCCCTGCTCAAAAAGAATACATTATTAATAAAAAAGAATTTAATTTAATGAAAGATGGTGTCGGAATTATAAATGCAGCTAGAGGTGGTGTTATTAATGAATTAGAGCTCCTTGCAGCCCTTGATTCTGGTAAAGTTTCTTTTGCTGGATTAGACACATTTGAAAATGAACCAAAACCTGATATTAAGCTACTAATGCATCCTAACATATCTTTAACTCCTCATATAGGAGCAGCAACAAATGAAGCTCAAGATAGAATTGGACTTGAACTTGCTGAACAAATTATTAATATTTTAAAATAAAATGTTTGAAAATTTAAAAAAAAAATGGGGAATTGAAACCTCTTTTCAATTAATTATAATTTTTATTGTTTTTGCCATAACTGGATCTGTTGCAGCAAAAATGTCTAATCCAATTACTGTATATTTTAATTTAGACACTTTACCTGGATTATTTTACTGGCCTATCAGAATATTAATAGTTTTTCCAGTATATCAAATTTTACTTGTTTGGTTTGGCTTTGTCTTTGGAGCTTTGGTAAGCATAATCACTTTTCAAAAAGACAAATTTATTTTTAATTTTTTTTTAAAAATGTCAATTATGTTTTCTAAAAAATTGATCAAACTTCTATCGTTTGGGCTATTTTTTAAAAATTAGTTTATTTAAGTAAGGAACTTTTACTATCCATTAATTTTTTGACCTTTGGAACAATTACTACAGAGCAATAGGGTACATTTTTATTTAGACTATAATAATCATGATGATAATTTTCAGCAACATAAAAAGTACTCTTCTTTTCAATGGTAGTTACAATTCTATTTTCAAACTTATTAGACTTTTCTAAATCACTTATAAAATTTAAAATTATTTTAATTTCATTTTGGTCATTGTTAAATATTGATGATCTGTACTGCGTTCCAATATCATTTCCTTGTCTATTCAATGTGGTTGGATCATGAGTTGAAAAAAAAATCATCAAAATATTTTCCAAAGAAACTATTTTAGAGTCATAATCAATACTGATTGCTTCAGCATGTCCAGTAGCTCCTGTACAAATATCTTTATATGTTGGATTTGTAGTATGACCCCCAATATAACCAGGAACAACAGTTTTAACACTTTTAATTCTTCTAAAAATTGCCTCAGTACACCAAAAACAGCCTCCTGCTAATATTATGTTTTTAATCATGAATTCTATAAAATAAACTTTCAGTAATTATTGTTGTCTAAAATTAGTTAATTTCGCCATAACTATTTAAAAGTTGCTTGTTGATTAAATGAAATACTTTATTACTTTATTTTCATTATTGTTTTTTTCTATAAGCCTAGGTCAAGAGAGAAAAATTATTGAATTAAAAAGATTTAAATCCCCTCCAAAAATTGATGGAATTTTAGATGATGCTAATTGGAAAAAATTAGTACCTGCAACTAAGTTTGAAAGGTATATGCCAAATAATGGTTCTTCTGAAAAAGAAGGTTATGAAAATTTTGTATATATAGGTTATGATGACAATGCAATTTATATAGCTGGAAAATTTAATAATCCAAACCCTATTCCTGTTGAATTTAGCCAGAGAGACGATGTATGGGAGGTAAATGCAGAGAGCTTTTTTATATCTATCAATTCTTATGATGACAATATTAATGAGCAAAGTTTTATGGTAACTAGTGCAGGAACCTTAGGAGATTCATATACTTCAGGTGAAATGTCAGAAAATGATTTTGATTTTGATACTGTTTTTGAATCTAAGGTTTCTATTGATAATAAAGGATGGAGTATGGAAATGAAAATACCATATAGTGCACTACGTTTTTCGTCAAAAAAAATTCAAAAATGGGGACTCAACTTTGGAAGAAAAATCGCTGAAACTGGTGAAGTATACACCTGGAATTTTGTTGATCAAAAAAATGCAAATTATGGTGAATCTATGGGAATAACTTCTGAGATTAAAGACATATCCCCTCCCCTAAGATTGTTTTTTTATCCATATGCTCAGTATTCTATAGACTTTAAAAAAGGAAGTAGTCCTTTAAATGGATATTCTGCTGGAATGGATTTGAAATATGGAATTAATAATAGTTTTACATTAGATGCAACTCTTATTCCTGATTTTGGTCAAGTAACATTTGATGACAAAGAGCTAAATCTTAGTCCATTTGAACAACAGTTTGATGAAAATAGAGCTTTCTTTACTGAAGGTGCAACATTATTTAAAAAAGCTGATGGAATGAGCTTTAGAGGAGGTAATTTCTTTTACAGTAGGAGAATTGGTGAAGAAATTAATTTTAAAGAAAGTGATATTTTAAAAAACAATGAAGAAATAATCAATTATGATGTTAAACCCGACCTGTTAAATTCCATAAAAATTACTGGAACTACAAATTCGGGATTAAGTATTGGATTTATAAATTCTATTACAAACAATGCTTATGCTCGAATTATTAATAAATCTACAGGAGAATTAAGAAGTGAGAAGATTGCTCCTCTAACTAATTATAATGTCTTATCATTTAGTCAACAAGTTTTAAATGAATACTCTACTTTATCCTTTTTAAATACAAATGTAAATAGATCTGGAAATTTTGAGAATTCCAATAACAGTGCTTTTGTTTTTGATTTATTTGACAACAAAAGAAAATATAATGTAAGCGGAACTGTATATCAAAGCGATTCTCCAACTTTCTCTGAAACAAAAGGATTTAGGGGGACATTTAGGTTAAGTAATCTAACTGGTAATTTTAGATATGCTATAGGTTGGGCAGGCGTTGATGCAAATTACTATCAAAATGATCTTGGTTTTTACAGAACTAGAAATGACCAAAGATTTTATGCAATGGTTAGATTTATGACCTTCAAACCCTCAAAGATTTACGAAAAAATTCAAGGTTATCTTTATCTTGGGGAAACAAGCAGATTTTATCCTAAAATCTTTAAGTCTAGAGGAATAAGGTCAGGAGTTGATATTACAACACTAGAGTTGCATAAAATTGAGTTTGATGTTGATTATACCACAAAATATAATAATTATGACGAACCTAGAAAAAAAGACACTTTTATAATTGATCCTGCTCAATATGAGTTAGAATTGAAATTTAATTCAGATTCTAGAAAAAAAATTGAATATTCCTTTGATTTAGGACATACTTTTGGTTTAAATGAAGATTTTAATGAGAACAAAAAAGATTATGATTTTGGTGTTGGAATTGGAATTAGAGCTAATAATAAATTGAATTTTGATTATAAAGTAAAAAAATCTTTAAACTATGATGATATTGGACATGTTTTTAAGGATAAAGAAGAAGTTTTTTTTGGAAATAGAGATGTAAAAGCTATTGAAAATAATTTCTCACTTAATTATAACTTCGACTCTTACAAATCTATTAATTTAAAATTACGTCAATTTTGGAGTACTGCTAAGTATCTTAACTCCTTTTATTTACTTAAATCAGATGGGACAAGAGAGCTTTCTAATAAAAATATAAGTGATTATGATCCAAACACTAATTTTAACTTATGGAATTTTGATTTAGGTTTTAATTGGGAATTTGCTCCTGGAAGCAAAGCAACATTATTATACAGGAACAACCTGTTTAATGAAGATAATATGTCCGGAGTTTCTTACTATACAAGTACTAAAGATTTATTTGATAAGCCTATTAACCATCAAGTTTCATTGAGAATAAATTATTTCATAGATTTCAATTTAATTAAAAAGAAAAAAAGCTAAACTCTTTAAAAATATGATTTCAGCAGTAAATATTACTAAAACATTTGATAACAAAAAAGTGTTAGATAATGTAAGTCTTGATGTTAAGAAGGGAGAAATAGTTTCAATTGTAGGACCATCAGGAGCTGGAAAGACTACTTTGCTTCATATTTTGAGTACTTTAGATAAGGCTGATGATGTAGACCAGTATAATTTGTCTTTAAATGAAATAGAAATAATTAATCTCAATGAAAATGATATTTCTAAATTTAGAAACACACAAATAGGTTTCGTATTTCAATTTCATGAACTATTACCTGAATTTACTGCAATAGAAAATGTTTGTATTCCTGGCATGATAAAAGGAGACAAAACAGATATAATTAATAAGAAAGCAAAAAAATTATTTAAATCACTTGATATTCTTCATATTAAAAATCAAAAACCATCTGAACTTTCTGGTGGTGAACAACAAAGGGTGGCAGTAGCTAGAGCGTTGATAAATGAACCTTCCATTTTATTTGCCGATGAACCTAGTGGAAATCTAGATTCTAAATCTGCTAATAAATTGCATGAACTCTTTTTTGAACTTAGAGATAGATTAAACTTGACAATTGTAATTGTAACTCACAATAAAAAATTAGCTGACATGGCTGATCGAAAACTTAATCTTGTAGATGGTAAATGGGTTAACTAATTCTGAATTAAAAGATTTTTTAGATGAAAAATCGTTTCAATACAATCAAAAAAGTTTTATAGATTCTGACCCTATTCAAGTTCCACATCAATTCAAAAAAAAACAAGATATTGAAATTTCTTCATTTTTAACATCAATAATTGCGTGGGGACAAAGAAAAACAATCATCAAAAACGCATTTAAAATGATTGAAATGTTAGATAATTCGCCACATGATTTTATTTTAAATGCTACAGAAAAAGAAATTGAAAAAATTAATATAATTCATAGGACATTTAATCCAATTGATTTTAGATACTTTATAAAAACATTAAAAAGAATTTATAAAAAATATTATGATTTAGAATCCGTTTTTTATCCTATAAAAAATGAATCAAACATGCATTCTAGTATTCATAATTTTAAAAAATTATTTTTTCAAAATGATTTTCCTAAAAGAACAACAAAACATATTAGTGACCCATACAAAGGTTCAGCTTGCAAAAGATTAAATATGTTTCTAAGATGGATGGTTAGAAAAGATAACAATGGTGTTGATTTTGGAATTTGGAAAAAAATATCTCCTTCTATTCTTTCCTGTCCATTAGATATTCATAGTGGAAATGTTGCTAGAAAATTAGGTCTTCTTTCAAGAAAACAAAATGATCACAAAGCAGTTTTGGAATTAGATAATAAGTTAAGAGAATTAGATGTTAAAGATCCAGTAAAATATGATTTTGCTTTATTTGGACTAGGTGTTTTTGAAGGTTTTTAATTTTTTTTTTAATCAAATTCCAAAATCAATGCTTATATTTGTCCAGCATTATTTTGTAATGTTCTTACAGATAACTTGATTGCATGTCTATTATTCTTAAATCTGCAAAAGTTATAAATGCCGAGAGTAAATACCACGGTACAAAGCAAGATATTTTAATTTCCAAAGGAAAAATTTCTAAAATCAGTAAGTCTATTCCTTCAAAAAGATATAAAGAAATTATTATTGAAGGTTTACATGTCTCTAATGGATGGTTTGATAGTAGTGTATCTTTTGGTGAACCAGGTTATGAAGAAAGAGAAACAATTGATAACGGTGGAATTATTGCTGGAAAAAGTGGATTTACTGACATTCTTCTAAATCCCAATACTAAACCCGTTATAGACACCCAGGCTGATATATCTTTTGTAAAATCAAAATCAAATCAACTTATTACAAATATCCATCCAATTGGAGCCTTTACTTTGTCAAGTAAATCTCAAGAATTGGCTGAATTAAAAGACATGCAAGAAAGTGGAGCAGTCGGTTTTTATGACTATAAAAAACCTATTATAAATCCAAATTTGTTAAAAACTGCACTTCTCTACTCCCAAACTTTTAATGGGTTATTAATGTCTTTTGCTCAAGATAAATCTATCTCAAAAGGTGGAGTAATTAATGAGGGGATAGTTAGTACTTCATATGGTATAAAAGGAATACCTTCATTATCTGAAGTAATTCAATTAAATCGTGATATAAAAATTTTAGAATATACTGGTGGAAAACTACATATTCCTACTATTTCTTGTAAAAGTTCGGTTGATCTTATTAGACAAGCTAAAAACAAAGGATTGAATATTTCGTGTAGTGTAGCTATTCATAATTTAATATTTAATGAAGATAAATTACAAGATTTTGATACTCGTTACAAAGTATTACCTCCTTTAAGAACTGAATTAGACAGAAAAGCTCTTATTAAGGGTGTAGAAGATGGCACTATTGATATGGTAACAAGTGATCACTCGCCAATCGATATTGATAATAAAAAAATGGATATAGATAATGCTAAATATGGAACCATTGGTCTAGAATCATTTTTCGGAGCTCTATTAAACATATTTAATCTAGAAAAGACAATAGAAATTCTTACATCAGGTAAATCTAGATTTGGAATTCAAGATTATACAATAGAAGAAGGTTCTGTCTCAAATATGTCTCTATTTACAATAGATAAGCAGTATATTTTTTCAAAATCAAACATTCTGTCTAAATCAAAAAACAGTGCTTTTCTAGGAACTAAAATGAAGGGAAAACCATTAGGTATAATTGTAGAAGAAAAGTGCCTGATTAATGAATAACTTGCCCTTCTATCACATTGTTAGAGAATCTAGTATTAAAGAGGGGGCATCACCCTTACTTTTAATGGTTCATGGCTTTGGAAGCAATGAACAGGACTTATTTTCTTTTTCGAGAGCACTTCCAAATGAATTTACTATTGTTTCAATTAGAGGACCAATAAACACTCCTGGCATGGGTTATGCATGGTATGATATTTATTTTGATCTTAAAGGAAATAAAACATATGATATTGAAATGGCTATAAAATCTAGAGACCTAATCCTTAAATGTGTTGAGGGTTGTAGCAAAAAATATAATACTGATATAAATAATACAACTCTAATGGGATTTAGTCAAGGTTCTATACTAATAAATGCGGTTGCTCTAACCTATCCAAAAAATATTAAAAATATCATTTCATTAAGTGGAGGAATAGATCCTAGTATAATTACATTATCGAAAGAAGATTTAAATGATTTATCTTTTTACATTTCTCATGGATCAGAAGATGAGGTTCTTCCTTTTAATCAAGCTAAAGAATCACTAAATTTTTTAAATCAAAATAATATTGTATTTGATTTTGAGACATACCCTGTTGGTCATGGTGTTTGTCCTGAAAATTTTAAATCAATGTTATCCTGGTTAAATAAAAAAATGCTATAAACTAATTTTTAGACCATCATAAGACAAGAAAACAGAATCAGGCAATTTTTTTTGAACATCATTATGAAAACCTAAAAGATAACTAATATGAGTTAAATAAGTTATTTTTGGTTTAATTAACTCAATTAATTTAAGAGCTTCATCTAGATTAAGATGTGAATAATGTGGCTCTATTCTAATACAGTTTAAAACTAATACTTTAAGATCTTTCAATTTATTAATTTCTTTAGGATCAATCGTCTTTAAATCAGTTAAATAGGCAAAGTCTCTAAACCTGAAGCCATAAACTTGCAAATCAGCATGTAAATAATTAATTGGGGTTATATTTAAATTGGAAATTAAAAAATTTTCATCTTCTATAACTTCAACAGGTTTTAATAATGGTGCTCCTGGATATTTTTTTTCTTCATCAAATATATAACTGAATCTATTTTTTAAATCATGTATAACTCTTTTATGAGCATAAATTGGTATTTCACCTTGTTTAAAGCAAAAAGCTCTTAAATCATCTATTCCTGATGTATGATCAGAATGTTCATGTGTATATAATACACCATCAATTCTTTGACAATTTGATTTTAGCATTTGTTGTCTAAAATCTGGACCAGTATCAATTACAAAAGAAGATTTATCCCATTCTACTAAAACTGAAGATCTTAATCTTTTATCTTTTTTATTAGTACTTTGGCATACAGGATGTCCGCTTCCAATAAGTGGAATACCTGTAGATGTACCCGTACCTAAAAAAGTTACTTTCAATTAATTCTTTTTATTATAAATATATCATTTACTTGACAAAATTCTTATAACTTAGCATTATAATATAAACTAATGTCTGTTTCCCTAAAAGGAGATCAACCATTTGAAAACGTCCCATCTGTTAAAGCAAAAGCTTTAAGGATAAATCTCAATGAACATATTTACGGTACTTTCGCAGAAATAGGTGCAGGCCAAGAAGTAGCTAGACATTTTTTCCGTTCTGGTGGAGCTTCTGGAACAATTGCAAAAACTATGAGTGCATATGATAAGGCATTTAGTGATGCTATATATGGACAAGAAACTAATAGTGGATATGTTTCAGAATCTAGACTTAATAAGATGCTAGATTATGAAATAAACCTTTTGGAAGATAGAATGAGCAGAAAAAAACATCCAAATAAAATGTTTTTTACCTATGCAAATACAGTTGCTACAATTGATTTTGCAAAGAAATACAAAGGACATGGATGGATGGGTATAAAATTTCAGACTAATTCTAAAGAAGCATATAGCGAAATACATATACATGTAAGATTCCATTCTTTTGAGGCTAAAGCTCAACAAGAAGCATTAGGTCTTATGGGACTCAATTTAATTTATGGTGCTTTTTATAAGCATAATGAACCTAGGAAACTATTAAGATACTTATTTGATCATATTGATCCTGATGCAATTGAAATAGATACAATAAATTTTTCTGGCCCCTTATTTAATGAAGTAGATAATAGATTAATGAGCCTTGAGCTTGTTAAAAATGGAATGACAGAAGCAGTTATGTTTGGACCTGATGGAAACAATATTTTACCGGCTAGGGTACTATGGAAAAAAGATATCTTAGCAATTAGAGGAAGTTTTAGACCTGTTACCTTAGTTAATGAGGACATGTACTTAAAATCTAAAGAAATAATTTCAAAAGATGAGAATTTTAATGAAAAGAATCTTATTAATTTATTTGAAATTACTTTATCTAATTTAAGATCTACTAATGGAGATGGTGATGTAAATGAAGAAGATTTTATGGATAGAGCAAAATTATTATGTGCTTTAGGTCAAACAGTTATGATAACAAATTTTAAAGAATATTATAGACTTGCTGAATATTTCTCAAATTATACTCAGAATCAGGTTGTGTTAACTATGGGAGTTAATAATTTAATTGAAATATTTGATGAAAAATACTATGATGACCTTAGGGGTGGTATTTTAGAAGCTTTTGGAAAATTATTTGTTAAAAAATTAAGAATTTTCTTATATCCAATTGAAACAAAGGATGGAATAATTATTAATAGCAATAATATTCATGTAGCAAATAAAATGAAAAATCTATACAAATATTTTAAAAGCAATAAGATATTAATTGATATTAAGAAATATAATGAAAAACTTCTAAAAATATATTCTTTTAAAGTTCTCAAAAAAATAAAAAATGGAAAATCTGGATGGGAAAAAATGTTACCAGAAGAAGTAACTAATCAGATAAAATCTAAAAAACTTTTCGGATACAAGTAAAAATTATTCATCCAAAATTTGTCTTGTATGATCCTTTGTTTTAACTTTTTCAATAACTCTAGTAATTATTAAATTTTCATCTATTATAAAGGTAGTTCTCAATATACCTTCATGTTCTTTTCCCATAAATTTTTTCATTCCCCATACGCCAAAAGCATTTATTAATTTTTTTTCAGTATCAGCTAACAAAGGATAAGGAAAACCACCAAACTTACTTGAAAAAGAAGATTGAGATTTGACTTTATCTGCACTAACTCCAATTATAGAGAAACCTACTTTAGACAATTCAGAAAAATTTTCTGATAAGTTACAAGCCTGAGCAGTACAACCTGGTGTATTAGCCCTTGGATAGAAAAAAATAATTGTTTTCTTGCCTATTAAATCTTTATTTGTTATTAAATTTTCCTTGTCATCAAAACATGAAAAATCTGGAATTTTATCCCCTACTTTTAATAAAACCATATGATATATTTTTGTAGTAAATTTAAATAATTATAATGAATAAAAAAGATAGGGCAAACTATATAATTGAAACACTAGAACTTTTATTTCCAGAGGTTCCTATTCCTTTAGATCATAAAGACCCCTATAGTCTTCTAATCGCAGTCTTATTATCTGCACAAAGTACTGATGTTGGAGTTAATAAAATAACACCTTTACTTTTTTCAAAAGCTGACAATCCATATGATATGATTAAATTATCAGTTGATGAAATAAGAGAAATAATTAAGCCAGTAGGTTTATCTCCAATGAAGTCCAAAGGAATTTATGGATTATCTAAAATACTAATTGATAAACATGATGGAAAAGTCCCTAACAACTTTGAAGATCTTGAAGCTTTACCTTCTGTTGGACATAAAACAGCAAGTGTTGTAATGGCACAAGCATATGGTATTCCTACATTTCCAGTGGACACTCATATTCATAGACTAATGTATCGTTGGGGAATGTCTAGTGGAAAAAATGTAAAAACTACTGAAAAAGATGCTAAAAGAATTTTCCCTAAGAACTTATGGAATAAACTTCATTTACAAATAATATGGTATGGAAGAAATTTTTCTCCTGCAAGAGGATGGAATATTCAAACAGATATAATTACTCAAAAAATCGGAAGAAAATCTTTTATTAAAGAGAATTCTATATAAATTATACTAATTCCATTAATTCGGTTTTTAATGATGACTTATCCATTGTTTTTCTAAGATTATTAAGAGAATATCTCACTCTACCTAAAGCTGTATTAATTGAGATATTATTCATTTCAGCAATTTCTTTAAAACTCAAATTTTCAAAAAATCTTAATTTAACAATTTCTTTTTGTGATTCTGGAAGCTGATCTATCATTTTAGACAAGGTTTTAGACAATGTTTTATCTGAAATTATTTTTTCTTTAAAAGCATCATCTGATGACTTAATATTTGAAAAAGTATAGTATAAATCTTTTTCATAAATCATTTTGGAACGTTTCTTATATCTAAAATGATCCATTACCAAATTATGGGAAATTCTTAATATCCATGGTAAAAACTTGCCCTGTTCATTATAAGACCCTTTTCTAATTATTTTAAAGACCTTGATAAAAGTTTCTTGTAAAATATCATTAGAAATATCTACATCTAATACTTTTGAGTTTATATAATTAAAAATTCTTTTTTTATGCCTTAAAAAAAGTGAATGAAAAGAATTATTATTACCTGATTTAAATCTGTTAAGAAGAACAGAATCATCTACATAATTAACCATAACCTAAATTTTAAATTAAATTAAATTTCTATTTTTTTCAATATAAAAAAGTAGGTTTCAGGTATAGGCTAATAATTTATGTTATACTCAAATTTAGTAAAATCATTTTAAATATTAAATTGTTTAACATTTACTAGTTAAAAAAATCATTTAAAACCTATATTTATAGATTGATTTTTTATCATTTTGAAAAACATCCATTTAGATTCAGATTTTATAAAAATTAGAGGTGCAAAAATGCACAATCTTAAAAATATAGACTTAGATATACCAAAAAATAAATTAATTGTTTTAACAGGGCTTTCTGGATCTGGTAAATCTAGTTTAGCTTTTGACACACTTTATGCCGAAGGACAAAGAAGATATATTGAAAGTTTATCTTCTTATGCTCGTCAATTTTTAGGAAAATTGAACAAACCAAAAGTGGATAAGATTATAGGTATTTCTCCTGCTATTGCAATTGAGCAAAAAGTAAATAATTCAAACCCGAGATCTACTGTTGGAACAAGTTCTGAAGTTTACGATTATTTAAAATTGTTATTTGCAAGAATTGGAAAGACGTATTCACCTATTTCAAATAAAGAAGTTAAAAAAGATAATATTGAAACCGTTTTAAAAACTATTAAAAAATTTAAAGAAAAAGATAGGTTTTTAATTCTTTCTTTGAAAGAAGTAAACAAAAAAGAAAAAAGTGATAAAATTCTTGAAATGTTAAAAAAACAAGGTTTTGCAAGAATTCAAATCAATGGAGATATTAAAAAGATTGATGATTTAGAAACAATTAATTTAAAAAAATTTCATTTAGTAATAGATAGATCGATTTATAAGGATGATAAAGACTATATAAATAGGTTATCTGATTCCATTGAATTAGGATTTTTTGAAGGAAATGGTGAGATGTTAATTGAAAACATTAGCACTAACAAAAAGTATTTTTTCAATAACAAATATGAGAGGGATGGTATAAAATTTTTAGAACCAAGTGAATATTTATTTAGTTTTAACAATCCTGTTGGGGCATGTTCAAACTGTGGAGGATATGGAGATATTATAGGTATTGATCCCGAACTTGTAATACCAAATACTGGATTATCTATTTACGAGAATGCTATAGCACCATGGAGAGGTAAAAAATTGAAGAAATATAAAAATGATTTAATTAAAAATGCACAATATTTTAATTTTCCTATTCATAAACCATATTTTAAATTATCTGAAAATCAAAAAAATATTTTATGGAATGGGAACAGTTTATTTAAAGGTATAAACTCTTTCTTCAAAAAATTAGAATCGAAGAGTTATAAAATTCAAAACAGGGTGATGTTATCTAGATATAGAGGAAAAACAAAATGTGATGTTTGTAATGGGGGAAGATTAAATAAAGAGGCCTCTTTTGTAAAAATTAATGAAAAATCTATAATAGATCTTGTAGAGTTACCAATTGATGAGTTATTAGAATTTATGAGTAATTTGAAGCTTCATCATTATCAAAAAAATCTTGCCAAAAGAATAATAAAAGAAATCAATAATAGATTAAAATTTATATGTAACGTAGGGCTTGGTTATCTAACAATAAATAGAAAGTCTA
>JAAZZF010000017.1 GCA_014239275.1 Flavobacteriaceae bacterium | reverse complement strand
TTAAAATATATAATTGATGCAAATGACAATAAGAAAGCTAATATAATTTTATTATGGGATAATGTAATGATTAGATTTCAGGTAGATACAATGCCAGAAAAACATCTCGAAAAATTTGCTAAAACATTAAAATAAGTAGATATCCCTATTGTTTTATTGATACAATAAATAAAATTACTCGACGATAGTTGAATAACTAGTGAATTTTATCTTAATGGTCTATTAAACGAGCACAGAAATATGTGATTATAGGAACAAATGCAACGCCTAGCCATTCTATTAAACCCATAAATTCAAAATGCTCAGGATAATATAACCAACCATAAATGAACATAAGAGGAAGTAAAAATCCAATTAAAAAAACAATACATGCTTCGATACTTATGAATCCCAAATACTTTTTAGGCTTTTTCACAATCTAAATATAAGATTTATGAATTAAAAGAAGAAAATATATCTAGATTAGGAAAGATTTCCTTGTTCAATAATTTCTCCTAACCTTATTAAATAATCTCCTTTATTTATTTAAAGAAATTACAAGATGATCAATATCTGCATCAGAACAAGCGCTAGCACTACGGAATATTTCTTTAATTATCGACTGGTGCATATTTTTGAATGCGATTATTTCCTGTATCTGCTATGTAAAGATTCCCAGAAGAATCGAGGGTAATTCCTCTTGGGAGACTTAGTTGATTTGCTGCAGAGCCTTCCCCATTTCCTCCTGCTATTGTTGTTCCTTCTATTGCGCCTGGCGCCCACATTTGGATGCGATTATTTTCTGTGTCTGCTATATACATATTTCCAGAAGCATCAAGTGTAATTCCCTGTGGATGAAATAATTGATATGCTCTAGAGCCTTTCTCATTTCCTCCTGCTACCGTTGTTCCTTCTCTTGCTCCTGATTCCCACTTTTGGATGCGATTATTTTCTGTGTCTGCTATATAAAGATTTCCTGCAGCGTCTAAAGCAACATCACTTGGAAACCTAAGCCCTCTTGCTACCGTAGTCCCTATTGTTGCAAGTGGTGCCCACTCTTGGATGCGGTGATTTTCTCTATCCGCTATGTAAAGATTTCCATAGGTGTCTATAGTAATTGCAGCGGGATTATTTAATTGATTTGCTGCATAGCCACCTCTATCTGTTGTTCCTCCTTCTCCTATAATAATTAATCCTTCTGTTGCTCCTAGCGCCCACTTTTTTATGTTATTATTCTCTGTGTCTGTTATATACATATTTCCAGAAGCATCAAGTGTAATTCCAGTTGGATATGTAATAATACTTGAACGAGAGCGTTCTTTATCTTCTGCTACCGTTATGCCTTCTGTTGCACCTGGTGTCCACTTTTGGATACGGTGATTATTTGTGTCTGCTATATAAAGATTTCCTGAGGCGTCTAGAGCAATTCCAGTGGGATGAGATAATTGATTTGAAGCAGAGCCTTCTCCATTTCCTCCTGCTAACGTTGTTCCTGCCTTATTAAATTCAGGAAGTTCGTCAACAATAATGTTATCAGGAGAGCTATAATTCTGGCATTTTGGCATCATTAGATGTTTTTTTGATAATTGTACAAAATAAGTATCATCCGAATTGGCAGCTTTTTCCCAATCTGCGCAAGCTCCATTTAAATCTCCAGATAATTCTTTTACATAGCCTCTTGCAAAGAGAAAATATACTTCATCAGGCTCAAGCTCTATAAGTTTGGTATAGTCTTCTATAGCACCCTTATAATCTTCTACCCTAGATTTGGAAGTTGCAATTTGCTGCAGATAATAACTAGTTTTATTAGGATTAAGCTTTAAAGCTTTAGTATAGTCTTCTATAGCGCCCTTATAATCTTCTAAATTACGCTTTGCATTCCCTCTGTCACTATAACTATCCTCATCAGGCTTAAGATTTATGACTTTAGTAAAGTCTTCCATAGAACCCTTATAATCTTTTAATCTAGATTTTGCCCACCCCCTTTCATTGTAAGCCTTTATATTATCAGGATCTAGCTCTAGGATTTTAGTGTAGTCTTCTATAGAACCCTCATAATCTTCTAACCTATTATTTTTAGTATCTCTATATTGTTTTGTTTTAGCTCTTTCACTGTAAGCTATTATATTATCAGGATCAAGTTCTATGATTTTAGTATAGTCTTCTATAGAACCCTTATAATCTTCAGCATTATGTCTTTGTGACGCTCTTCTATAGTAAGCTGGTATGTTATCAGGATCAAGTTCTATGATTTTGGTAAAGTCTTTTATAGCAAAGTTATAATAATGTAAGTTCATGCTTGCAATCCCTCTTTTATAGTAAGCTGGTATGTTATCAGGATCACGCTCTATGACTTTAGTATAGTCTTCTATACCACCCTTATAATCTAATAAATTAGATTTTACATTCCCTCTTTTATCGTAAGCTTTTATATTATCAGGATCAAGTTCTATTGCTTTATTATAGTCTTCTAAAGCACCTTTATAATCCATTATTTTACTTTTTTTGATACCCATTTTAACAAATTTCCTTGCACTTTGGCTATAAGATGTGTAACTAAATAAGAGAAGTAATACAATTAAAAGTTTTTTCACTATCTAAATATAAAAATTATTTAAACCTATTAACCCAGAAATAATAAAAGGCACATAGTAAAATCGAGTATCTAATAATCTCTGGACCTATTATTTCAAAAAGCGCAAAAGTCATTATACCTAAAAAGGATAGTACAAATAATTCCAAACGATTCTTTAAAAACCCTTCTTTAAGCGCGGACCTAATAATTAAAACATTTATAGGTATATAAAGACATATCGCTGTTATTAACCCTGGACTAAAATCATTGTAGTAAATGCTAAAAAATATATGGAAGAAAGCATTCGCAACTTGTGTTGTCATTAAATAAAACAAAACAATATGTGCGCTTCCCCTGTTATTCTTAATTAGATGAATAAAAATTGATAGTAGGATTAGTGAAATGAGAGTAACCAAAATTTCTTCTGTGCTACTTGGGTTATTATCTAAAAAATATCTTAATCTCCATTCTCTAAAATTAAATACTATGTGCTCCTCAAAATGATGAAGGGCATATATTAATGGCCCAAGAACTATTAGATTTTTAAATTTTTTCACAAACTAAATATAAGAATTGCTGAATTAAAAGAAGAAGATACGTCTGTGGCTTAGCGAATTTTTAGGATGCGTTATAATTTATTATGAGTTCCATCACAATAAGGAGGATTTGAAGTTTGTTTACAGTTACATAGATATATTTTTTTATCCTCCTTTTTAGTAAATATTTTGGGAGTAAATTCAAACCCTTTATGTGCCCCGTTGCAAAAAGGTTGGTTTTCTGACAAACCACAAGAGCACCAAGCATATTTTTTGTCTTTTATTGCGTCTATTGCTATAGGTGCTTTGCTAAATATCTTGGGCAATTTCATGTTAATTTGAGTGTTTTTTCATAACCCCTATGTTTTAATTACAATTTACAATAATATTAAAAGAAAAAGGTATGCCTGTGATATAAAACCTCACCACGAGGGAGGGTTATTTTTATTTAATAATCAATATGAAAATTCTGCTGATTCTTGAGCCTTGGCTCTCTTATAAACATAAATTTTCTTTATTTTACCATCTGCAAACTGTATGTCGTGAACATTGTGTTCAAAAATTTCATTACCATTCTCATCTACGTCAGTATATTCATTTCCAGTTGTAAGCCATTGTTCAATTATACCATCTTTATTTTTTGCAGCATTTGCTATCATCCATTTTACTTTCCATTTTGGATTTGCTGATTTAAACCAATTGTCTAAGACTTCAATGTGAGCTTTGTTACCTTTAAGTACACTTCCGTCTGCAGTATAACCTTCCCAATCTTCAGCATTTATTTCTGCAATTATATCCAAGTTTTTATCATTGTGTGCTTTAATATACTTAAGCCATATTTCTTGATTTGAAATTTCTCCAACAATTATTGGAGTCATTTCATTAGTTCCATCCATTAAAGCAGAACCAATTTCAATTACCGAATTTTTTTCCGTAGAGTTTTTTTGTTGATTGTTCGTACAGCTTATAAATAGCAATACAAGCATAATTGAAGTAATATATTTTTTCATTTTAATTTAAATTTAATTTATGCTTAATATACAATTATAATCCCAAACTAGAAGAAGACGATATGCCTATGGTTTAGTTGTCTGGACTATGTAATTCATAATATTTTACGTTTGCTTTTTTCTGTAAAATATCAACATCCCACATTACGAAGTTCATTGCCCCATTATTAATTGCATCTGTAAAGTAAAATTTCATCAAAGCTCCATCCCTTTTCCACGTTCCTCTTAATGGTGAAGAGAATAGAGTACCGTCATTTAAAATTGTTCTGGCTTGTCCGTCTAAAGTTCCACTAGTTTTAGAAGTGTTAATTGAGGAAACTTTAAATTTAGCATAAACAGAACCATATCCACTTATATCTCCCTCAAAATTCATTATTGAATGTCCTTCACCAGGACTAATTAAAATAATATCTAAAGTTCCTCCTCCTTTAGGTTCAGATAATTCTTGAGAAAATCCTACAGAAGAAATAAAAAATAATAGTAGAGTTAATTTTTTCATTATTATGCTTTTTATTAATTAAACTAATATAATGAAATACTATTATGATTCAATATAAATGAGAATAGAAAAGACTGCCATTACTAATAAAACAATAAGCCAAAACCAAGGTTTTTTAAATCCTTGTTTAATGTCTGCATCAAAACGGTGGTCATTAGTTTCGAAATCCATATAGTTAAAATAACAATAAATAACTAATCAAACCACCTATAGATAGTACTTGCAAAATAACCGCTTTTAAGAATGATTTTTAAAATAAAAAAAAGAATAGCACCAACGGAAACAAAAAAACCAGCTTTTTTAAGTCTTTCCCACATAATACTAAAATAAATAATAAATTTTTAAAGCAGGGAACACATTAGAAGTTGCTGAATTAAAAGAAGAAGATATGCCTATGGTTTAGCCTTTATTGGTGTTATGTTTTAAAACATTTGGCACTAAGGTTATTTCATTTGCAGGGACTCCAGCACGAGTAGCGTGTTCTTTTATAGTTTCCTCCGAGTCTGCATTATAAACACAAAAAACATTATTTCCAGCAACATAACTTACCTCTTGTTCAATTTTCTTTCCTTCATTTCTCATTGCAATTAAAACTGATTCAGACCCTTGACCTATTTCATCTAGTTTTTCTCTTGGTATTTGAGAAGCGCTTGGAATTTCTCTTTTAATTAAATATTTATTCATAAGATTATTTTTATACAATTTACAATAATTTTAAAAGAAGAAGATATGCCTATGGTTTGAAAATCTAAATCTGAAAATCTTTTTCTATAGCTTCATATTCTTCTTTCTTTTTTAATTTAATAAAATCTAATATAGGTTTATTTTTTAAACGTATTTTTTCGATTTCGAGGGGGTCTGAATCAGCAGGTAACCAATATATTTTATCTGATTCATATTCTACAATATGACCACCATAAGAATCAACACTCCATATTACATCATTTTCTTCATAAAATTGAGTTGATTTATACTCAGCAAAAAAGTCATTTTGATAATCTTGTCCAAAGGAAAAGGAATTTATATCAACTTTCATCCAATCATAGCCACACATATGGCATTCAAGAGTAGGCGTGTCACAAGAAGGGTCACAGGATGAGATGTCTATATAATAATCAGGCATATCCTTAGAAAAAGTATACGTGGAGAATCCGTTTGTCCAAGTAGTACCATCATTTCTTGTTAAAAAAGAGTCAGTATTTTTTCTTAAAAATCCATCAAAAACATATCCTTTTATATTTGTTCCAAAAATTACCTCTACCCATTCCCCCTCAATAGTTTTTATAATTCCTGTTTCTTTATCTGTATCTTTGATTATCGATTTTTTCCCTGATCTAGATAAAATTTTAACTTTTTGATTGTAGAGAATTATTCCTGTTTTATTTGAATTAGAATTTGGCTGTTCTCTTACAATTAGACCACTTTTTGATGAAACATAATATTCCCTTTCAAACTCATCCATCTCTTCTATTATTAATTGAAACAATTTTAAAAACTTGTAAGATGTACCGTCATAATTTCTTCTTATCCAAAATAAAGTTTCTGGTGGAATATCAGGATTAGTTGATTTGATTTGATTTAAGATAGAATTATAATCTTCTCTGCTTTTAATACCCTCAAGTAAATTGCGATTATGCTCTTCTGTAAAATAATCAGAAATTTTATTTCCCATTAATCGTCTTAATGGAATTTTAAAATGCATCTCATAAATTGGCTTAATGAGTTTTTTTAAACTTGGCGATAAAGTCTTGAAAGATTCAGTTAATTTATCTAAAAACAAGGGGTTATAGTCTCCAAAGTCTGAATTATAGTATCTGAAATTCTCGGGATATCCAGAACTAAAAACTGTAATCCCAAAAATTTTTTCAGACAATTTTAAAACACCTAGTTTATCTATCCAATGCCCTTTAAAAAATGATTTGTTTTGACCTCTATTTTCAATGTACATTGGGTTACCTATAAGTTCTTTGAAGGGTTCAATATTATCCTCAATCAAGTTTTGCCCAAAAGACAGAAGTGGAATAAACAGTAATAGTAGTATTAGTTTTTTCATTAGTTACCTAATAAGATTTTCTTTGTAATTTTTTAAAAAACGTATCCCCCCAGTTGACCACAATGCCCAAAGCACTAAAAGAGGCTGAAATAATAATCGTAAAAATCTTTTGTTATCAGTATTTAAATTAAAAGCGTCTATTCCATTCACATATTGGTTTATGTTTCCGGGAAAAATCAAAATATAAAAAATTGCTAGTGCAATCCCAATTTTGACTTTTAGTTTGCCTCCCCAAATCATTAAGACTCCAAAAATAATTTCTACAATTCCTGACGCCAGAACTACAAAGTCCATTAGATTTTCTTCTGTTGTTAACCAAGCAGGAACTTGTGCCTGAAATTCAATTCTTCTAAAGGTTAAATGTCCGATGCCAATATATAACATAGCTAAGCCTAAAAAAATTCTAAAAATATTTTGTAATGTGTTTGTTTTAATTTGCATTATTAGTTTCAGATTTTATTTTAACATTAGTGTTATTATCCTGCCCAAAAGAAACAAGTGGAATAAACAGTAATAGTAGAAGTAGTTTTTTTCATTTCTTTAATTTTTTTTATTGATTTTTACTTTTTATAAGTATGAATAGCCATATAATATATAAAACTGATAATGGAATTATAATAATAGGATAGTCAATATATTCTGAGGCTTGAAGAACTGAACCAGTTAAGACTAGTATTGTTGTAATAACAAATAATGTGCGATTAAATAAAGGTTTTTTCATTAACAACAATCTTTATTTCTTGTAAAGTAATTATTTTTCCAAAGGAAGAAAAATATAATAACAGACATAAATAACATAAATGTACTGTCTTCAACCTTAAAACCCCTCATTAATTGACTTACGCCAAAGATTAGACTGAAAGCGGCAAATATAAAAGCTAAATGCCTTAAATAAATTAAATACTTTTTCATAATCATTAATTCGGCTGTCCTCCACTGATGTCAATATCATTTAAGTCAACCCCTGTTTTTTCTTTAAATTCTTTTCGAAATTTTATATTTTTTTTTCTTCTCTCATTAAGCTTTATAAGCAAATTTTTAATCCAATTTATCATAGCTATAAAGTTAGTTAATTCTTTTAACCTACTTACGCGGATTAGAAGTTGCTGAATTAAAAGAAGAAGATATGCCTATGGTTTAGGGGTCAAATATTACAATTATAAAAAGTTTTCTTTTATTTGGGCAACAATTTTAGTTCCATCTGGGTCAGCTTTTGTTTTTAGTTCACAGATTTTTTCAGCCCATTTAGACGTACGTACTCTTAATGGTGGTTTTTCAGTTTTTACAATTTTAATAATTTCTTCTGCTACTTCAAGACCCGTTTGGTAAACTTGTTCCTTACCTTCGCTTGCTCTTTTTTGATTACCAGCCATATATCGTTGAAAAATTGGCAAATATTCTCCAGTTGCAAATTGTCCATTAATCATTGTTTTTTCAATTGCAGATTTCATAAACTCAGTCGAAATTCCACCAGGTTCTACACAAGTGATTTTGATATTAAAAGCTTCTGAAACATAAGTGGCAAGAGCTTCCATAAATCCTTCTACTCCAAATTTTGCTCCACAATATAATTCGTTAAATGGTTGTCCTACTAAACCACCGATTGACGTGATACTAATAATTTGACCTGATTTTTGCTTGCGCATAAAAGGTAAAACTGCTTGTGTACAGAAAATCACTCCGTGATAATTAACTTCCGTAACCCATCTAATTTCTTCTTCATTAGTATGTTCTGTTGTTTTTCCAAATCCTGCACCTGCGTTATTTATTAGAATATCTATTTTTCCGTCCTGATTTATAATTTTACTCACAGCTGAATGAATGGATTTTACGTCTGTAACGTCAAGTGGAAGTATTTCAATATCCAAATTGTCAGTTTCAATTTTTGTGTTTAGTGCATCTGCTTTTTTCAGATTACGCATAGTTGCATATACTTTATATCCATTGTTAGCAAATAAGATTGCGGTTTCAAAACCTAAGCCTGTTGATGTCCCTGTAATTAATACGTTTTTTTTTATCATTTCTTATTTTGAAATGCAAACTTAATTGTTTTTTATAATTATACGACAATTTTAAAAGAAGATGATATGCCTATGGTTTAGAAAGTAAGTAATTAATTTTATACGGTGTTGTAGTGCGTTTTTCATTCTTTAATAATACTAAACTCCGCCAATATGGGATAATGGTCAGAAAGCATATCTGTTTCTTTTTGATTGAAAATTTTTGCTTCAATACAATATTTTGCCAAAGCCGGGCTGGCAAGAATGTAATCAATACGCACTCTATTTTGTACTATTGTTTGAGGAGTGTAATTGTAT
>JAAZZF010000016.1 GCA_014239275.1 Flavobacteriaceae bacterium | reverse complement strand
TGTTCATTATCTTGCAAATAAATTCCACGGTACTGACCCGGTCCATAATCCTGATTAAAATAAGCAGAAAATTTATCATAATCTCTTTTTTTACCAATGGCAGGATCATTTGGATTACCAAAATGTTTATTTACGTATTCCCTAGAACCGTGGATTCCCTGTTCTTCACCTGACCAAAGAGCGATACGAATAGTTCTTCTGGGTTTGATATCAATTGCTTTTAATATACGCATAGCTTCTAACATTACAGCTACACCTGAAGTATTATCACTCGCGTTTGGACTAGCATGCCACGTATCAAAATGAGCACCTAACATAACTACTTCATCTTTAAGATCTGTTCCTGGGATTTCACCTATAGTATTTCGGGCTTTTCTTCTATTTTTGCCAATTTTATTTCTTATTTCTAACTCTATTTTTATTGGAATGTCTCTTTTTGCAATACGAACCATCCTGTTGTAGTGTTCAGGTGTAACAGCAACAATTGGCAAATGATCTAGTGTTTCTTCACGTCCCCATTTGTCTTGCTTAGCACCTGGGCGAGCGAACCCTCTAACCGCTGCAATCCATCCACTACGCGATTCTAATATTGCTATTACTCCTTCATCTTTAAAAAAAGAATTTCTTTCAATTGCTGAAACTAAATCAGGATTAGATGGAGGGCGAGGTCCTATTGATTCCTTTGGAAATGGTTTTTGTGAAATCTCAAACAATTCACTATCAGTATATCTAGGAGTACCCTTACTATACCTATCTAAATTAATTTTTGGTGGTGGCGTAGCTAAAACAGCTTTCCCTCTAAGTTTACCTCTATACTTTTTTAAATCAGATTTAGTTATTATTTCCACAAGGTTAACAGATAATTTTTTTCTACCATCTATCCCTGGAGTATGTGATATTGGATAACCAACCATTACTTGTCTATCTGGTTCTAAGAGATGAAGAGAAAAATATTCATTATCCCAACTAACTCCATAATCCATGAACGGTTCAAGTTTAGTATTTTTTAACCCAATGCGCTTCATCTCTTTAACTAACCAATCTTGAGCACGCCTCATATCTTCTGAATTAGTTAGACGGGCTCCTAGCACATCTGTCATATAAGATAAAGTATTGGCAATTTCAGAACGCTGAAAACCTTCTTCACGAATTTTTGCGACAGTTTCCAAATCTACTTCATATGTAAGTTGCCCAAAAGAAACAAGTGGAATAAACACTAAAAGAAATAACAGCTTTTTCATTACCTACAAGTTATAATAATTTTAAAAGTTTCAATTTATTTTACCACCATTTATTCCTTCTTCCTCTTAACCATTCAAGAAAGCCCGTAAACAAAAACGCAACTCCTACTACACCAAAAACCATTGGTAAGTCGTAACCTGATGTTCTTCCATATGTTAACTCAAATCCAAAAAGAAAAAATCCAACAGCTAATATAAATCCTACTAATAAGGATAATAAACCAAGAATGAGAAATATATATACAAAAAGTCTAAATAGCCCAATCATTATCTTTATAAATTTAAGAAAATAAAATATGCCTATGGTTTAGTTTTAAGTAATCTGTCGGCAACACTCATTGAAACTGTTTGATTGTTTATATTAAAACTATCAACGTGACCCATTATTTCTTTGTCTTCAGAAACAAAATGACAGTGAATAAATGAATCGTGGTGGGTAAATACAGTTTGATGTTTTCTTGAGAAAAATCCCACTATATAGCCATCAATATTTTCATAAGTAAAATTCTTTAATCCTTCGTGAGCTTCTTTAGGAGAAGATACTATACTGCCAGCAGGTAAATTAACGCTGTGGATATTTAAATTCTTCCACTTCCCTTTTAAAATAAAAACAAAAGGAATTTCAATTGTACTAAACTTTTGGTCAATATATTTTTCTAATGAAGAAAGGTCATTAACATTAGAAGGTAATGGAACTTTTTCTAAATTTTTTTCAGTAGCATATACAAAAAAGGGAGATTTTGCAGCTTCTACCTTATTAACATATAATTTTTCATTTGAATTAATCCCTGAAATATATGTTGTTCCATCAAAAACTAACACTTCTCCTTTTAGATTCTCTAACGGGCCTAAACCATAGGTTCCCTTCAATGAAATAGTGTCAGTTGAAATCAAGCCATCCATCTTCCCCTTCCACATTACATCACTCATTAAGCCAATAATTTTTACATTATTCATTTCCTTTGAATGCTCACAAGAATTAAAACAGAATGAAAGGAATATTATAAGTAGAATTTTTCTCATACCTACAATTTACAATAATTTTAAAAGAAGAAGATATGCCTATGGTTTAG
>JAAZZF010000015.1 GCA_014239275.1 Flavobacteriaceae bacterium | reverse complement strand
TGTGCGGATTGAAGATACTGATCAGAAAAGGCATGTTGAAGGAAGCGAAAAGCACATGCTAGATTCCCTAGAGTGGTGTGGTTTAAAAATAGACGAGGGGCCTTACAGACAAAGTGCAAGAAATGATTTCTATAAGGAAAAAATCCAAGAGCTTCTTTCTTTGGGCTACGCATATTACGCTTTTGACACTGAAGAAGAGCTCGAGGGGCACAGAAAAAGTCATAAAGAAAAAGGGAGAAGGCTATGTTGTGCGATTTAAAAACCCTGATAAAGGCGAGGTTGTTTGTTATGATGCTCTTAGAGGAAAGGTTGTTGTTCCTATAAATGTTATGGATGATAAGGTGTTATATAAATCCGACGGAAATCCTACTTATCATTTTGCAAATGTAGTAGATGATTTTGCAATGGAAATCTCACACGTTATAAGAGGAGAAGAGTGGCTTCCGTCGTTAGGCTTACACTGGCTTTTGTATGAGGCTTTTGACTGGAAAAGGCCAAAGTTCATACATTTGCCGCTTATATTAAAGCCTACGGGAAAAGGAAAGCTTTCTAAAAGAGATGGGGACAAATTTGGATTTCCTGTGTTTCCAATAAAATGGGCCTCTGGAAGGAAGATGGTTGAGGGGTACAAGGAAAAGGGTTATCTTCCTGAGGCAACGGTTAACTTTTTGGCGCTTCTGGGCTGGAATCCTGGGTCTGAGAAAGAGCTTTTTTCTATGCCTGAACTAATAAAAACTTTTTCTATCAAAGGTCTTAATCGCTCTGGCGCTAGATTTGACCTAGAAAAAACGGCTTGGTTTAACCAACAACATCTCCAGTTAGCCGAGGCTAAGTTTTTGGAAGAAGCGCTGGAAGAAGCGCTTCAGAAAAAAGGCGTTCCTTATGAAAAAGAAAAAATTTCTATAATTATTCCTCTAATTCGTCCAAGGCTTGATTTTATAACAAGTCTTTTGCCGCTTTCCTTGTATTTTTTTAAAAGTCCTGAAAATTATAACGAAAAGGGGGTTAAAAATTTGCTCGACAACAACAGCTCTAGGGTCTTAAGGAATGTGGCTATAATTTTTAAGAATTCTTTAAATTTTGCTTCCTCTAGCTTAAAGGCCGAGGTGCAGGATTATGCTGAGAAAAACTCCCTCCCCTTTAGCAAAGTACTTGGTTTAATTAGAATAGCAATTGTGGGCGAATTGTCTGGTGCAAATCTTTTTGAAATTATAGAGATTCTCGAAAAAGAAGAGGCAATTAAACGGGTTGAGGCGCTTGCTAATTATTTGAGCCGATAGCTTTGCAATGCGGCATGGTCTTTGTACCTTGGAGGATATAATCTCAATATTAAAAACCATGTCTATTTTTCTCCCTATTCTCGTTTTATTCATTATTCTACTTCTGTTTGCCGCCTTTTTTGTGGTTAAGCAGCAAACCTCTGCGCTAGTAGAGCGTTTTGGAAAATATACAAGCACGCGCCAATCTGGTCTGCAAATAAAAATACCATTCGTAGACAGAATTGCCGGAAGGCTTAGTTTAAAAATTCAGCAATTAGATGTGGTAATTGAAACCAAAACAAAAGATGACGTTTTTGTGAAACTAAAAGTGTCCGTTCAATACAAAGTTATTAAAGACAAGGTTTATGATGCTTTTTATAAATTAGACTATCCGCAAGACCAAATTACGTCCTATGTGTTTGATGTAGTTAGGGCCGAAGTTCCCAAAATGAAGCTCGACGATGTTTTTGAAAGAAAAGACGATATCGCAATTGCGGTTAAGTCTGAGTTAAATGAAGCCATGCTTAATTATGGTTATGACATCATCAAAACGCTTGTTACAGACATCGATCCTGACCTACAAGTAAAAGAGGCCATGAACAGAATTAATGCTTCTGAAAGAGAGAAGGTCGCTGCTCAATTTGAGGGTGATGCACAGCGTATTTTAATAGTTGAAAAGGCAAAAGCAGAGGCAGAAAGCAAGAGGCTTCAGGGTCAGGGGATTGCTGACCAAAGAAGGGAAATAGCAAGGGGCCTGGAAGATTCTGTTAAGGTTTTGAATAATGTAGACATCAATTCTCAAGAAGCGTCTGCTTTAATTGTTGTTACACAACATTATGACACGCTTCAGTCGGTTGGTGCAGAAAGCAACAGCAACCTAATTTTATTGCCTAATTCTCCTCAAGCAGGATCTGAAATGCTTAATAATATGGTTGCCTCATTTACTGCGAGCAATGTAATTGGCGAGGAAATGAAAAAAGCAAGCGAAAGAGAAAAAGGAAAGAAAAAAATAGAGTAGCCTAGAGCTTATTCCATGTGTCTCTCAAGCCAACCGTTTTATTAAAAACTTTTTTTTCTAAAGAGGTCTCTTTATCAACAACGTAATATCCTTTTCTTTGAAATTGAAACTTGCTGCCCGGAGCTGCCTTGGCCAAAGAGGGCTCGGCAAACCCATTTCTTGTTTTAAACGAGCTGGGGTTTATGTCTTTTAAAAAATCTCCGCTTTCTTCTCCAGGAACAGGTGTTAAAAAAAGCCTGTCATAATCTCTTATTTCTATTGGGATTCCGTGGGTTTGCGAAACCCAATGTAGGGTCCCTTTAACTTTTCTTTGGCTTTCTTCTGTTCCGCTTCCGCTTTTGCTCTTTTGATCATAAACACACAGAACTTCCGTAATTTCTCCTTTGCTGTTTTTAATAGCCTTTTCTGCTTTTATAATGTATGCGCTTTTTAACCTTACTTCTTTGCCAACAGTAAGTCTAAAAAATTTTCTTCCTGCTTCCTCAACAAAATCCTCTTTTTCAATATAAAGGTGTCTTGAAAAGGGGATTTCTCGTAAACCGGCGCTTTCTAATTCTGGATTGTTTTCAGATTTTATTTGCTCTATTTTGTCTTCCGGATAGTTAGTTATGGTAAGTTTTAGTGGATTTATAACCACCATTTTTCTGTTTGCAATTTTATTAAGGTCATCTCTTGCGCAAAACTCTAATAAAGAAACGTCTATAAGGTTCTCGCGTTTTGACACACCAACTTTCTTAATAAAGGCCTTTATTGCTTCTGGAGTATATCCTCTTCTTCGCAGTCCTGAAATTGTTGGCATCCTAGGGTCGTCCCATCCCGAAACGATCTTGTTCTGTACAAGCTCCGCTAGTATTCTTTTGCTCATTATGGTATAGGCTAAGTTTAGGCGAGCAAACTCTCTTTGTTTGGGAAAAAGGGGGAGATTTTTTTCTCTTTGATCTTTAAGATTTTCAATAAACCAATCATAAAGCTTTCTGTGTGGCTTAAATTCTAATGAGCATAAAGAGTGTGTTACCTGTTCGCAGTAGTCGCTCTGTCCGTGAGCCCAATCATACATCGGATAAATACACCAATTGTCTCCTGTCCTGTGGTGTGATTTGTGTATTATTCTATACATCACCGGATCTCTTAAAAGCATGTTTGGGTCTTCCATGTTAATTTTTGCTCTTAAAACATGGCTTCCTTCTTTGTGCTTTCTGTTTTTCATTTCTCTAAAGATCTTTAAGCTTTCGTCTGAAGGCCTGTTTCTATATGGGCTGTTTGAGCCTGGGGCTGTTGTTGTTCCTTTTTGTTGTGCAATTTCTTCAGAAGTTTGTGAGTCGATGTATGCTTTTCCTTGCTGTATTAGGGTTTCGGCCCAATTATATAATGTGTCGAAATGGTCTGATGAATAAGTGATCTCTTCCCAATTATATTTCAGCCAACGAATATCGTTTATTATAGCGTCTACATACTCCGTCTCCTCCTTTGAGGGGTTAGTGTCATCAAACCTAAGGTTTACTGGAGCATTGTACTTTTCTCCTAAACCAAAATTTATTGCGATTGCCTTTGCGTGTCCAATATGAAGATATCCATTTGGCTCAGGAGGAAACCTAAGCCTGAGGCTTGAAGGCGGAAAGCCTTCAAGAAGGTCTTGATCAATTATGTTTTCAATAAAGTTTTTTGATTCCGTCAATTTTAAAAATAAAATATCAAAGTTAAAAAATTCATCTCTCTTATTGTTTATTTATCTTTGTTAATTATGATAGAGGTTTGTTTAAAAAACATTCGTTGTTATTCGTTCCATGGGTGCTTAAAAGAAGAAAAAATTCTGGGAAGCGAGTATTTGGTAAGCTTGCGGGTGAAGGGAGAGTTTGATAAAAGCGTTCAGAGCGATGATTTAAAAGATACGGTTGATTATGTTTTGTTAAACAAAATAGTTCTTGAAGAAATGGCCGTTAGATCAAAGCTCCTGGAAAACGTAGCATATAGGGTTGTTTCTAGGGCACTTAAAGAAGATGGGCGAGTGAGCGAAGCTTTTGTTTCTATAAGCAAGCTTTGTCCTCCTGTTAATGGGAACACAGAAAGGGTGTCGGTAAAAATCTCTAAAAAAAGAGACGCTTAATTTTAAAAAAATGTACTTTTGCTTTCCTTTTGGCACTGTGGCCGAGTGGCTAGGCAGAGCTCTGCAAAAGCTTGTACAGCGGTTCGAATCCGCTCGGTGCCTCAAAACCCCCCTTTTATAAGAGGGGTTTTTAATTAAATACTGTTTTTTTATCTTTGCAGGCATGGAACAATCGGAGCTTATAATTTTACGATTTACTCTTTTGCCTATAGTTGCCTGGGTTTTTCTTTGGGGATATGATAAGCTTGAGCACCTGTTATTACATAGGTACTTCGAATGGACGTTCCGCCTAGAGACCCCTAAACATCCGCTGATGCATTCCTTTAAAAAACTCCTTAAATGTGTTTCTTCTTTTGATTTTAAAGGCTCTGAAAAACACCTAAAAGACCTCAGTAAATCAGGTTTTCTTAAGTTTTTAGCGGCTTATGCGTTGGGCGTTGGGCTGGTTCAGCTTGGATCATATGGGTGGTTAAAGATAACGTCTTTATAGGAGTCTATTATAGGGGTTTTTGATTATGCCGTCTCCGCCGTCTCTAACCATAGCTTATGCAATCCCTTTAAAAACAAGAAAGGCCCCACATATTACAATGAAAAGATTAACAATAATTTTTATAGTTTTAATAACCACGTCTGTAAGTCTCGTTTTAAGTTGTTGGGCTAAATAAATTTTGCCTAAATCAACACTAAAGTATGTTGTAACAATCACTACAAAAAAGAGAGCTATTTTGTGTTTTTCCATCTCTAGTTGAGGTCCAAAATAAAGGATTATTCCAACCCAATAAAACAAGACTACAACGTTTATAATGTTTAAAAGAAACCCTTTTGTGGCTAATTTTAAAAAACTAGGAGTATCGTCAAGGTTAGCCCCTTCTTTGTTTTCTGTTTTGTTTTTTTCCTGTAAAATTTTTATCAAACTAACTCCGCCATAGGTAGCAAGCAAAACTCCGCCTAAAAAATACCAAGAGCTTGTGTTTTCTTCAATCGAACTTAAGAGACTGCTTGTTCCAAAAAAAGCAATCACAAAAAAGACTAAGTCTGATATCACAACGCCAATATCAAGAAAAATTGCCGCCTTAACCCCTTTGCTAATGCTGGTTTCTATAACCGTAAAAAAAACAGGACCTATAGTAAAGGAAAGAACAATGCCAATAGGAATCGCTGGAATAAAATCAATCATGGTTTTTTCTAATTATAAATTTAGAGTTTTTCTTCCAATAAAAAATCTATTCTTTTTTTCTGTTCGTCCACCCCTTTTACCTTCACTAAAACTTCATCTCCTAGGCGGTATTCTTCTTTTGTGTGTCTTCCAAACATTAAATAATCTTTTTCTTTAAAAATAAAATAATCATTCGGAATGTCTTTTGTTTTAATAAATCCTTCGCATTTATTTTCTTTAATTTCAACAAAAATCCCCCTTTCCATAATTCCAGAAATCGTTCCAACAAACCGTTTGTTTAATTTAGAAGACATAAATTTAACCTGCATAAATTTTATTGAACTCCTTTCTGCTTTTGTTGCCAAATCTTCTCTTTCTGAAAGATAAAAACACTGTTCTTCTAGCGTCTTCTCATTATGAGATGAAGCGTTTATAAGCGCTTTTTGAAGGCTTCTGTGAACAATTATGTCTGGATACCTCCTTATTGGAGAGGTGAAATGTGTGTATTTTTCAAAAGAAAGCCCAAAGTGTCCAATGTTTTTTGTGCTATATTTTGCTTTACTCATGCTTCTGATAACAAGAGTGTTTATAAGGTTTTTTTCTGGTGCGTCGTTAGTTTCTTCTAAAAGATTATTAATGTTTTTGTGTATGTTTTTTTTGTTGTCAAACATATAATTATATCCCAACTTTTTAATTATTCTTTCAAGAGCTATTAGCTTTTCCTCGTTAGGGAGATCGTGTATTCTATAAACATTTTTTTTGTTTTTTTGTTTCTCGAAAATCTCTGCCACCTTTTTGTTTGCCAATAACATATATTCCTCTACTAGCTTATTCGATTCTTTTGCCTCCTTAATTTTGGTGTTTATCGGCTCTTTTTCTTTGTTTAAAACAAAGCCTACTTCTTTTTTGTTAAATAATATCGATCCTTTTAATATTCTTTCTTTTCTAAGTTTTTTAGAAATCTTATTTAACAACACAATTCCCTCTGTTAGTTTGCTATCAATCTTATACTCTTTGTTGGTTAAAGAAATTTCTTTTGGAATGATTCTCTCGTTGTTTTTTATTACATATTGGGCTTCCTTATAACTAAACCTGTGGTTTGATTTTATTATAGTTTTTCCGACCCAATGCTTTACTACGTCTCCTTTTTTATTAAAAGAAAAAATTATTGAAAAGGTTAGCTTTTCCTCATTAGGCCTTAAAGAACAAAGGTTGTTAGATAATGATTCTGGCAGCATTGGAACTACCCTGTCTACTAAATATACCGATGTCCCTCTTAGGTATGCTTCCTTGTCTAGGTCTGTTCCTTTTTTTAAGAAATGTGAAACGTCTGCAATATGAATCCCTATGTTTGTTTCTTTTTCTTTCTCTTCAACAGAAATCGCGTCATCAAAATCTTTTGCATCTTCAGGATCAATAGTTAGTGTTGTTATATTCCTTAAATCTTTTCTTTTTTTATACTCTTCTTTTGACTGAAGCCTTGATAATTCTTCTGCTTCTTTTATGTTTTCTTTAGAAAATTTATACGGTAAGCTATATTCTTCTAAAATGGCATGAATTTCGTTATCTACCTCTCCTTGTTTCCCTATTCTTTTTATAATTTCTGCTTCAGGATATTCATTCTCCCATTTTTTAAATTCTACTACTACAATTTCATTCTCTTCGGCTCTGGTTTTGTTTGTAATATAAAATTCTACTTTATCTTTTTTGCCGGTTGTATAAACAAAAACCTTTTTTTCTTTTTTTCTAATTATTCCTACAAATCTGCTTTTTCTTCTTTCTTTTATATTTATAATTTTGGCTTCTCTAACTGAAATCATTTCAAACTCTACTATATCCCCATCAAAAGAATTTAACATATGTTTTTCCGAAACATAAACGTCTTTTTCTATGTTTTTTTGAATTATATATCCCGACCCTTTGTTTGTTTTATCAACTGTCCCTATTAAAATATTCGTTTTTTTTAATAACCTATAGCTTCCTGGATTTAGCTGCTGAATTTTTTTTTCTTTTTCTAATAAAAACAATATCTCTTTAATTTTGTTTTTACTAATCTCATACGGTAGCTTTGATAAAATCTGTCTATAATTAAATTTTTTTTTTGGAGAAAATATAAAAAAAGAAAGTATGTGATTCGTCGTTGTTTCTGATTGCTTCCTTTTCATTTTATTTATTTACGAAGATAATTCTATTTATGAGAATATTGTATTGTTTTATAATTAACAAAGAATAAATATTAATTATATTTTTAAATTAAATTTAAGAGATTATAATAGCTTGTTAATATATAGAACAAGAAATAGGATTTACTATTTTAAAAAATTAAATTAACATGTTTTAAATAAAAAGAAAGACACAAAAGACTTACAATCAATAAAATAAAGAGTTATTAATTATCTGTTAATAAATAAAAAGTTAATAAATAAAAGAAAAAAAACTGTTAATAATAGGGTTGATATTGTTATTAAAGGGCTAATAAAAAATGATAAAAGAAAAATAAATTTAATAATACCACAAATACCTTTAATTATTAAAAAAAACAAACAATTAATAAACAAAAAATTAACAAAATGAAAATTTCTATAGGCAATGACCACGCGGGAACGGAATATAAAAAAGAAATAGTAAAATATTTACAAACAAAAAAAATTAATGTAATAAATAATGGGACAAACGAAAACGACAGCGTAGATTATCCGGACCACATTCATCCTGTTGCTGCTCAGATCGAAAAAGAAGAAAGTGAGATAGGAATCATCATTTGTGGAAGCGGAAACGGAGCAAACATGACAGCAAACAAACATCAAAAAATCAGATCTGCTCTTTGTTGGAACAAAGAAATAGCCGAATTAGCAAGAACACATAATAATGCAAATATATTAAGCATTCCCTCTAGGTTTGTTTCTTTAAAGACAGCTATAGAAATGGTAGAGATATTTATAAACACAGAATTTGAAGGAGGAAGGCACTTGACCAGAATTAACAAAATACCAAAATAAAAGTTGAAAGAAGTTCAGTGGAATAATAAATCCTGGGAAAAATTAACAAAAGAAGAGATAGAAGAAATTTTTATAATTAGATCTAAGGTTTTTGTTGTAGAACAAAATTGTGTATACCAAGACATAGACAACAATGACCAAAAAGCGATTCATGTTTTTGGAAAAAAACAAAACAAAATCATAGCGTATTCTAGAGCCTTCAATGAAGGAGATTTTTTTAAAGAGACCTCTTTTGGGAGAGCGCTGGTGGACAAAAAATTTAGAGGAAAAGGGATAGGGACCCAACTAATAAAAGAAACCTTAAGAATAATGAAAGAAAAATGGCCAAACAAAAAAATAAAAATATCAGCCCAAGCCCACCTATCCAGCTTTTATAAAAAACACGGATTTATGTCAAAAGGAAAGGAGTATTTAGAAGACGGAATACCACACGTAGCCATGTATAAAAATTAAGAATGTATTAGATTTTTTTAATCAAACCCTTAAGCCCAGATTTAATTTCTTTTGAGGAGAGAACAGCTTTTGCACCATAAACAACAAAAAAAGAAAACCCCCTTGAAAAGCAGTCTAATAGCCCCGAAGACTTAATTTGTTCTCTAAGCCTTCTTTTAATCAAGTTCCTTTTAACAGCGGAGGGGAAAAGTTTTTTAGACACACTAACCCCAAATTTTATTTCACCATCTTTAAAATTATACGCTTTTAACAAAAGGCCCTTTTCTTTTATTGTAAACCCTTTTTCAAAGATGGTTTCAATTTTTTTTTTGTTTTTTAAGGACCGGATCATTCTGTAAACTCGAGGATATTTCTTTTTTGGTCTACATCTGCAAGTCTTTTTGAAGGGTCGATCTCAATTTTTACAATTTTTTTGTTTCCTTCAACTAAAAAGCTATATTCTGGAGCAACCCAAGCCCAAGGATTTAACACAACAACATCATTGTCAAACGGCTTAATCCCCTGCATTAAATCTATAGGGATATAATATAAAGCGTTGGAGCCGTCGACAAAAGACACCTCGATCTCAAGAGGCATAGGAATACTAGCTTTTCTTTCTATTGTAATAGATCGAGCCGCCGGGTCATACAAAGAAATGTCATAATCAATTTTATTTGTAGTTCTTGTCCAGTCATTTAAATACCACTCAAGCTCTAAATCAGAAACCTTTTCAGCAACTCTTTTAAAATCATTTGGCGTGGGGTGCTTAAATTTAAACTCATCATAATATCTTTTAATGGTTTTAGCCAAGCTTTTTCTTCCAATAATATATCCAAGCTGAGAAAGAAAAACAGACCCCTTGCTATAAGAAGAGGCACCATAAGCAAAATTCCAATTCCATCTGTCTGAGTGAACTGTTTGAGGCTGCTCTAAATCAAGTTCCGAATTTTGTGCTTGAAATCGACTTAGGGCATAATACCTATCATAGCTGCTTTTGTGTGGAAATTCCGAAGCACTATTCTGAACAGCTTCTTCGGCAAGCGATGTAATATACTCTGCAAAACCTTCGTCCATCCAAGGATGCTTAGCCTCGTTGTTCGCCAGAATATGTTGAAACCAAGCATGAGCCATTTCATGAGCCGTTACGCCAAACAGGCTGGGGTAAGCCCTTTCTCCCGTTACCATTGTGCACATAGCATACTCCATACCCCCGTCACCTCCCTGAATAACCGAATATTGACTCCAGGGGTAAGGACCAATGTTTTTTTCAAAATAATCCAGCAAGCCTAAAGTGTCGTCTTGAAGCTTTTTCCAATTCCCCACATTAGCGGTGGGCTTATAAAAGAAATGAAGATCAACCCCAGAATCAGAAGTTTTTTTGTCATGAATATAGTTGGGGTCAGCAGCCCACGCAAAATCATGAACATTTTTAGCCAAAAACCTCCAAGTTAAAGTTTTGCCTTTTTTGTTTTTAGGGTCTTCAGAATAACCATGGCCTATTTCGTCTGCGTTTAGAAGAGTTCCTGTTCCTCCAATAACATAGTTTTTATCAATAGTAATATTAACAGCATAGTTGCCCCAAACACCATGAAACTCTCTTCCAATATATGGGTTTGGGTGCCAGCCTTCAAAATCGTATTCAGACAGTTTTGGAAACCACTGCGTCATTGTTAGATGAACCCCCTCTTTATTCATTTTTCCCGATCGGCGAATTTGTAAAGGAACCTGACCTTCAAAAACCATCTTAAGCTCCGTCTTTTCTCCAGGCAGAAGAGGTGTTTTTAGCCTAGCCAACAACACCGTTTCGTTTTGTTTAAAGAAAATGTTTTTGCCGTTTTGCTTTAAAGAGACAACGCCCAATGAACCATAATCTTTTTCTTCAAGATTAAAAATTCTATCGCCAACCCTCCTGTCAGGGTCTTCAATTGTTCTTGAGCGAACATCCATTTGGCTGCCTGGCCGAAAAGCATTAAAAAACAAATGGTAATAAACTTTTCTTATTGTGTCGGGCGAATTATTAGTATAAATAAGCTTTTGATCGCCTTTAAAAGTGAAATCAGAAACATCCATTTTAATACCCATATAGTATTCAACGTGTTGTTGCCAGCTACTTTGAGAAAAAACAACCAAAGGGAAACAGAACAGAAAACAAAAAAAAGATCTCATATAAATTAATTAAAAAGTTCGTTAAAAGTAAAAATTTTATCTACTCTAACACCTTTTTCGGTGTTTTTTAAAGTAATTATTTCATTGTGGGCGTCATGCTCTAAAAACAAGTGATAATTTTTTTCAACAGCCTCTTTAAGAAAAAGATCCTTTTCGCTCATAGAAACAAGAGGACGAATGTCGTAGCCCATTATGTAAGGAACAGGAACATGACCCAATGTAGGAATAAGGTCTGCCGCAAAGACAAGAGATTTGTTTTGATAGGAAATTTTAGGAATCATTTGTTTTTCTGTGTGGCCATCAACAAACAAAACATCAAACCCCAATTCTTTTTTATATTCAAACCCTTTGCTGTGTTGAGAGACATAAGACAAGGCTCCAGAGGACTCAATTGGAGAAAGGTTTTCATTTAAAAAAGAGGCTCTTTCCCTGGCATTAGGGGCTTTGGCCCAAAGCCAATGATTTTTATTGCTCCAATACTTAGCTCTTTTAAACAAAGGCCTGAAAAAAGACCCGCTTTTGTCTCTTGTTGTTCCGCCGCCACAATGATCAAAATGAAGGTGGGTAAAAAACACATCAGTTATATCGTCACAAGAAAATCCTGCTCTTTTTATTGAAGAAACAAGCTCCTGCTCTCCCCATCGATAGTAATAACTAAAGAACTTATCTGACTGCTTGCTTCCCATTCCAGCATCAACAAGAATCAGCCTGTCGCCATTTTCTACAAGTAAACATCGCGTCGCCATGTCAATCATGTTGTTGGCATCAGCAGGATTTGTTTTTTCCCACAAAGACTTTGGAACAACACCAAACATAGCACCACCATCTAGCTTAAAATTTCCGGCCTCAATAGGATGTATTTTCATTTATATAATAATTAATTTTTCATTGTTATCCTTAAGACAGAACAAGCAGCACTTTCGGTAAACTTGTCTCTTCCAGAACCTAAAAGCACATTAATCCAGCTGTCCTGTTCAGGAGCCCCTAAAACTAACAAATCAAATTCAGAAGAAAGCTCAGAGATCGAAGCCAAAGGATCTTCACTTTGGACGACCTTTAAATCCGCTTTTATTTTTAAACTCGACAAGAGTTGCGTAGACTTTTCTTCCATTTTTTTGGCAGCGCCTTTAGAAAAAGAAGGCGTTACGATATGGAGCAAAGTCAAAGAAGCTCCATAAAAACGACAAACCCTTTCTGCAACAGCAAGAAAATTTTTGTCTTTCCTGCCTGGCCGTAGAGCAACCAAAACCTTTCCAATGTTTTTAATTCCATTGTCTTTAAACAAAGCAAAATTCGAATTAACATGAGCAAGAAGCCAGCCTATAGGATTTCGCACAAGAAGGCCGCTATGCGCTCTTCCGTCCCAGCCCATCACAAGCCAGTCACAGTTTGTTTGTCCGCTTAAGTCCGCCACGGTATTAGAAAGCTCGTGCGTTACTACAGACTCAAAGTCAATGCTCAGCTCCTGTCTCTTAGACAACCTTTTCAAACGCCTTTCGATAGAAAGAATTTGAGGGGTGTCTTTATTTAAGGCTTCTAAAAAAGTTTGATTAGGCACTTCGGTTATGTTTACCGCCTGCACAGAGCTTCTTAGATTAATTGCACAAGCAATTTCTACAAGCATCTCGGCAGAATTTTCGTTGCCCAAAAGGGGAACAATAGTGCCGGCATCAGAAGCAAGCTTTCCGTCTAAGTTAGAAGGACTCTCCGCCTCCACCTCTTCTTGAGCTCGTGCTTCTTTTTTGTAAAACAAAAACAAAGCAGGCTTGTGCCCATAATTTGTTAAAACACCAGTTCGTGTAGCGCGCTTTCCTATTAACAAGTATATTACAGCGCCAATCACAGAAATTATTAGAATAGACAATAAGGGCATTAAACCTAAAAGCAGCAACAGAAAAAAGCCGCTTACAATTCCAAAAACCTGCAATAATGGATAAAAAGGAGACATATATGTGGGCTTATACCACTGAGCAGAAGTTTCCCTTAATATAATAACACAAAAATTGACAGAAACAAACATCATAACCATAAAGGCGCTAGCGAGTTTTGCAATTTTCACTACGTCTAGAAAAAGAATGACAAGCGCCATTAATAACCCCGTAAAAAGAATGGAAAAAACAGGCGTTAGGTACTTAGAATGAATATTAGAAAACAGCTTAGGCATCAAAAAATCTCTTGCCATTGCAAAAGGAAAACGAGAAGATGCCAAAACGCCAGAGTTAGCCCCTGACATAAGGGTCAAAACGCCAATTACAGCAGCAAAATAACCAAAATACTCGCCCCCCACGTTTTTAGCAGCAGTATAAACAGGTCTTATGTCAATAGACAAAGAATCAGGAGCAACAGTTCCTGCCAAAATAAAAGACGTGAAAACATAAATAGCGGCTATCGAAAGAAGAGAAAGAATCATAGCCAAAGGAAGGTTTTTGTCAGGATTTTTTATTTCACCAGCAATTGCAGCCACCTTTATAACGCCCGAATAAGAAATATACACAAAAGCAACAGCAGAAAGCAAACCTATATTGCCATCAGACCTAAAAGGGTCTAAATAATCAGGATTAACTTTTGGAAAGCCAATAAAAAAAAGCGCAGCAAGAGAGGCCAGGCTAATGCTTACTATATAAAGCTGAACTTTTCCAACCTTTTTAACACCGTAAATATTTAAGAGCAAAATAACAGAAAGAAAACCCAGCGCAACATAAGGAGTTAGCCCGTCATTTATATTAATCAATACGGCTAAATAAGCTCCAAGCCCAATTAAAGCAAACGAACTTTTTAATAATAAAGAAAGCCAGAGTCCAATTCCAGAAATAGTTCCAAATAAGGGCCCAAAAGCCCTCTCTATATAAACATAAGTTCCGCCGGAAGAAGGCATTGCGGTGGCCAATTCTGACTTGGAAAGAGCAGCAGGCAGGACACAAATAGCACCAAGAAGGTAAGCTAGCCAAACAGAAGAACCTGTTAAGCCTGCAGCAAACCCAGGAAGCACAAAAATCCCACTTCCCAACATTCCGCCAATACTGATAGCAATTACATATGGCAAAGAAAGGCTGCGTTCAAGTTTTTTCACAATCTAAATATAAGAATTGCTGAATTAAAAGAAGAAGAGACGCCTATGGTTTAGGGTTTTTTTAAGTAAAAAGTGTAATAGAGCAAAAAAACTCCAACTAAAAAATCATATACTAAACAAATTTCTCTATAAAGATATGTAACACCAATATTATTAGTTAAGCCCTCATTGAAGTAATCGTATATAATATGAATAAAATATAGAGATGCAAGTAAAATAAGAGAGGAGTTTTTTTCTTTAATAAAATATATTCCAAATAAGATGAATGGTAATCCATATATTATTTCTAATTGAAAAGAATTATTGCCTTCTCCAATTAGCGAAAACCCCACATATATTAAGGGTAAAAAAACAAATGTTTTCCTAAATAGGTTAACAAGTTTTTTCATTTGTTTAAAATCGTACTAGCCCCTACGCTTAAAAGCATTGATCCTTTTTTGAATATCTATTACTTTAGATTCAAAACTATTTGCTTTATTGATTTCGCTTTTATTTAATTTAACTTTTGACAAATTTTCATAAACATCATCCCAATTATTCTTAGAGTAAGCGTTCATTAAATGGGCAGCGGCCAGATTTAAATATAGATAATCAATAATTTTGTCCCCTATTCTTGTCTTTCTTTTATTAGGAACGTATTCTTGAATTGCGTTTTCCCATATTTTAATGCAACCATCAAGCTTTAAGAAATTGTTTTGTTCGTCATCAGGTCTAAAATCACCATATCTAGAATGACCATATTTTCTAAAAGCCTTAGATATATTTTCCGAAACACTTTTAAAGTCGTTATATGCCTTGTTCAAATCAGAATAATTAAATTTTCTGCCTTTGCCCCTAACAAAAGCCATATAGTAGGTGCGCAACGGGAAGCCGTACGTGCTATTAAGCTCGTTATTAAATTTATTTATGGAGAAATAAATCATATTTCCATATAAATTAAAAGCGTGTCTGTCGCGATTATTGTTATGAAGTTTTACTGCCTCGTTATAGTTTTTAATTAAACCAGAATTAAAGGCGCTAAATTTTATGACACCCTCATTAGACACTAATGCGGAGCCGTTCTTTATATCATTAACAAACTCACTGTAATTCATTCTTGCCTCAACCACATATCTTCCTCCCACCGCCTTAACGTAGGTGCTGTCGTTTATTTTTTTGTTAAACGCTTCTTTCTTAATATAACTAGAAAACGAAACAGCATTTATTATGAATTTAATTTCTAAATCAGCACTATCTAAATAATCCACCTCTTGATAGCCTTCCAGCATTAGTTTTGAATTTGCAGCATAAACAGCAGTAGACTTATTGATAATTTTAGAGAAATACGTTTCAATATTTGCATTTAGAGGAGAGCTGGGGTATTGAAGATATGGGATTGCGATTTGTTTTGCGCTTGGCCTTTGAGCATTTAACAGAGAAACGAAAGGAATAAACAGCAGCAGCAAGATTGTTTTTTTCATAATCTTAAATTTAACTCAATTTATAGTACAATCAAAAACAGAAAAACTTTTCGAAGCAGGACCTAATTATGCTTAGTCGCATTTAATCTTATTTCCATCCTCACATAATGGCTTAATAATACCAAAGAAAGTTTAATCGTTAAGCTTTAAAACCGCCATAAAAGCCTCTTGAGGAATTTCAACACTTCCTATTTGACGCATTTTCTTTTTTCCCTTTTTTTGTTTTTCAAGTAATTTACGCTTCCTGGTAATGTCCCCCCCATAACATTTGGCCGTGACATCTTTTCTTAGCGCCTTAATTGTTTCTCTAGAAATGATTTTGGATCCAATGGCAGCCTGTATAGGAATATCGAACTGTTGTCTAGGAATTAAAGTTCGAAGTTTTTCACACATTTTTTTTCCGATTGTATACGCGTTGTCAAAATGAATTAAAGAGGAAAGAGCGTCTACGGAATTTCCATTTAAAAGAAGGTCTACCTTAACAAGTTTTGAAGGACGCATACCAATTGGAGAATAATCAAAAGAAGCATAACCCTTGGAAACTGTTTTAAGACGATCATAAAAGTCAAAAACTATTTCAGCAAGAGGCATATCAAAAACCAACTCTACCCTTTGAGTTGTCAAGTAGGTCTGATTTATTATTTGGCCTCTTTTTTCAATACACAAACCCATTACGTTACCAACATAATCAGACTTAGTAATTACAGTAGCCTTTATGTAAGGCTCTTCAACGCGATCTAAACTACTAGGGTCTGGCAAGTCTGACGGATTATTAACCAGAATACCAGAGTCAGGATCCTTCCTGGTATAGGCGCTATAAGAAACGTTAGGAACGGTAGTAATAACAGACATATTAAACTCTCTCTCTAACCTTTCTTGGATTATTTCTAAATGTAGCATCCCTAAAAAGCCACACCTGAAACCAAAGCCAAGGGCAGATGAGCTCTCAGGAATAAAAACAAGTGACGCGTCGTTTAGCTGAAGCTTTTCCATGGAAGAGCGCAAATCTTCATATTCCTCAGTGTCTACAGGATAAATGCCGGCAAAAACCATAGGCTTTACATCTTCAAAGCCTGAAATGCCTTCTTTTAAATTAGAGTTTGCCTCTACGATAGTGTCTCCAACCTTTACTTCTTTAGCATTTTTAATTCCAGTAATCAAATACCCGACATCTCCAGCTTCAATATATTTTTTAGGAGTTTGAGTGAGGTTTAGTGTTCCAACCTCATCTGCATTGTACTCTTTTTGAGTTGCAAGAAATTTAATAGACTGCCCCTTTTTAATTTGACCATCAAAAACTCTAAAGTAGGTTTCCACCCCTCTAAAAGGATTATATACAGAATCAAAAATTAAAGCCCTTAACGGGGCAGCAGCATCTGCCGACGGGCCAGGAACAACAGAAATTATTGCATCAAGAATTTCTTCAATTCCTTGGCCGGTTTTTGCAGAAGCATGAATAATTTCGCTTTTTTTACAGCCAAGCAGATCAACAATGTCATCGCTAACTTCTTCAGGATTAGCCGAAGGAAGGTCCACTTTGTTTAAAACAGGAATAATTTCTAAGTCATTTTCTAGAGCGAGATAAAGATTTGAGATGGTTTGAGCCTGGATACTTTGAGCAGCATCAACAACAAGCAAAGCTCCTTCACATGCGGCAATTGAACGAGAAACTTCATATGAAAAGTCTACATGACCAGGAGTGTCAATTAGGTTTAAAACATATTTTGTTTCTCCTTTTGTGTAATTCATTTGAATAGCATGAGACTTGATGGTAATTCCTCTCTCCCTCTCTAAGTCCATATTGTCTAGGAGCTGATCTTGCTTGTCTCTAGGCGAAACGGCACCTGTAAAATCAAGAAGCCTATCCGCAAGAGTGCTTTTCCCATGGTCAATATGGGCAATAATACAGAAGTTTCTAATTGCGCTCATTCATTGTTTAATAAGATGGACAAATATAGTTCAATTAATATTTTACTTTTGCTATAAATTTGAAAAAGAAGCTTGGTAAAAATAGGCAACATCGAATTAAATGATTTTCCGCTTTTGTTGGCTCCAATGGAAGACGTCAGCGACCCTCCCTTTAGGGCTTTGTGCAAAGAACAAGGGGCAGACGTTGTATATACGGAGTTTATTTCAAGCGAGGGGCTAATTAGAAGCGCACACAAGAGCGTTATAAAATTAGATATATACGAAAAAGAAAGGCCAGTAGGAATTCAAATTTTTGGAGCAAATCTAGACTCAATGCTTAAGGCCGTTGATATAGTAGAAAAAACCAATCCAGACATTATAGATATTAACTTTGGATGTCCAGTAAAAAAAGTGGTTTCTAAAGGGGCGGGCGCAGGGATTTTAAAAGACATTGATTTAATGGTAAAGCTGACTTCAGAAATGGTTAAAAGAACAAAGCTTCCAATTACAATAAAAACAAGGTTAGGCTGGGACGAAAAAAGTATTAAAATAGTTGAGGTGGCGGAAAAACTACAAGATGTTGGAGCAAAAGCAATATCAATTCACGGGAGAACGAGAGCACAAATGTATAAAGGCAAAGCAGATTGGACGCTAATTTCTAGAGTAAAAAATAATCCAAGAATGATTATCCCTATTTTTGGCAATGGAGATGTTGATTCTCCTGAAAAAGCTAGAATAATGCGAGACAAATATGGGCTAGACGGAGCAATGATCGGAAGGGCTAGCATAGGAAATCCTTGGTTTTTTAAGCAAGTAAAAGAATATTTAGAATCTGGCAATTTATCTGAAGGGCCGCCGTTACAAGAACGAATAGCAATAGCCAAAAGGCACTTAGAAATGTCTATAAAATGGAAAGGAGAAAGGCTGGGCCTTCTAGAGACAAGAAGGCATTATTCAAGCTATTTCAAAGGGCTAACAAACTTTAAGCCATATAGAACAAGATTGGTTACAGGAGAAACAATCCCTGAAGTAATGAGCGTTTTTAATGAGCTTGAAGAGAGAACAGAAATACTGGAAGCTACAGTTTAACTTTTTTTAAAGCAAGCAAGGACAAAAGAGCGCCACCTATTCCAACTACGAGCATCCAGCCAATTACAATTCCAAAGTTACTAATATCAAAGACTACAGGATAGGGGATTGAGGTTCCAGAAAGAAAGATGATTCCAAATTGCTCTTGAACAAAAACAATTAGACAACCCAAAAGAAGTCCAAGAGCCCCCCCAGAAAAAGACAAATAAAGACCATGTTTAAAAAACACACTAGACACTTGAGTTTTATTTGCGCCAATTTTATATAAAGTTTTAATATCTTTTTGTTTTTCTATTATTAAAATAATCACTGCTCCAACAGTATTAAACATTGCTACAATTAAAATAAGCCCTAGGACAAGGTTCAAAATCAGGCCTTCCGCATTTAACATTTTATAATATGTCTCATTTAGCTCTTCTCTAGACTTAACATAAAAATTGTCACCAAAAATTTTTTGGAGTTGCTTAATTGTGTTTTTACTATCGCTGGGATTAGCCACTTTAATAGCAACAGCGGAAATCTTTCCATCGTCAATCCTGAGAAGCTTTTGCGCAGAGGCAAATGGAACAAAAATATTTTTTTGATCAGCAGCTTCACTAGACCCAAACACTCCTGAAACCATATAAAAGGAAGAATAAAAAGGTTTTTGTAAAATATTATTGCCTTGTTTTGTTGAAGGGATTAAAATAGTCAACCCGCCCCCGTAATTGTATAGCCCAAGACTAAGCCTATCGGCCAAAGCATGGCTTACAACAGCCTCATTGCTGTCGGGGACAGAGCTTATCCATCGGCCAACAGTAATAATTTTTTCAATGTCAAAAACAGAATTATATTGTTCGCTTACTCCGTTTAAAGATGCAAATTCGCTATTTTCCAGGTTTTTAACAAGCACCTTGTCTTCAATAAGCTTTGAAAAAACAACAACATTAGGAACATTTTTTAATTGTTCAGACAAAGAGTTTGAAAAGTCAAAATGTTTAGAAGTCTTAGAGGAAATCTTGATATCAGGATCAAAAGCTTTAGAATAATTAGCGCCAAAAATTTTTAAGCCAGAAAAAACAGACAGAACAACAAAAAAAGCACAGACAGCGACCACCAAAACAAAAGATGCAGAGCGACTAATTATATTGACAATATTCCACTTGCTTTTAAAACGATAATATCTGCGGGCTATAAAATTAGAAACCCCCACCTTAGATAGATTTTCTTTTATTAAGCAGAAGAGAATTCTTAATAGGATCCTCGACGCCCTTTAAAGCGTCTTCCACTTTATCAATATGTTCAAGGGAATCGTCAATATAAAAAGCAAGATCTGGAATTCGACGGACTTGGTTTTTAATTAATTTCCCAAGGGAGTTTCGAACAGAATTTTTTTTATGAACAAGAAGTTTAAGCACGGGGTCAGCTTGTAAAACAGGAAAAACACTAACATATATTTTTGCAATGGAAAGGTCAGGGGATATTTTAACTTTTGTCACAGAAGAAAGAACATTGTTTCTCCCAGAATTTTTCAGCAGTTTTAGTAGAATAACAGCAAGGTCTTTTTGTAAAATACCGGCTATTTTCTTTTGACGCGTTGTATCCATTTAACAAAAATAAGGAAAAGCAACTTGCTTTATATTTTAGAAACCCTCAGAGTATTTACTTCGCCCCTTTTTATAATAGGCATTGCAGACAAATTAATGACAAAATCATTCTTTTTGATAAAGCCATTTTCCTTTGCGATTTTATTTACTTCTTCAATAGTGTCATCTGTGCTAACAAAATTGTCATAAAACATACATTTTACCCCCCAAAGCAGGTTTAGCTGAGCAAGAATTCTTTTGTTTGAAGTAAAAACAAGAACCATTGCATTAGGCCTCCATGAAGAAATTTGCCAAGCGGTATATCCGCTGTTGGTAAGGGTGCATATTGCAGAGGCATTAATTTCGTTTGCGATATTACACGCGTGGAAACAAACAGTCTTTGTTAAGAGTCTTTTGGAGGTTATTTTTGGCAAATCATGAGGCGTTTTTATTAAAGGAGAGCTTTCAACGCGATTTATGATTTTTTCCATTGTTTTAACCACTTCAACAGAAAATTGCCCAACAGAAGTTTCTGCTGAGAGCATCATTGCATCAGCCCCATCCATTACAGAATTTGCTACATCATTAACTTCGGCCCTTGAAGGAGTAAGGCTATCTATCATAGATTCCATCATTTGTGTTGCAATTATAACAGGCTTTCTAGCCTTTTTAGCCTTTATAACCAATAGTTTTTGGTTTAACGGGACCTCATGAGAAGGAATTTCAAGACCAAGATCTCCTCTAGCAACCATAATTCCATCAGCCTTTTTTAGAATTTCATCTATATTATGAATTGCCTCAGGCTTTTCAATTTTGGCAATTATAGGGATTTTAGAATCAGACTCTTTTTCAATTAGCTTTTTTAAAAGGAGAATATCTTTTTTAGACCTAACAAAAGAAAGAGCAATCCAATCAAAACCATTTTTAATTGCAAACAGCAAATCTTGTCTGTCTTTTTTTGTCAAAGCAGGCATTGAAATGGACGTGTTAGGGAGATTAACACCCTTTTTAGACTCTAAAGCCCCCCCTTGTAAAACCTTGGCCTCCACTAAATCTATTTTGTTTGATTTTATAACTTGAAAAATCAGCTTGCCATCGTTTACAAGAATTTTTTCAGCTGGATTAACATCCAAAGGAAACCTAGAATAATTTATTGACACACAGCCCTCATCTCCTTCCGTCTTTTCATCAGTAGAAATTTTAATAAGATCTCCTTTTTTGACAACGCAGCCATTTTTTATAAGCCCTAACCTTATCTTGGGCCCCTGGAGGTCTCCCAATATAGAAGCATGGATATTGAGACTTTCGCTAAGACTACGAATATGATCAACACAGGCTTTAATTTCTTTATAAGAGGCATGTGAAAAGTTAACACGAAAAACATCAACACCAGCTACCATCAATTTTTTAAGCATGGCCCTGGAATTTGAGGCTGGACCTATAGTAGCAACAATTTTAGTTTTATTCAGCTTCATAGATCAAAGAATTAAATTGTGTTTAGATTTTATTTTTGATTCCTCCAATTTATAACAGGAAGAGATTTCTTTAAGCAAAGATAGAGATTTAATAAAAGACTCAAGAGTGTTTTTTTCATCAACATATTTAATTATATAGTCTGCACTACTAAACTCGGGCATTAAAAAGTGTTCTGTGCTTTCTTGATCAAACAACAAACGAGAGCTTTTATTCAGGCTAGACTTTATATATGAATTAGAGTAAAGAAAAACTAAAGGGCCATCGGAGCTAGAAGGAGTAGAATAAACCATGTATTTTTCTTCTGTTTGTTTAAAACTTATGTCATGGTCTGCACGGGTCAATTGGAAACCTAACAAGGCATTAATTTTAAACGCGAGATCAAAAGGTTCTAAAGGGCAATGAATGGCAATGATTTCACCCAGATCATCCGTTTCGCTATGCAAGAGGACATGATTAGACACGCTCAAAGATACAATTTGTAAAATTTAGACAGGAGAAGAATAGCGCAGCTATCCTTCAAATTTTTTGAAAAGAACGCATGCATTATGCCCCCCAAAGCCAAAAGTATTACTCATAGCAACATTGACCTTTCTTTTTTGTGCAGAATTAAATGTAAAATTAATTTTATCATCGATTTGCTCGTCTTTTGTTTGATGATTTATTGTTGGAGGCACCACACCTTCTGTAATGGAAAGAATAGAAGCAATAGCCTCAATAGCCCCAGCAGCGCCAAGAAGATGGCCGGTCATGGATTTAGTAGAGTTAATATTCATTGAATATAAATGTTCTCCAAAAACGTCATACAAAGCTTTGGCTTCCGCAACGTCTCCTAATTGTGTTGAGGTTCCGTGCATATTTATAACATCTACTGCATATTGGCTAATCTTAGCATCTTTAATACAGTTTTGCATTACTTTTATCGCGCCAATTCCTTCAGGATGCGGAGCAGTCATGTGGTAGGCATCAGCAGAGAGTCCGCCACCAATGAGTTCCGCATATATTTTTGCCCCTCTTTTTATAGCATGATCATAATCTTCTAATATAAGACATCCCCCTCCTTCACCTAAAACAAACCCATCTCTGTCCTTATCAAATGGGCGCGAGGCTGTTTTAGGATCTTCATTTCTTGTAGACAAAGCATGAAGAGCATTAAATCCTCCAATTCCTGAAATTGCAACCCCAGCTTCAGAGCCGCCAGAAACAATTATATCAGCATAACCTAGCCGAATATAGTTCAGCCCATCAATTATAGCATTTGCAGAAGATGCACAAGCAGAAACAGTAGCAAAATTAGGCCCCCTAAAACCATTTCTAATTGAAATTATTCCAGGAGCTATATCAGGAATCATTTTGGGAATCATAAATGGATTAAATCGTGGAGTGCCATTTCCTGAAGCAAACCCGAGAACTTCATTTTGGAAAGTCTCTAAGCCACCGATTCCGGCCCCCCAAATTACACCAATCCTGTCTCTATCAGATTTTTCTAAATCTATTTGAGCATCTTTAATTGCTTCGTCCGACGAAACAATAGCATATTGTGCGAAGCGATCCATTTTTCGGGAAAGCTTTCTGTCCATAAAATCTTCGGGATTAAACCCCTTTAGCTCGCAAGCAAACTGAGTTTTAAATTCCGAGGAATCAAAGTAGGTGATAGGGGCAGCGCCACTTATCCCATTAATTAATCCTTGCCAATATTCAGGGACTGTATTACCTATAGGGGTTAGCGCCCCTAAGCCAGTAACAACAACGCGCCTTAGGCTCATAAAAATTTTATTTTGAACTTTCGATATATTGAATAGCTTGGCCGACAGTAGCTATTTTTTCAGCTTGGTCATCAGGGATTTGAATATCGAATTCTCTTTCAAATTCCATTATTAACTCTACAGTATCAAGAGAGTCTGCTCCTAAATCGTTTGTAAAACTAGCATTGGCAACGACTTCGTTTTCGTCGACACCTAATTTATCAACAATGATTGCATTTACACGAGATGAAATATCTGACATAATTCTTTGGTTTAAAGTTCTGACAAAAATAAAAAACTTTACATTATATCAACTCTTTTTTAAAAAAATTACAAAAAAAGAATATGCCTTTAAGTTGATTAGAGCGTTAGAATTACGTTATTTTGCCACATAGTTACATCTAAAATTGAACACAAAAAAAATTATTTTATTTGCTTCAGGATCAGGGTCTAACTTCGAGGAGATTTGTAAACACTTCGAGGACAAAAAACAATTTTCAATTGATCTATTGATTTGTAACAATTCAAAAGCAAGGGCTTTAAATAAAGCAAAAGCTTATGGCATAAAAACCCTGCTGATAAACAAGGAAAGTTTTTATAAAACAAGCTCTACGCTGGATAAAATTTTAAAAATAACTCCAGACCTAATAGTTCTCGCCGGATTTTTGTGGAAAATACCGACAAAAATAATTGACAAGTTCCCGAATAAAATAATAAATATACATCCAGCACTGCTGCCGGATTATGGGGGAAAGGGAATGTACGGAATGAACATCCATAAAGCTGTTATAGAAAACAATGAAACGAAATCAGGGATCACAATTCATTTTGTTAACAAAAATTATGATGAAGGAAAAATTCTGTTTCAAAAAGCGATCAACCTTGAAGGAACAGAATCCTCAGAATCTTTGTCAAGGAAAATTTTAAAACTAGAACACAAGTTTTTTCCTAAAATAATTGAAAAGGCTTTAAACAATGGATAGCAAAACAATAAACATATATACAGACGGCTCTTCAAGAGGAAATCCAGGCCCTGGAGGCTATGGAATAGTTATGGAGCAAAATGCAACCAAATATTTCAAAGAGTTTTCAGAAGGCTATAGAATGACGACTAATAACAGGATGGAGCTCCTAGCCGTAATAGAAGCTTTAAAAAAATTAAAAAAAGAGAGGCTAAAAGTGGTAATTTACACAGACTCAAAATATGTTTCAGACGCAGTAGAGAAAAAATGGGTTTTTGCTTGGGAAAAAAAGAATTTTAAAAAGAAAAAAAATGCAGATTTATGGTCCGAATTTTTAAAAATATATCCTAAACATACCATCAAATTTATTTGGATTAAAGGACACAATAACCATCCCCAAAACGAACGCTGTGATTATTTAGCAGTAACAGCTTCAAAAAAGAAAGAGCTTTTAACAGACAAAGGCTATGAAGAAAATAACAATAACTGATATGAAAAAAACATTAATTGTAGGAACGGTTGCTTATGACGACATAGAAACGGCGAAAGGCTCATCGGGAAGGGTTTTAGGAGGCTCAGGGACATATATAGCTCTAGCCTGCTCTCATTTTGCATCACATTCTTCTGTTGTCTCTGTTGTTGGAGGAGACTTTGAACAAAGACATTTAGACCTTTTAAACAAAAAAGGCATTGAAACGTCCTCAATTGAAATTATTTCTAACGGAAAAACGTTTTATTGGAAAGGAAAGTATCATAATGATTGGAACAAAAGAGATACAATAATCACAGAAGTAAATGTTTTGGAGAAATTTAATCCGATAGTTTCAGAAGAATTTAAAACGCCTGATGTAGCTGTTTTAGGGAATCTACACCCCTTGGTTCAAAAGAGCGTTCTAGATCAGTTAAAGACTGCCCCAAAAGCAATTATTCTAGACACTATGAATTTTTGGATGGATACCGCTCTAGAAGACTTAAAGAGCGTTATAAGAAGGGTCAATATAATAGTAATTAACGACGAGGAAGCCAAACAACTTTCAGGCAAGGAGTCTCTATTGGATGCTGCTGAAGAAATTCAAAAATTCGGACTAAAATACATTATAATTAAAAAAGGAGAACACGGAGCAATGTTGTTTGGAGAGAATCAGCACTTTAATTTACCGGCATTTCCAGTAAAGGACGTGATAGACCCAACTGGAGCAGGAGACACGTTTGCTGGCGGGCTAGCAGGCTTTCTTTCAGAGTGCAAAGAAATAAGTTTTGAGAGTCTTAAAACGGCGATGGAGTATGGAACAGTAATGGCTTCTTTTTGTGTAGAAAAATTTGGAACATTATCAATGGAAAATTTAAAAAAACAAGAATTTATAAACAGGCTGAATCTTTTTAAAAGCACACAAAAGAAGCCTTAAAAAAAGTTAATAATTTCCCTGCAGACCTATAAATAAAATACCTATTTTTACAGCAATCTCAAAAGCATCTATGAGCGACCAAATTAAGCATGAATGTGGAATAGCTCTTATAAGACTGCTTAAGCCCCTGGAATTTTATCAAAAAAAATACGGAACGAAAAGCTATGGCGTTAATAAAATGTATTTGATGATGGAGAAACAGCACAATAGAGGCCAAGACGGAGCAGGCTATGCAAGCATAAAGTTAGATACAAGCCCAGGAGAAAAATATATTTATCGAAAAAGGTCAGCAGGGAAACAACCAATTCAAGAAATCTTTTCTGAAATTAATAAAAGAATTCAAGAAGAAAGTAAAGACGAAGAAAAAGAAAAGAGCCCTTGTTTAGGGCAGTTAATGCTAGGGCATGTTAGATATGGAACTTTCGGAAAAAACAATATAGAAAGCGTTCACCCGTTCTTAAGACAGAATAATTGGAAACACAGGAATTTAATTGTTGCAGGAAACTTCAACATGACCAATAATCAAGAGCTTTTCGACAACTTAGTTAAACTAGGCCAACACCCAAAAGACAAGGCAGACGGAATTACTATAATGGAAAAAATAGGACATTTTTTAGACGATGCAGTTCTAAAAATTTACAGAAAATTAAAAAAAGAAGGAATTGGAAAAATTGAAGCCTCTGCTCTAATTGAAAAGAAACTAAACGTTGCTAAAATATTAAAAAAGGCCTCAAAAGACTGGGATGGAGGCTATGCAATGGCAGGTTTAATTGGGCACGGAGACGCGTTTTTTTTAAGAGATCCTGCAGGGATTAGGCCATCATACTATTTTAAAAATGACGAGGCTGTTGTTATAGCTTCGGAGAGGCCAGTAATACAAACAGTTTTTAACGCAAATTTTGATCAGATCAAGGAACTAGGCCCCGGCCAAAGCATAATAATTAAAAAATCAGGAGATTTTTCAATTGAAAAGGTCTTGGAACCTACGGAAAAAAAGTCTTGTTCTTTTGAAAGAATTTATTTCTCAAGGGGAAGTGATGCAGAGATATATTCTGAAAGAAAAAATTTAGGAAAATATCTTTTCCCTAAAATATTAGAAAGACTTAAAGGAGACCTTATTAACACAGTTTTTTCATATATCCCTAATACAGCAGAAACGTCATTTTATGGACTAGTGCAAGAAGTACAAAACTATATGCATAATCAAGCGATAAGAGAAATAGTTGATAACAAGAAAAAAATAACGAAAGAAAGGCTAGGCTTCTTGTTTTCTAGCAAACCAAGAATAGAAAAAGTAGCAATTAAGGACGCAAAACTCAGGACTTTTATAGCCGACGACATTAATAGAGACGAGCTTGTTGCTCACGTTTATGATATCACATATGGATCAATAAAAGAAACCGACAATCTTGTGATTATTGACGACAGCATAGTTAGAGGAACAACTCTCCAAAAAAGTATTTTAAAAATACTAGACAGACTTAATCCAAAGAAAATTATTGTAGTTTCTAGCGCCCCACAAATTAGATATCCAGACTGTTATGGAATTGATATGGCAAGAATGGAAGATTTTATTGCCTTTAGAGCCGTACTAGAACTTATAAAAGAAAATAAAAAAGACGTTTTAGAAAAAACCTATAAGGACTGTTTAAAAGAGCTAAAGCTCCCCGTTGGTAAAATGAAAAACAAGGTAAAGGCAATATATAAAGGATTTTCAAGTGATGAAATTTCCAAAAAAATATCAGAGATTCTAAAAGAGGAGACTATTAACGCTGAGATTAATGTTATTTTTCAAACAATAGAAGGGCTGCACAAGGCTTGTCCTAATAATTTAGGAGACTGGTATTTTACAGGAGACTACCCTACTGCAGGAGGCAATAAGGTTGTTAATCAAGCGTATGTTAATTTCTATGAAGGGATTAAAAAAAGAGCTTATTAATAAAAACTAGCTTTTCTCTAAAAAGCTTTTAGAAACAGCCTCCCAGTTAATAACATTAAAAAACCCAGCGATATAATCAGGCCTTCTGTTTTGATAATTTAGATAATAAGCATGTTCCCAAACGTCTAGTCCCAAAATAGGAGATCCTCCACATCCAATACTTTCCATTAAAGGATTGTCTTGGTTTGCTGTAGAGCAGACCTCTAGTTCTCCTCCAGGATGAACACAAAGCCAAGCCCAACCAGATCCAAATCTAGTTGCAGCAGCTTTAGAAAAAGCAGTTTTAAAATTTTCAAAACTTCCAAAAGAGACATTAATAGCAGACAATAAGTTCTCATCCGGGCTTCCTCCACCATTCGGGGACAGGATATTCCAAAAAAGACTATGATTAAAAAAGCCACCACCATTATTTCGGACGGCCATATTGGTCATGTCTAAAGACGATAAAATTTCTTCAATTGAAGACCCTTCCATTTCCGTGTCTTTTATAGCATTGTTTAGATTGTTTGTGTATCCAGCATGGTGTTTCCCATGATGGATTTCCATAGTTCGTTTATCGATATGAGGCTCTAAGGCATCATGAGAATAAGGTAGTTGAGGTAATTCAAAGCTCATAATTAAGATTTTTATTTTTTATAAAATTAAGCAATAATCACGTATTTTTATATGTATACAATTTTTTTTTGAAACCTAATTATGAAATTTATAATGCTTCAGCAGGCTCAGGGAAGACCTTTGCTTTAGCAAGCAAGTATTTAGCAAGATGTTTAGGATCTAATGAAGACGATTTTTATAGAAGAATATTGGCACTAACATTTACCAATAAAGCTTCGGAAGAGATGAAAACGAGAATTTTGTCTTCTTTAAAAGAGTTTTCAAAAACGGAGTCAATTCAAAACCCAACTGAAATTTTTAAATCGGTTAAAGAAGAACTAAATATTTCGTTTAAAGAAATTCAACATAGAGCAAAAAAAAGACTACAACACTTGCTTCATAACTATTCTTTTTTTCAAGTCTCTACCTTAGACAGTTTTAACCACAATCTTATAAAATCCTTTGCAAGAGAGCTTAAGATAGACTCAGATTTTCAGCTCGTCTTAGACCCAGAAACTATTCTAAACGAATCAATAGACAGGCTGCTTGAATCTGTAGGGGAGAACAAGACAATTACCGAGGCCTTGGTAGGATTTGCGAATATAAAAGTTGCTGAAGGGAGGTCCTGGGACATTAGTTTTGATTTAAAAGAGCTTTCACAGTTAATTACAAATGAAAATCATTATCATAAAATAAAAGAACTAGAAGCAAAAACTGTCAAAGGTTTCTTGTTGGAAAAAAAAGAAATTTTGAAATCACAGAAGAAGCAAGAGGCAGAAATCATAAAAGAAGTTAACCTTTGCCAAGAGAGAATTAATGCTACAGGCAGAGAGCTGGGGTTTTCAAGGAATTCTTTTCCAGGATTTTTAATAAAGCTAAAAAACAAAGAGTTTCAAAACAACAATTTAGCATCGATAAAAAAGCTATTTCAAAAAGATGCTATAATTACTAAAAAAGGCGCTTCAAGCAATCAAGAGATTCTTTCAGAATTAATGCCAAAATTATTAGTCAGCTTTAATAAAATTGAACAAAAGCTATACAAATGGCAGATTTTGAAGGCCTTTA
>JAAZZF010000014.1 GCA_014239275.1 Flavobacteriaceae bacterium | reverse complement strand
TGATAAAACTAAGTTTCCTGCTGATTCTGGTCTGTCAAAAATTCCTAAAACCTGTCTTGCATCAGCTGCAGTAGCAGCAGTTACCACGCCTATCATAGGAGAAGTTGATGAGCCCGTTCCTCCCTTCGATACAGGAAGCACGCCTTTTACGTCTGCAGATAAATTAACTCCAGAAGTTCTGCCTGCATAAAGAGCATAAGGAACACTTAAAAGTTGCGATGTTTGTTCGATGGAATAATCAATTCCGCCAACTGGGTCAACCTGTATCCTTAAAAAATATTCCCCCGTAGACCAATCAATAGTAGAAAAGGTGTCTGTAGAGACTCCATCGCCTATAATTAAAGTAATCAGTCCGTTTTTATTGGTTGAACCCGAATGTGTCTCGCTATAAACAGTAATTCCATTTTTCGAGCTTTTTAAAATGCTTAATCTAACTCCTATTGCTGCAGATTTTAAAACACTGCCGTCTGAAGATCTTACAATAGACTGATAAGTGAATTTTTCCGGAGTTTGGGAATAGCTCGTTAAGCTAAAAAAAAGTGCTGTGATAATTAAAATTATTTTTTTCATAATACTAGTTGCTATTTAAAATTAATTTGAAGGAGTTGGTTCCTCCGCAATCATTATTGATAGAAATGATATATACTCCTGAGCTTAAATCGCTCAGATTTAATTGTGTGTTTCTTGTGTTTAATTTTGTGTTTAAAATGAATTTTCCTAAAACATCATAAACAGAAAGGTTTAGTTCGACATCGTCCCAGTTTTCAAAATTGATGTTTACCAGTCCCTTAGATGGGTTTGGAGTGGCTATTATTTTAATGTTCCTATTTTTTTCACATGATGGAATAAAATATTGTTGAACTCCATGGTTTAAAGTAATCACATCGTTGGACAAATTATTGGTTTCCAAGCCCATTTGAGAAACTAAAATTTGACCAACACTGTAGCTAAAAGATCCTGTGGAAGATTTGGCGTCTCCTCCAGTCGCAACTACATCTTGTTGAGAGAAACAAAAAGAAGAAATTAAGAACGCTAATATCCCTATTGTGTTATTTCTCATGATTAAAGGGAACAGAAGAATGGTGTAGATTGATTTTCAGATCCCCTCTTTTGTCTTTGATATATCCAAAAGTATATTCTGCTTTTAGCTCTTCACCGTTTGGGCTTGTAAAAAAATAGTTGCCCATTGCAATTGCGTGGTTGTTCTTAAGGGCTATGGCTCCATTTACAAATTTTACTGAAACCCATGGTTCAAGGGCAAAGCCTAAGTCTTCTGAAAAATTTGGGTTTCCTCCAATAAAATATGACTTTGCTGCTTCAAGATTTAACCTAAATTGCTTTTCAGTAGCTCTTGTTGGTTTAAACAAAACTTCTCCATTATCAAAAGCATAAAGCTCATTTAACATTAAATTCGTAGCCATTTCATAGTCTTCTTTATTGTTTTTATGCCTTCCTATTTCAACTAAATTTTCACCCCATTTGGATTGAACTTTTTCTATTTGATCTGTTGTTATCATAAAACAAAGAAAATTTTACTAATCAAAAATAATTAATTTTATTATTCTTTAATTATTGTTATAAGTTTACCGATTAATTTAATGAAATTATGTTTAAAAGAAAGATTGTCGTTAATAAAAAAGCTAGATATTATCAAATCGGAGATGCAAATAAAGATGTTTCTACTCTGTGGGTGGTATTACACGGCTATGCAATGCTAAGTGAATTTTTTATAAAAAAATTTAAAAAATTAGATGATGGCAATACCTTAATTATTGCGCCTGAAGGATTAAACAGGTTTTATATTGGTGAAAGCTTCCAAAGAGTTGGGGCAAGTTGGATGACAAAAGAGGAGAGAGAAAGTGATATTGAAGAAAACATCAACTATTTGAATGCTTTAATAGAAAATGTTTTTAAAGAAATTGGCCACGAAAATGTTCAGCTTAATGTTTTGGGATTTTCTCAGGGAGGAGCAACAGCATGTAGGTGGGTATTTAGCTCCAAAATTAAAGTTGATAACTTAATATTATGGGCAGGAGATATTCCAAAAGATACATTGACCCAAGAAAACAAAGCCAAATGGAAAACTATAAAAACTCATCTTGTAATGGGCAAAAAAGACCACTTAATTCCGGAAGAGATGAAGGCTATGTTTGTAAATTTAGTTTCACAATATGAATTAGACTATAAGCTAACGGAATACGATGGAGATCATAGAATTTACCCAGAAGTATTGGTTAGATTGGCCGAAACATTTTAAAGTTACTATGAGAAATAAAAGGTTAAAACATTTAGAGGATATAAGAATAAAATTGTTTGAAGAACTACAGGCTCTTTCTAGTGAAAAATTAAATTCTTGTATTGATGGAAGATGGTCTATTAATCAAATTCTCTATCATTTATGGCTAGCTGAAGCTTCCTCTGAACAGTACATTCGAACAAAAACAAAATACCCCGATTATCTTATAAGCGTGTCCCCCTTAACTTATTTAAAACCAAAAATTGTAGAATTTTTATTAGGTCTTGGAATAAAAGTTAAAGCTCCACAAATTGTGTCACAATTTCCAGAGAAAATAGATCTACAAAAAATAAATGAACAATGGGGAAAATCTAGAAAATCCTTTGATGAACTAATTATTGAGCTTAAAGAAAAAAAAATAGATAATAAGGCTATTTTTAAGCATGGCCTTTTGGGAAGAATAAATCTAAAATTAACTTTAGATTTTTTTGATTTCCATTTTAAGCATCATCAAAAGGCAATTAATTTATTAAACAAATAATTTGGCCAATTGTCCTTTGCTACATTGCAATAAGACTACCCCTACTTACTTAAAATTCCGCTATCTATTTGGAGGGCTAGACGGACGGCCGCGGCCACCTCTTTGATTTCCTCCTGAAGGTGGTTTTGAATCCTCCTCAATTCCTCCCTTTCTATTTGGAGACCTTTTTGTAGGCCAAGACATTTGCCTGCCTGTTCTAGGACTGATAGGCAATATGGCTTTTTCTCTTGATGCTTTTGAGTCGTCCTCACTAGCCATATAAGTTAAAATGGCTGTAAGAATTACATTGCTTCTCACATCGTCAAAGACTACCTTGTCGTAAGTGTCTCTATTGGTGTGCCAAGTGTAATCTCCATAAGACCAGCTTAATGAACTTAAGCTAAAGGCAGGAACCCCAGCTGCAACAAATGATGCATAATCCGATCCTCCGCCTCCTGGAGATCCAGGGAAAGTTGTCTTAATATGTTTTGTAATTTCTCTTGGAACGGGTCTTAACCATTTTGAAACATAATCATAAGAATGTAAAAATCCTTGTCCGCTTATATTGACTACTCTTCCAGTTCCATTGTCTTGATTAAATAATGCCTGGGTATTGTCAACAATATTTGGAAAGTCTTCGACAAAAGCTCTTGATCCATTAAGGCCTTGCTCCTCACTTCCCCAATGGCCTACAAGAATAGTTCTTTTTGGATTGGGATACATGGCTTTTAATACCCTCATTGTCTCCATCATTACAAGAGTTCCTGTTCCATTGTCGGTTGCTCCAGTTGCTCCATCCCAAGAATCAAAATGAGCAGATAAAATAACATACTCATCCGGTTTTTCAACTCCCTTAATCTGAGCAATTGTATTAAAGGTTGGAACTATTCCATGTTCTTTTGAAGTTGCAACTATTTTAATTTTTGGATTATTTCCATATTTAGCCATTCTATATAGCATTCCATAATCTTCTAACTCTAAATCAATATGCGGAATCTTTTTTGTTCCCGCGCTAAAAATTCTGTTTGCTCCAAAGCCTCTTGCCCAATTACTGGAAATTAAACCTGCAGCGCCTGCTTCTTCAAAAACGCTATTATTAAGTCTCCATCCAAAGCCGGCATTTTGTAAATTTTTTCTCCATTTTTTAGACATTTCATCTCTATCAGCTTTCATTTTTTCAAAGGATTCTGGCGTTGCATGTTTCTCCCAATTGTAATCGGGACGCCCAGTTGGCTGAGGCATAGATGTTAATACAATTTTTCCTTTTATGGTTTCTATCCAAGCATTGAACGAAGATTTATCCTCAAATTCTGGCATTATTGCTATTTCCCCTGTAATTCCCCTTTTTGAAGTAGAAGGATTCCATGCTAATTGCATTCCAGTTAAAGACCTCTTTCTTGGTTCTATCATGTCTATATGAGTTGAAATTCTCTCCCATCCTCTCCACTCACCCCACTTGTGGTTTCGAGCGGAAATTCCCCATGAGCCATATTTGTTTACTGCCCAATCATGAGCATTTTTCATTTGTGGAGTTCCAACTAGTCTAGGCCCTACAACATCCAATAATTCATGTGCTAGTTTTTCCAATTGAGAATTATTTGTGGCCTCGTCCACAATATTGTCAATGGTTTGATTTTGAGATTTAACAATTAACGAAGTAAATAAGAAAATTAAGAGAAAATATTTTTTCATGATTAGAGATATTAAATTTTAAATGAAAGTTATTAAATTTATCCCAACTAAATCAAAAAATTTTATGATATCCCATTTAAATCATATTATTAGAGACCAAAACAAAAAGCCTATTGTATATGATACTTATTATAAAAAAAATCATGTCCAAAAGCCTATAATTATTTTCTGCCATGGTTATAAAGGTTTTAAAGACTGGGGTGCATGGAATTTAATGGGGAAAGAATTTTCGCTTAATAATTATTTTTTTTTAAAATTTAATTTTTCTCATAATGGAGGGACCATAGAAGACCCTATTGATTTTCCAGACTTAAATGCTTTTGGAAATAACAACTTTTCGCATGAATTAGATGATTTTGACAGGGTTCTTACATATTTAAAAAATGCTGAGAATTATAGTGCAGAAATAGATTTAGAAAACATTACGCTAATTGGACATAGTAGAGGGGGAGGTAGTGCGCTGATAAAAGCCTCTGAAAATCCCGAGATAAAACAAGTGATTACTTGGGCTGGCGTAAGTGATTTTAAAATTAGATTTAATAAGGGAACTCCTGGGTTTAAAAAATGGGAAAATGATGGAGTGATGTATGTAGAAAACTCTCGAACCAAACAAATGATGCCTCATTTTTTCCAGTTCTATAAAGATTTTAAAAAAAATGAAGCTAGATTAGATGTAAGGTCCGCTGTGGAGAAGCTTAAAATTCCATATTTAGTTATTCATGGGACAAATGACACTTCTGTTTTGCCTTTTGAAGGCGAGAATCTTTTCTCTTGGAATAAAAACAATAAAATTGAAAGAATTAAGGGAGCAGATCACGTTTTTTCTGCTAGACACCCATGGGAATCTGATAAGCTCCCAGATGATTTAAAAAAAGTAATTTATCTCTCTATTGATTTTATTGTGGCTTCCTAAAATGACTATACTTTTAAGTTCAGCATGTAATCTACATTATCTTTTGCAGCCTGTAGAGGGGTAGTCCCACGATAAGCTTCCTGTTCAACAATAAAGGTCTCTAGTCCTTTTTTCTTTCCATGAGACAAAATATTTGAAAAATCAATAGACCCTTCTCCTAATGTGCAGGACTCATAGCTTTTACTATCGCTTAGTTTTAAATAATCTTTTACGTGGCAATATTTAAATCTGTTTGGATGTTTATCAAACCAGACTATTGGATCTTCTCCGGCAACTACTACCCAGTATATGTCCATTTCAAAATCAACCAATTTTGAATCAGTGTTTTTCATAAGAACATCTTGAAGATAAACTCCTTCTCTTTTTTCAAAAGAATATGCATGGTTATGATATGCAAATTTAATTCCATTATTTTTTGCAATTTGACCACATTTATTAAACGTCTCGGCGTGCCTTTTAAAAACATCTAATTCTAATTTTCTGGGTAAACCAGGGCATATTAAATAATCCATTTCTATTTCTGCTGCTTGATCACATTTTTTGTTGAAACTTTCTAATTTCTGTGTTTCTCCACAATGACTTGCAATCATCTTTAAGCCTAGATCATCTAAATATTTTTTAAAATCAATATTCGACATTCCCCAGAAAAGGCCAAGGCTCCCTTCATATCCCTCCAAATACTTGTATCCATATGATGCCAATTTTTTTAATGTGTCTTTTGGATTTTTTGTCATATCATTTCTTACAGAATACAGTTGAATTCCAAAGTTTTTGACTGCTAAATCAGAATCAAATAATCCATTTGCTTTCAAAGAAAATGGAATTCCTGCACAAGCAGAAAACAATGTGCCTTTTAAAACAAAATCTCTTCTCTTCATTTTTTTAATGTTATAATTAGTGTTCTTTATTCTCGAAGATATGTAAATTCCTTAAAACATAACTAGTAGGTTAAGATTTAGTATATTTAGTATTCACTAAAATATTATTCTTATGAAAAAATTATTATTATTATTTGCTGTAAGCTTATTGGTTTCTTGCAATAATACTGCTGTTCAAAAAGTAGTGTCCTCACTATCTCCAGACGCAGAGATTGTAGAGGTTGAAGTTAATACTCCTGCGGGATATTTATCTACAGCTAACGGAAAAGTTGATGCGTTCGATGGAGACCCGTCAAATTTAGAGTTATGGGACAAATATATCGATGCTCATAACAACAAAGACTTAGAGGCTATTCGTGAAATGAATGCAGATTCAACACAACAGTTTGGTAGTTTCAAAGTTTATGATGCCTTCGGTGATCTTGTTAATGGTGTTGATAACCATATAGAAAGATTAAGCGGATGGTTTGAAGCTGAAAATCCACAATGGAATACATTCTTTTCTTATGCTATGAAAGTTGATGGTCAGATTGGTGAGTGGGTAATTTCAGGCCATAGACTTAAAAGAACTGTTGATGGTGAAGAAAAAATGAGTGTTGATTTGGCTGATGTCTATATTGAGGATGGCAAAATAGGTGCTTTTTATATTTATACTAGGGCTGTTCCGCCGCCGCCGCCAGCTGAATAATTAACTCCTCTGCTCCAAAAAAAACTAAGCCCAGTCAATTTTATTGACTGGGCTTAATTATTAACAATTAATTATATAGATTTTTAGCTAGATTTAAATGGAAGTGATGGACTCTTGATCCAATTAAATAAAGTGTTTAAAATTCCCCAAAAGAAATGATAAAGAGCAAGTGCTACATATAGCTTAGCTAGTACAAGGGCAACTTCAACATAACCCCATCCAACAGAAACTAATCCGCCTAGACTTTGTGGAGTAACATCTTGAACAAAACTCAATCCGTTCCAATCATTTAATACGTTTCCAACAAATTCAAGCCCAATCATTCCCATAAATGCAGCAGTTGCATCAATTGGTAATGCATAAGCATACGCAAAGCCATCAATTAGGTTAGCTGAAACTGCAGAACCCATATCAGCTCCTATAGCCCAGCCAATTGTTGCGTTGATTGCTCCAAAAAGAGCTACAAGCGCTGCAACATGACCTACAACTGTAATGTTTGCTACAACAACATCTTTAAAAACAAAATCTACAATTCCGCTTTTAGATGATCCTAAGCTGTCTCCAGCTGATCTAATTACTTGCGTGATAGGGAAAGCAGCATAAACCATAACAAGCATTCCAAGAACTGCTCCAGCTTTACCTATTCCCTCAGCGGCACCCATTCCTTCTACTCCGCCAGTTATAACAGCATACAATGCGCCTACAAGGACAACAAATGCGCCATATTTGTAAAATGTTCCCGTCCAACCAGCGATAGACCCTTCTGAACTGTCCATCATTGCATTAAAGTTATTGGAAGGGAGTTTCTCGTTTACCATTTTAGGTAAATCAAGAAGTTGATCAATAAGATTAGTAATTTTATCCATAATATTTTTTTAGTTAAGTGTGTAATTTACAAAACTTTTCGAATTTTTTATAAAAAAATGCAATAAAATTGCTGATTTCTTGTGTTTTCTATTCCTGTAAGGAGTTTTTGTTGAAAACTTTTTAATTATTAATTAATGGTAATTAATCTTTAAAAAAGGTTTATTAATTATTAAATTTGCTCTCACGTTTTAAAAATAAAACGAGGTCCTATAGCTCAGTTGGTTAGAGTAGCTGACTCATAATCAGTTGGTCCCTGGTTCGAGCCCAGGTGGGACCACCCTTAAAACCCCTCAAGAAGAGGGGTTTTATTTTTACATACCTC
>JAAZZF010000013.1 GCA_014239275.1 Flavobacteriaceae bacterium | reverse complement strand
TTCTCCATAATACCTCTTTCCAGAACTAAAAGCATTAATATTTCCATCAGTAAGTGTAGAAATTTTTGAAGGGATTCCTTTAATAGGTTGAACAGCACAAGCTGGTGGATTTAAAGAAAATGCTCTATAGTATGCCTTTCTATAGTAATAGCATGTAAATCTGAAAGACAAAGGAAATATAAGAATCAGCCACGCTGGGGATTGTCCAGGGAGCCAACTAAGCCATTCAGGCCAAGAACCTAGTAAGGAATGATCCATTGGTGGCACTCCAGGCTTTGAAATATCGATATAGACACTCGGAGAGTAAAATGGAGAAAGATATCCCCCAAACCCATCATTACCACCACTCCACCAAAAGTATTCTCCTTGCCATGCAGCCCATGTAGAATAAACTATGAAAATAAGTAATCCAAAAAGTACTAATAGAGGAGATATCCACCATTTATCATCTATCAATTCATTTGTTAGTAAGTCCTTTTTTAACATTTACCCTTAATAGTTAAACAAATATACATCCCAAAATTTTCTAAGAAAAAATTATTCCATACAAAATGACAAAACATGATTAAAATCATTGTGTTAAAAAAACAGAAGGAATATTTATAATGAAATATTGAGTTAAAAAAATTATTTAATTTGAAATGATCCCGAATAATCTCCAATTTTTAGAATAAATTTTCCCTTTTTAAAATAATATTTTCCGTTATCTGACTTCTTAAGTTCATTTTTTTTATTGTCCTTATATACAGTGCTAATAGCTTTATCTGAATAAGATGAGTCTAATTCAATATTTTGAAAACCTTTTTTTAGATCAACTTTCTTTTCTAAAATTACAATCTCATTTTCATACAATTTAAGCTTAACACTTTGTTGACTTTTAGAAAATAAAGTGAATTTTATTTTAGTATCTATATAATCTCCCCAATTGTATCTTTTAGATCCGCAAGAGCTACAATGTTGTTGGTCTTTAATTTCAAAAACAATTCCTTTTTTACTTTTATTAATATTTTCAAGATAATTATAAATAACAGACAGGTCTGTTTTATATATTGATCTTCCATGGGTGCCTAGAAGCAAATGATTTTCTTTAGTTTGAATGACTATATCATGTACTGCAACCTTATTTAAGCCATTAACAAAAGGAGCCCAATTATCCCCATTATCCAAACTAATATAGGAACCGTTATCAGTCCCTACGTATAAAATATTTTCAAAAGTAGGGTCTTCTTTAACTACGTTAACTGGAGACAGAGGAAGATTTGTAGTAAGCAATTTCCAGTTCTCTCCATTATCCTCACTGACATACGCATAACAATTAAAATCATCATACCTATAGCCATTTAAAGAAACGTAAATCTTATTTTCATTGTGTTTTGAGAAACCTACTCTACTTACCCACAGATTCTTAGGCAATTTATTTGAAATTAATCTCCAAGTATTTCCTCCATCAGTTGTAAGGCTTACTAAACCATCGTCTGATCCTACAATAATTTTTCCAAATTTAAAAATAGATTCATCTATAGTGGTTAATGTTCCATAGGGGACATTTCCTTTTTTTATACCTTTTGTCAAGTCTTTTGATTTAAAAGACCATTGATCTCCTTTATTTAATGATATATGTAATTTGTTGCTTCCCAAATAAAGTATGTCTTGATTGTGAGGAGAAAGCAATATAGGAGTTTGCCAATTAAACCTTAATTTTTGTTCTCCAAGGTCATGCTTAGGTTTAATAAATTGTCTTGTTCCTAAATTATTATTAATTCTATAATAAGATCCAAATTGAGATCCTGTATATATAATATTAGAATCTCTTCGGTCAATTTGAATTTGCATTCCGTCTCCACCCATAATAGATTTCCAATTATTATGCCCTGTTTGATGCCACCTTAAACTTTCTTTTGAATTATTATCTGCCATCCATACTCCATTATCTTGAAGGCCACCATATACATTATAAGGCTCACTATAATCAACATTAATAGAATAAAATTGGCCAACACTAGGTTGATTGAGTTTAGTCCAATTTTTTCCCCCATCGTAACTCATATTTAACCCTCCATCATTTCCATTTATTAAATGATCCGAGTCTTTTGGGTTTATCCATAAATCATGATGATCAACATGTACATTTTCAAAGTCTATTGACTCATAATTAACCCCTCCATCATTAGACTTTATGAAAGGAACCCCATAAATATATATCTGGTTTTTATTTGTTGGAGAGACATGAATCCTTCCAAAATAATACCCATATGTATTATATAAATTATCTAAATAGTAAGAATTTTGCTTTTTCCATGTAACACCTCCGTCATCAGTTCTATAAACTTCAGCACCTATTATAGGAGTTTCAAACATAACGGAATTTGCGTCTTCTAAGAAAAGTTTAAGGTCAATTGGCAAAATTTCCTTTGATTTAACTAAATCCTTAACATTAACAGCATTATATTTTTTAGGGAAACCATTATTTTTTAAAAAATTGTTTAATTCTCCATCATTCAATTTCAAAAATTCATTTGCTGACATTTCCTTAAATGAATTTTTATCTAATGTATTTTTTTTCTTTTCTTTTTTAGGTGGTCTTCTAAACTGATTGTCTACTATTGCATAAATAGTATTAATATCATAAACAGAAATTCCTATTCTTCCAGTTCCTTTGCCATTTGGGAATCCGCTTTTTGAATCAGAAATTAAACCCCACGTTTCTCCTGCATCAATAGATTTATAAATGGCAGATTTTTTTCCATTACCGTTAAAATTCCATGGTGTTCTATCTCTTTCCCATGAGCTAGCAAATTGAATGTTAAAATTCATTGGGTCAATATCAAGATCAATTATTCCTGTATTATCATCAATATAAAGTGTTTTCTCCCATGTTTTACCCCCATTTATTGTTTTAAAAATTCCTCTTTCAGAATTTTTAGAATATAAATGGCCTAATACTCCAACGACTATTTCATTGGAATCCTTTGGATTAATTTTTATTTTACCTATATGATGGGAGTCCGTCAATCCAATATTTTCCCAGTTTTTTCCATTGTCGGATGATTTTAATATTCCTATACCTGCATAAGATGATCTAGAAGAATTATTCTCTCCTGTTCCTACTATAATTATATTATTTTCCCAATCCACTGCAAAATCTCCAATATTTTGAGTATTTGCATTATCAAAAATAGGATCAAATGTATTTCCATTATTGTTAGTATACCACAATCCTCCTGAAGCATAAGCAACATAAAATTCCTTAGGATTCTTAGGATTTACTTCTAAATCTGAAACTCTTCCACTCATAATACTTGGGCCAATATTCTCAAATCTTATACTCCCTACAATAGATTTTTCAATGACCTGATTTTGAAAATTTATTCCTTCCATAACTTGATCTGCATCGGTACTAACCTGAGCAAAAATTAAAATAGAAAATGTCAATAAAAAAAAGCTATAAAAATTTTTCATAAGTTTAATATTTAGGATTAATAATGAAGTATAAAAGTTTTAGGTATATTAAATATACTATTTTTGAATTTTAATTATAAAAATGAAATATTTTCCAATTGACAAGTCTTTATTTATTAAAAACAGAAAGAAGTTTAAAAATAAAATGAGTCCAAACAGCATTGCTTTTTTTAGCTCTAATGATCAATATCCCGTTAGTGCTGACACAACTCTCCCCTTTGAACAACATAGAGATATTTTTTATTTATCCGGAATTAATCAAGAAGAAAGTGTTTTAGCTATAATTAATAGTGAAATTGAAAAATCTAAACAAGAAATTCTTTTTGTAACAAAGCCAAATGAGACACTAACTCATTGGGAAGGAGAAAAATTAAGTAAAACTAAAGCATATGAAATTTCTGGAATTAAAAATGTTTACTGGATAGAAGATTTGGAAAAAATTGTTGAAGAATTCATGAGTTTAGTTGATATACTTTATATAAATACCAATGAACATTATAGGGCTAAGGTTGAAACTGAAACTAGAGAGGCTCGTTTTAATAAATGGATTAAAAAAAAATATCCTAAAAAAGGTAATAAAAGGAGTAATCCAATATTACAACGGCTGAGAGCCGTAAAAGAGCCTGTTGAAATAGAGCTAATTCAGAAGGCATGTAATATCACCGAAAAGGGTTTTAGAAGAATTTTAGATTTTGTTAAACCAGGAGTTTGGGAATATGAAATTGAAGCAGAATTTTCTCATGAATTTTTAAAAAACAGATCAAGGAAATTTGCTTATGCCCCAATAATAGCTTCAGGAATAAATTCAAACATACTTCATTACATTGAAAACAATAATCAATGCAAGGATGGGGATGTAATATTATTGGATGTTGGTGCAGAATACGCAAATTATTCTAGTGATATGACTAGAACAATTCCTGTTTCGGGGAAATTTAGTAAACGTCAAAGGGAAGTATATAACTCTGTTTTATATGTAAAGAATGAGGCAACTAAATTATTAACTCCGGGAATTTTATGGAAAGATCATCATTCAGAAGTTGGGAAAATTATGTCTTCTGAGCTTTTAAAATTAGGACTTCTTGATAAAGCTGACATACAAAATGAAACTACAGAAAATCCTGCTTTTAAAAAATATTTTACGCATGGGACTTCACATCATTTAGGATTAGACACCCATGATTATGGAGATATTAATAAGCCTATTGAAGCTAATAGTGTTTTTACAGTTGAGCCTGGTATATACATTAAGAAAGAAGGTTTTGGCATTAGACTTGAAGATGATGTTGTAGTTCAAGAAAAAGGGAATCCAATTAATTTAATGAAGAATATTCCTATAGAAATTGAAGAAATAGAATCCCTAATGAACTCAAAATGATTTCCAGCCTTGTGATATTATTGGAATTTTTTGATTTGCTTTAGTAATTAAATTCATCCCCTTTTTCAAATCAGTAATATGACCAATTACAGTAAAATCTGAACTGTTTTTAACCTTTTCATAATCTTTTTGATCAATAGTAAACAATAGCTCATAATCTTCGCCACCGCTTAATGCAATTGTAATTGAATTTAGTTTAAACTCTTCGCAGGATGATATTAACTCTTCACTAACGGGAATTTTTTCTTCGTATATATCACATCCTACTTCTGAATTGCTACATATGTGTCTTATTTCAGAAGATAGGCCATCGCTAATATCAATCATAGAGGTAGGAATTAAGTTAATAGTTTCAAAATAATTAATAACATCTTTTCTGGCTTCTGGCTTTAATTGTCTCTGAACTATATAGGTGTATTGTGACAAATCAGGTTGATTTTGTGGATTTACCTTAAAAACCTCTTTTTCTCTTTCCAAGACTTGAAGCCCCATATAAGCACTTCCAATATCTCCCGAGACTACAATTAAATCATTTAATTTTGCCCCTGATCTTTTTACAATAAATTTCGAGTCTTGGGCGCCAATTGCAGTAATGCTAATTATTAAGCCCTTGTTAGAGCTTGTTGTATCTCCTCCTACTAAATCAACTCCATATTTTTTACATGCTGAGTTAATCCCAAAATACAATTCTTCTATTGACTCTAATGTAAACCTATTAGAAACGGCAATATTCACTGTAATTTGAGAACAAATTGCATTCATTGAATATATATCTGATATATTGGCAACAACAGACTTGTACCCTAAATGCTTTAAGGGCATATAGCTCAAATTGAAATGAACACCTTCAACTAATATATCACTTGAAATAACAACTTGTTTCTCAGAATAGTTTAAAATAGCTGCATCATCCCCAATTCCAGTAATTGTAGAAGCATTTTTATTAGAAAAATTCTTAGTAATTCTATTTATAACTTCAAATTCTCCAAGCTCTGAAAGTTTTGTAAGCTTTAATTTGCTGTTTTTCTTTTTCAATTAGTATTTTTTTCAAATATATATCAATTGCTTTTATTAATAAACCTAATATCTTAGTATAACTTTAATATGCAAGTATTTAATGCCTCTATATGTTAAAAATTGCCAAATGAGTTATATTTGCCAAGTATTTTATTATTGGTTATGATAAAAGTTACAGAACAAGCAAAATCTGAGGTTCAAAAGTTAATGGAAGCTGATGGCTATGATAGCCACTCTGATTATATAAGAGTTGGTGTTAAAAGCGGTGGATGCTCTGGGCTTTCATATGATTTAAAATTTGATAAAATAGCAAGCTCTGATGATAAAGTGTTCCAAGACAATGGAGTAAAAATAATTGTTGATAATAAAAGTTTTTTATATCTCATAGGAACTACACTTGAATATTCAGGAGGTTTAAATGGCAAAGGATTTGTTTTTAACAATCCTAATGCAAATAGAACATGTGGTTGTGGTGAAAGCTTTTCACTTTAAAAAATAAAAAAATGGCTTATACTGAAGAAGAATTAAAAAAGGAGCTCGAAACAAAAGAATATGAATATGGATTTGTAACTAAGATCGATGCAGACACTTTTTCAGAGGGATTAAATGAAAATGTCATACGTGCTATTTCCAAAAGAAAAGAAGAGCCTAATTGGATGACTGAATGGAGGCTCAAAGCTTTCAATTCTTGGAAGAAAATGAAAGAGCCCAATTGGTCAAATGTAAAATATAAAAAACCTGATTTTCAGAAAATATCTTATTATTCTGCTCCTAAATCAAAAGATAAATATGAAAGTTTAGATGAAGTAGACCCAGAATTATTAAAAACTTTTGAAAAACTTGGAATTTCAATTAGTGAGCAAAAAAAATTAACTGGCGTTGCAGTTGATGTAGTTGTTGACTCTGTTTCAGTAGCAACAACTTTTCGAGATACTCTTTCAAAAAAAGGAATTATTTTTTGCTCTATTTCTGAGGCTATTAAAAAACATTCTGCCCTTGTTAAAAAATATATAGGAACTGTAGTTCCTCAAAGAGATAATTTTTATAGTGCTTTGAATTCAGCTGTTTTTTCAGATGGATCTTTTTGTTACATTCCAAAAGGAGTTAAATGCCCAATGGAATTGTCTACATACTTTAGAATTAACCAAGCTGGGACAGGTCAATTTGAAAGAACTCTTTTAATCGCTGATGAGGGAAGTTATGTTAGTTATTTAGAAGGATGTACTGCACCATCTAGAGATGAAAACCAATTACATGCTGCTGTAGTTGAGCTAATAGCATTAGATAATGCAGAGATAAAATATTCTACTGTTCAAAATTGGTATCCTGGAAACAAGGCGGGAAAAGGCGGGGTTTATAATTTTGTTACAAAAAGAGGAATCTGCCATAAAAATTCTAAAATATCATGGACTCAAGTTGAAACAGGTTCTGCTGTTACATGGAAATATCCATCGTGTATTTTAAAAGGGGATAATAGTATTGGAGAGTTTTATTCTATTGCTGTCACAAATAATTATCAACAAGCAGATACTGGAACGAAAATGATTCACATTGGAAAAAATACTAAAAGTACAATAATCTCAAAAGGAATTTCTGCAGGGAAATCTCAAAATAGCTACCGAGGGCTTGTTAAAATAAATTCCAATGCAGGAAATTCTAGAAATTTTTCTCAATGCGATTCTTTACTAATGGGGAATAAGTGTGGAGCTCACACTTTTCCATATATTGAAGTAAAAAATAATACAGCAATAGTTGAGCATGAAGCTTCTACTAGTAAAATTGGGGAGGATCAAATTTTCTATTGTAATCAAAGAGGAATTGATACTGAAAAAGCCATTGCATTAATTGTTAATGGTTTTAGTAAAGAGGTATTAAATAAACTTCCAATGGAATTTGCAGTAGAGGCCCAAAAATTACTTGAAATTTCATTAGAAGGATCAGTAGGATAATTAAAAAAATATTATATGTTAACAATAGACAATTTACATGTTAGTGTTGAAGGAAAGGCAATTTTAAATGGCATAAATTTAGATGTTAGAGCAGGAGAAGTTCATGCTATTATGGGGCCTAATGGATCAGGGAAAAGTACTCTAGCTGCAGCTATAGCTGGAAACGAGTCTTATGAAATAGTTAAGGGAGATATTTTATTTAAAGGAGAAAACATTATTGAATTATCGCCTGAAGAAAGAGCTCATAGAGGGGTTTTTATTTCATTTCAATATCCTGTTGAAATACCTGGAGTTACTGTCACTAACTTTATAAAAACATCTATTAACTCTAATTTAAAAGCTAGGGGTGAAAATGAAATGCCCGCAAATAAAATGCTTAAAAAAATTAGAGAAAAAGCTGCTCTTCTTGAAATCGACTCTAAATTTCTTTCTAGATCACTCAATGAAGGGTTCTCCGGCGGAGAGAAAAAAAGAAATGAGATATTCCAAATGGCAATGCTAGAACCAAGTATATCTGTTTTAGATGAGACAGATTCTGGATTAGATATTGATGCTCTAAAAATTGTTGCAAAAGGTGTAAATAAATTAAAAAATAAAGATAATGCAGTGATTATTATAACTCATTATCAAAGACT
>JAAZZF010000012.1 GCA_014239275.1 Flavobacteriaceae bacterium | reverse complement strand
TTGAGGATGTTGCTAAACTTGAAGAAGTAGTAGTTACGGGTTATGGATCTACAACTAAAAAGTCTTTAACAGGAGCCATTGGAACGGTTTCTGCTGAAAATTTAACTTTAAAGCCTGCACAAAATACGACAACCCTTCTTATGGGACAGGTTGCAGGATTGTCTGCTAGACAAGGGGGATCCTTGCCAGGCTATGATTGGGCTACCCTTAGTATTAGAAACTTTGGTTCTGCTTTAATTCTAATTGATGGAGTTGAATCTACTCTAGGTCAAATTGATCCAAATGACATTCAATCAATTTCTGTTTTGAAAGATGCTGCAGCATCTATATATGGTGCAAGAGCTGGTAACGGAGTTATTCTTGTTACAACAAAAAGAGGGTCGGATGATGCACAGGGAGCGAAATTCACTTACCATGGTACTACTACCTGGTCTAATTTAATTACTATGCCTAAAACTGTCAACGCTCATCAATTTGCTGAGTTGATGGAGGAAAATGGATTGGGTGCAGAGAATGAGATGCCAGAATATTTAGATTACGATACTACAAGAAAAAGAGTTTATAATAGAATTACAGGAAAAGATTTTGACGGTGTAGACTGGTATAGAACTGCTTATAAAGACTGGGCTCCTCAAACTCAGCATAATTTAAGTGCTCGTGGAAGAGGAGAAAAAATGGGATATTTTATCTCCATAGGATTTACAGATACTGAAAGTGCTTTTAGAGATGCAGATTATACTCAGAACAGATATAATATTAGAACTAACTTGGATGCAAAGTTTACTGATAATTTAAGTGCTGCAATAGATCTAAGTTACCGCCAAACTACTTTAGATAGAGCGAATTTTGGAATTAGTGAAATGTATAACAGATTAGCCACGGGGAAACCTACTAATCTTCCAGTATTTCCTGATCCTTCTTTTGCCTCACAAACTGGAGCTGCAACACCTTATTCTCCAATTTATATGGTAAGAAAGTCCCATTCTGGAACTAGACTAGATAGAGATAATAATCTACAAGCACGTATTAGCTTAAAGTATGATGTGCCTTTTATTAAGGGATTAACTGCAATAGCTAGTTTGAATATGGAAACTCAAACCGAATGGAACAAGCAAATTCAAAAGAAGTTTAACATGTATACCTATGATCCTTTAGATGGGGAAGGGGATGCTGCATATACTTTTTTTGGCACATACCAAAGAGATTTCATAAGTGTTAATTCAGATCGTGATATGGAATTACTTCCAAAACTAACTTTAAATTATGAAAATTCTTGGGATCAACATGATTTAAGGGCTACTCTTGTTGCGGAGTCCACGACATTTGAAAGAGATTATTTAATGGGATCAAGAACAGACCCATTATCATTTGAGGCACCCTATTTAAATTATTCATCTGAAGCAGAAAGAAATAATGCTGAGATTTTTTCTCAAAGCGCTCGTTCTAGTTATGTAGGTAGAGTTAATTATACTTTCGATCAAAAATACCTTTTTGAGGCGACTATGAGAGCGGATGCAACTGCTCGATATGCTGCGGAAGGAAGATGGGGGTATTTTCCAAGTGTTAGTTTAGGTTGGAGAATTTCTGAGGAGGACTTTCTTAAAGATTCTTCTACATGGAACAATTTAAAACTTAGAGCGTCTTATGGAGTAATGGGTAACGATGCTGTTTCAAATTTCGACTTTTTGACTGGATATAATATTTCATCTGGTTTCTACATGTTTGATGGTAAACCTTATCCAATTATATCTTCAGCAGGTCTTGCAAATGCACTAGTGACATGGGAGACTATGAAAATCGCTAATATTGGTTTAGATGGCACTTTGTGGGATGGTGGATTAGGATTCGAAATAGATGCTTTCTATAGATTAAGAGAAGACATATTGGCTCTTCCAGATTCTGATATTCCTTTTCATTTTGGAGCAAGTCTTCCTAAAACGAATCTTAACTCTAGAGATAATAGAGGGTTTGATTTAATGTTAAAACACAAAGGAAAAATTGGAAATGTTTCTTACAGTATTAACCCTATGGTTTCTTATTCTAGAGGAAAGTATGTAAACTGGGAAGAAAACATCTTACCAACAACTGGCGTAGATGCCGCTACTGCAAAGGCTAATGCAGAATATAATAGAAGATATGTTTTAACTGGAAATTGGGATGACCGTCAGTGGGGTTATCAAACAAATGGATTTTTTACCTCCCAAAGTCAGATTGATAACCATCCGGTAGATATTGATGGTGCAGGAAATGCTACTGTTATTGTAGGAAACTTGATCAGAATAGATCAAAATGGTGATGGAAAAATAGATTGGAAAGATCAAATAGTAATTGGTCAAGGTGGGATGCCGAAATGGAACTACAGTACAAACATGTCGTTCAAATTTAAAAATTGGAATTTGGATATGCTATGGCAAGGTGCTAGTGGATATACCATTACTTTTGGTGGAGCTGCTGGACCATGGTCACATTCAGGTCACCAAACTGTAGCTAAAAGTTTTGCTTACGAAAACAGATCATTAAGAGGAGCGAATGGTGATATTGAAGTTGTAAAGGCATTTCCTCCTACTTTTACTACTGGTGGTATTCCTCAAGTAGATAATGTAGCAACTGACTTCAATAGAATTGATGCCATGTATTTAAGACTAAAAACAGTAAATTTATCTTATAGTGTCGGAAAAGCATTTGTAGATAGACTAGGACTTAATGCTGTTCAATTATATGTTGCAGCATCAAATATATTGACTTTCGATAACTTAGGAGTTTATTCTGGAAGTTATGACCCAGAAATTACTACTGGAACAGATGGAGGTAATATTGATAGAGCTTATCCTAATAATATGACCATAACATCGGGTATTAAAATTGGATTTTAACCCTAATAATAAATAATTAATAAACTATAATAAAATGAAAAAACTATTTTACTTATCAATTTCTTTAATATTTGTATTTGGATGTGCAGATTTAGATCTGCAACCTACTGATATGATTTCAGAAGATGCAGTTAAGAAAGATCCTAAACTAGTAGAGGCTTTTTTAACTAAAATTTATGCTAATGCTGTGTTTGAACCCAATGAAGTTAGTAGCATGAAAGGGCAAGAAAGACTTACAGACGCAGTTGTTGGTGCAGAGTATACACTTATGGCTCCTTGGCAAAATGCAGTAAAGGCTTCTTATAGCATTCCAACATCAAGTGGGGCACATAATAACTTAAATAGATGGCATTACGGAAATATTAGATCCTGTAATGAAATTATTGAAATATTAAATAATGCTACTTTTGATGCTGCAACTGTAAAACAACAAATTGCAGAGGCTAAATTTCTAAGGGCTTGGATGTATTTAGATATGGCAAAGAGATATGGTGGAATGCCACTTGAGATAACTGCAAAATCTGTTGATGCTGGTACAGATGAGTTAATGATTCCTAGATCAACCCTAAAAGCAACTTATGATCAAATCATTTCTGATTTAGATGCAGGAATTGCTGACTTACCTAGTTCTGCTCTTTATGGAAAAGCTTCCAAGTGGGCTGCTTATGGTTTAAAAAGTAGAGCTGCATTATACGCTGCTAGAATTGCTAAATATCACCCTCAATCAGCCGATGGCTTAACTTCTATTCCATCTGGATCAGCAGGTGGTTATTACGCAACTGCTCTTGCTTCTGCTAATGCAGTAATTGATGGAGGAAAACATGCATTACACACAGGATCTAACAAGGAGACTACATTTGGTGAGATTTTTTATAAAGTAAAAGGAATCTCAGAAATAATTTTCTCTGAAGAATATAATACTGGCTTAGGCAAAACCCATGCTTGGTCAGGATATGCATTACCAGATGGATTTAAAGCTGGATGGGGATCTAACATGCACATGTACGTAGCTTCTGATGCAAGGTTCGAGTACCAGGATGGAAGTCCAGGAGACACGCATCATGCAAAATTCAATAACAAAACCTTTTTTGACATTGAGGAAGTTATTTATAAGAAAGATCCTCGTTATTTAGCGACACTATTTACCCCTGAAGATATATTTCAGGGAAGAGAGGTGTGGTTCCATGATAATTCAGTAGGATCAGGAAATAAATTAGGTAGAGCAGGTAATGCGGTTCCTAAAAGAGCACCTGGAAGAAATAGAAATAGGGGTGGTAGGCTAATTCAAAAAAGGGTACATCCTGATGTTGAATTTCCTGCATTTGGAACAGACGATGTAGATTACATAGTTCTTAGAACTGGAGAAATGTACCTGAATGCTTCTGAAGCAGCATTTGAAACAGGTAAGATGACTCAAGCTAAAGACAGACTGAATGCGCTAAGAGCTAGAGTTGGTATGCCTGCAAAAACAACAGTAACCTTAGATCTTATTAAAAATGAAAGGTTTGTTGAGCTATATGCTGAAAACCATAGATACTGGGATTTAAGAACTTGGAGGGATGCTGAAGCAGAGATACATCTTGTTACAAAATTTGGTACAAAATGGTATAGAAGAAAAAGTGATGGAATGTATAAGGCTAAAAAGTGGAAATGGAATTTTTCACAAAACACTCCCTTCCTTCCAAAAATGTACTGGCTACCATACGGAACAAACAAATTGGCTCAAAACCCTAATTTAGTTGAAAATCCTGGGTATTAAAATTTAGTTTATTAAATGTAAAAAAGGTTCAAAAATTTAAATTTTTGAACCTTTTTTTTTACGTATTTTTATTAATATGAAAATTAAACAAACCTTATTAATTGCTATATTTCTTTTATTTATAGGTTGTATAGGCACTGATAATAAAAAACCAAATGTGATTTTTATTCTTGTAGATGATCTAGGATGGAATGATTTAGGTTATACAGGAAGTGCCTTTTATGAAAGTCCAAATATTGACAAATTAAGTAAGGACAGTTTTGAGTTTAAAACTGCTTATGCTGCTAGCTCAGTATGTTCTCCAACTAGAGCTTCTATTATGACGGGCAAACATCCAGCCAGAGTCAATATAACAGATTGGATTCCTGGTCTTGATCCCAAGAACAAACCTCTTTTAGGGCCTAAGGATTTACATCAATTACCGCTAAATGAAACTACCATTGCAGAAAAGTTAAAGGAATCTGGATATAAAACTTTTTATGCAGGAAAATGGCATTTAGGATCTCAGGGATATTATCCTGAAGAAAATGGCTTTGATATTAATATAGGAGGATTTGAAAAAGGGTCTCCAATGGGAGGTTATTATTCCCCCTATAAAAACCCTAAATTATCAGATGGACCTGAGGGTGAGTATTTAACCGATAGGTTAACAAATGAGTCTATTTCCTTTATTGAAAACCACAATAAGAACCAACCTTTTGTTTTGTTTTTGTCCTTTTACAATGTACATACTCCAATTCAACCTAACTTAAAACATGTAAATTATTTTAAGAAAAAATTAGATTCAATGGATGATAATAAAGCTAGAGTTCGTGAGGAGGGAGAGGCAATTAGTTTATTAAATCAAGTAAACCATAATTATGCATCTATGGTATATGCTATGGATGAAAACGTTGGTAGGTTAATAAATAGTTTAAAAGAAAATAATTTATACAATGATGCACTAATTATTTTTACGTCTGATAATGGGGGTCTTTCAACTCTAGGAAGAGTTGCTCCAACTTCAGTATTTCCTTTAAGAGCAGGAAAAGGATGGTTATATGAAGGAGGAATAAGGATTCCTCAATTAATTAAAACTCCAGGAAACTCTAAAAATGTTAAAATTGAAGATGTAACAGTTTCTTATGACTTGTTTCCAACTATTTTAGACTATGTTGGATTAAAGAGTGAAACAGAAATAGATGGAAAAAGTCTAATGCCAATATTGAAAGGGGAGTCTAAAATCGATAGAGATGATGTTTTTTGGCATTTTCCACACTATCATGGAAGTCTATGGAAACCAGGTTCTGCTATTAGACATGGAGATTGGAAATTAGTGCAACATTTTGAGTCCAATACAGTAGAGCTTTATGATTTAAAAAATGATATTGGTGAAATGGATGATTTGTCATTAAATTTTCCTGAAAAAACTCAAGATTTATTAAATAGATTAAATAACTTACGACAAGAAACCAATGCAAATACAGTTTCAATAAATAAAAATTCTAAACAATAATCAATGAAATACTTTTTTACTACAATATTTACAATAATGCTTATTATTTCAGGTTGTTCCTCTTCAGATCAAAATAATGATAAGCCCAATATATTATTTATAATGTCTGATGATCATGCCTATCAAGCCATTAGTGCTTATGATGATCGGTTAATACAAACTCCTAACATTGATAGAATTGCCAATGAGGGGATACTTTTTAATAATGCATGTGTTACAAATTCAATTTGTGCTCCTTCAAGAGCAGTAATATTAACGGGAAAACACAGTCATCTTAATGGTAAGATTGATAATCATGCTAAATTTGATGATTCACAAATTACTTTTCCTCAACTTTTTCAAAATGCTGGATATCAAACTGCTATGTTTGGAAAACTTCATTTTGGTAATAATCCAAAGGGTGTAGATGACTTTTTAATACTTCCTGGTCAGGGACACTATATTAATCCAAAATTTTTAGGAAAGGATAAAGACACAGTTATTACTGGTTATGTTACTGATATTATTACTGATTTGACTTTAAACTGGTTTAAAACCAAAAGAGATAAAAACAAACCATTTTTGATGATGTATTTACATAAGGCTCCTCATAGGGCATGGTGGCCAAGTCCAGAAAAGTTTGCTGAATTTTATGAAAAAGAATTTCCAGAACCTGAGACTCTATTTGATGATTATTCTGGAAGGGGTACTGCTGCAAAAACAGCGGAAATGAATATTCTAACCCATATGCAATACATGCATGATAGTAAGGTTAGGCCATCGACGATGGAAGAAATGGGTAAGGTCGAACCTGAAATTGTATACATTAAAGGTGATGGAACTTTTATGCGACCGAATGCACATGGTTTTAATGGTCCTTTTGGAAGAGCTAACGAAGAGCAAAAGAAAAAATATGATGTTACACTAGATAAGATAAATAAGGATTTTAAAGAAAATTGGCCTAAGATGAATGATAAAGAAAAAATGAAATGGAAATTTCAAAGGTATATGCAAGATTATTTAGGAACTATTTCATCAGTAGATGATAATGTTGGAAGAGTATTGGATTATTTGGAAGAAACAGGTTTAGATAAAAATACAATAGTAGTATACACATCTGATCAAGGCTTTTATTTAGGAGAGCATGGGTGGTTTGATAAGAGGTTTATTTATGACGAATCTTTTAAAACACCTTTAATGATAAAATGGCCAAATGTAATTAAGCCAGGAACAACCAGTGAAGAAATGGTTCAAAATTTAGATTTTGCTCAAACATTTTTAGAAGCAGCTATGATTGATGCTCCTGATGATATGCAGGGAGAAAGTTTAGTTCCATTGTTAAAAGGAAACACGGAGAGTTGGGATAGAGATGCAGTTTATTACCATTACTATGAGTATCCATCTGTTCATATGGCCAAAAGACATTATGGAATTGTAAATAAGGAATTCAAATTAGCTCATTTTTATTACGATATAGACGAATGGGAATTGTAC
>JAAZZF010000011.1 GCA_014239275.1 Flavobacteriaceae bacterium | reverse complement strand
ACCTTAACTAAATCTTCTGGAAAAACATTATCAATTATTTTTTCTAATACAAGAGATGTATTTATAGAGTATTCTGAAGGTTTTAAAATAACTGTGTTTCCAGCAGCAATGGCTCCAATTAGTGGAGCTATAGATAATTGAAATGGATAGTTCCAGGGTGAAATATGAAGAGTAATTCCATAGGGTTGAGCAATGATATAATCAGATGATGGGAAATTTAACAAAGAAGATCTAACAGATTTTCTTTTGACCCATTTATCAATGTTTTTTATAGCTATGTTTAATTCTGAGTATATAAAATGTAATTCGGTTAAATAACTTTCCCCTTCAGACTTACCTAAATCTTTAAATAAAGCATTTTCAATTTCTTTTTCATTATTTTCTATCTCTTTTTTTAAATTTTTTAATAATTCTTTTCTCCTCTGAATATCAAAGGTTTTTTTTGAATTAAAAAAAGCTCTTTGTTTGTTTATTATATTTTTTATTATGTCTTTCACAACAGACTTTGATTTAATCAATAATTATTTTTTAAAAATACAATTTATAAAATGGATAAAAACAAATAATACATACATTTCTCTTGATTTATAATTAATAAACGTTATTTTTAATATATATATTTTTAAATTCAATCCTTCTCATTAAATAAGAGAAGGTTTTTTTTTAGTTTTATAAAAATGAGTCTTAATAAGTTTAGTAAAAATGTAACTCAAGATCCGTCACAACCTGCTGCTCAAGCAATGTTACATGCCATAGGTTTAAAAAAAAATGATTTAAATAAACCTTTAATAGGAATTGCTAGTACTGGATATGAAGGTAATCCTTGCAATATGCATCTTAATGATCTTTCAAAAGATATTAAGGAAGGAATTAATAAATCTGAAATGGTAGGTTTAATTTTTAATACAATTGGCGTTAGTGATGGCATTTCTATGGGAACATATGGCATGAGATTTTCACTTCCATCAAGAGATATTATAGCAGATTCAATAGAAACTGTTATCCAAGGAATGTCTTATGATGGGGTTGTTACAGTAGTTGGATGTGATAAAAATATGCCAGGAGCACTAATGGCAATGTTAAGATTAAATAGACCAGGTGTTTTAGTTTATGGGGGAACAATTGCCTCGGGTTGTCATAAAGGAAAAAAAATAGACATAGTTTCTGCTTTTGAAGCATGGGGAGAAAATGTTGCTGGAAAAATTGATGAAAAACAATTTAAGGATATAATTAAAAACGCTTGCCCAGGTCCTGGTGCATGTGGAGGAATGTATACTGCCAATACTATGGCTTCTGCAATAGAGGCAATGGGAATGACTCTTCCATATAATTCTTCTAATCCTGCTATTAGTAATAATAAAAAGGATGAATGTTTTCAAGTAGGTTCTATCCTTAAAAACTTATTAGTCAATGATATTAAACCTAGAGATATTATAACTAGAAAATCTATTGAAAATGCAGTTAAATTAATTATTGTTCTTGGAGGTTCTACTAACGCAGTATTACATCTATTAGCAATCGCTAAAAGTGCAGATATAGATTTTTCAATAGATGATTTTCAAAAAATATGCAATAAAACTCCATTTTTAGCTGATTTAAAACCTAGTGGTAAGTACTTGATGGAAGATTTACATAATGTTGGTGGAATACCGGCAGTTATGAAATATATGTTAGAGAATGGTTATTTAGATGGAGATTGTTTAACAATTACTGGAAAAACATTAAAAGAAAACTTATCTCAGGTAAGTCCATTAGATATCAATCAGGATATTATTAAAACTTTTAATAATCCTATTAAATCAACTGGACATATAAGAATACTTTATGGAAATTTAGCTGTTAATGGTTCTGTTGCAAAAATTACAGGAAAAGAAGGTTTAAAATTTGAAGGTTCTGCTAAAGTATTTGAAGGAGAATTTAAAGCTAATGATGGAATTAAAAAAGGTCTTGTAAAGAAAGGTGATGTTATTGTTATTCGTTATGAAGGGCCTAAAGGAGGTCCTGGAATGCCTGAAATGTTAAAACCAACTGCTGCTATAATGGGTGCTGGATTAGGAAAAGATGTAGCATTAATTACTGACGGAAGATTTTCAGGTGGAACTCATGGTTTTGTTGTAGGGCATATAAGTCCTGAAGCTCAAGATGGAGGAAACATTGCACTAATAAAAAATGGTGATAAAATAATTATTGATGCAGTAAAAAACACATTAACTTTACAAGTTTCAAATGAAGAATTAGAAAAAAGAAAATCTAATTGGGTAAAACCTGATTTAAAAGTTAAAAATGGTGTTTTATATAAATATGCTAAAACCGTTTCAGATGCTTCAAATGGATGTATAACAGATGATATATAAATGAAAAAAACAAATAAAATATCAGGATCTGAAGCAGTTATTAAATGTCTTCTAGAAGAAGGTGTTGATATTATATATGGTTACCCAGGTGGTGCTATCATGCCAATTTATGATGAGTTATTTAAATATGAGGATAAATTAAATCATATATTAACTAGACATGAACAAGGAGCAACTCATGCAGCTCAAGGATATGCTAGAGTTTCTGGTAAAGTAGGTGTAGTTACAGCAACATCTGGACCTGGTGCAACAAATTTAGTCACTGGTATTGCTGACGCTCAAATTGATTCAACTCCAATGGTTTGTATAACAGGTCAAGTTGCTTCACATTTATTAGGTTCTGATGCATTTCAAGAATGTGATATTATTGGAATTTCTACACCAGTTACAAAATGGAATTGTCAAATTACAAAAGCATCAGATATTCCTGAAGTAATAGCTAAAGCTTTTTATATTGCAAAATCTGGAAGACCAGGTCCGGTACTAGTAGATATTACTAAAGATGCTCAATTTGAATTGATGGAATTTAAATACAAAAAATGTAACTCAATTCGAAGTTATATCCCAATTCCTAAATTCTCTATTAATGAAATTAATAAGGCAGCTGAATTAATTAATAATTCAAAAAAACCATTTATAGTTTTTGGCCAAGGAGTAATTTTAGGAAATGCAGAAAGTGAGTTTAAACAATTTATAGAAAAAACTGGTATTCCTGCTGCTTGGACTATCTTGGGTTTGTCTGCATTATCATCAGATCATCCTCTAAATGTAGGAATGGTAGGAATGCATGGAAATTATGGGCCTAATGTTCTTACAAATGAATGTGATGTATTAATTGCAATTGGAATGCGTTTTGATGATAGAGTAACAGGAAACCTAGAAACCTATGCTAAACAAGCAAAAATTATTCATTTTGAAATTGATCCAGCAGAAGTAAATAAGAATGTTAATGTTGACATTGCTGTTTTAGGCAATGTTAAGGACACTCTACCAGAACTTATTGAATTAGTTAAAGAAAAATCACATACAAATTGGATTAATAAATTTCATTCTTTTTATAAAAAGGAATTTGATAAAGTAATTAAAAATGATTTGTATCCATCAAAAGAGGGGTTAACCATGGGAGAAGTAATAAGAGAAATTAATGAGATTTCTAAAGGAAATGCCATAATAGTTTCTGATGTTGGTCAGCATCAAATGGTTACATGTAGATATGCTAGTTTTAATCATTCAAAATCAAATGTAACTTCTGGAGGATTGGGAACTATGGGTTTTGCTCTCCCAGCAGCTATAGGTGCAAAAATGGGCGCCCCAGATAGAGAAGTTATTGCAATAATAGGGGATGGAGGTTATCAAATGACTATTCAAGAATTAGGGACAATTTTTCAAACAGGATGTGCTGTAAAAATTGTTGTTTTAAACAATGAATATTTAGGAATGGTAAGACAATGGCAGCAGATGTTTTTTGATAAAAGATATGCTTCTACTGAAATGGTAAATCCAGATTTTGTTAAGATAGCTAAGGGATATTTTATAGACGGTAAAAAAATTAAGAAAAGAGAAAATTTAAAATCTTCAATAAAAGAAATGATAAATTCGAAAAAACCTTATTTTCTTGAAGTTTGTGTAGAAAAAGAAGCTAATGTTTTCCCAATGATTCCTTCTGGAGCATCTGTTTCTGATGTTAGACTTGAATAATAATTATGACTAATAAATTAAATACATATACAGTTTCTGTTTATACTGAAAATAACATTGGATTATTAAATAGAATTTCAGCTATTTTTTTGAAACGCCATGTTAATATTGAAAGCTTAACTACTTCTCAATCTGAAATTGATAATATTTATAGGTTTGTTATTGTAGTAAAAGTGGTGGAGTCAAAAATTAAAAATATTGTTAAACAAATTGAGAAACAAATAGAAGTTATTGCAGCCTTTTATCATACAGATAAAGAAACTATTTTTTTAGAAACAGCTTTATATAAAGTAAAATCGAAATCTCTTTTTGATGAAAAACATATTCAAAAAATTATTAAAAATAGTCAGGCTAACATTGTAACAGTGTCTCCGGATTATTTTATTATTGAAAAAACTGGTTGGAGGGAAGAAACAGAAAAACTATACGATTCGTTAGAACCATATGGCTTATTACAATTTGTGAGATCTGGAAGAATTTCAGTTTCTAAAGAAGCTATGAATATTTCTGATATTTTAGAATTAAATACTGATAAATAATTAAATATGGAAAATTATTATAATCAATTAACATCAAGTCAACAAAAAGAACAATTAGCAAAATGTAGATTTATGAATTCTGCAGAATTTGAAAATGGTGTAGACATTATTAAAGGAAAAAGTATTGTTATAATTGGTTGCGGGGCACAGGGTTTAAATCAAGGTCTAAATATGAGAGATTCTGGTCTTGATATTTCCTATGTTTTACGATCCTCATCCATAAAAAATAAAAAAGAATCATTTATAAATGCTTCAAAAAATAATTTTAAGATTGGCACTTTTGAAGACTTAATTCCAAAGGCAGATATTGTAATTAACTTAACACCTGATAAAAATCACACTAATGTAGTAAATAAGGCCATGCCATTGATGAAAACAAATTCAGTTTTATCTTATTCACATGGATTTAATATTGTTGAAGAAGGAATTAAGATAAGAAAAGATATAACTGTAATTATGGTTGCACCAAAATGTCCGGGTACCGAGGTTCGAGAAGAATTTCTTAGAGGTTTTGGAGTGCCAACATTGTTGGCAGTTCATCCAGAAAATGATCCTAATGGAGATGGATTAGATCTTGCTAAAGCATATGCTGTGGCAACTGGAGGTCACAAAGCAGGTGTTTTAGAATCTTCATTTGTAGCTGAAGTAAAATCTGATTTAATGGGAGAACAGACTATTCTGTGTGGTATATTACAAACAGGATCCATTTTATGTTTTAATAAAATGATTGAATTAGGTTATGATAGCGGTTTTTCTTCAAAATTAATTCAATATGGATGGGAAACAATTACTGAAGAATTAAAACATAATGGAATTTCAGGAATGATAAATAGACTAGATGATAGTTCAAGATTAAAAGTTCATGAACTATCCTGTGATTTGAAAAAAATAATGACTCCATTATTTAATAAACACATGAATGATATTTTAACTGGAAGTTTTTCAAAAAACATGATGAATGACTGGAATGATAATGATTCCAATCTGTTAAAATGGAGAGAAGCTACTGGTAATACTAATTTTGAAAAAACTGATCCATCAAATGTTCAAATTTCTAATGATGATTACTTTAAAAAAGGAATCTTAATGATAGCTTTTGTTAAATCTGGTGTTGAACTTGCTTTTGAAACTATGGTTAGTAATGGAATTATTGGGGAGTCTGCATATTATGAATCTTTACATGAATTACCTTTGATAGCTAATCTAGTAGCAAGGAAGAAATTGTATGAAATGAATAGAATAATTTCAGATACTGCAGAATATGGATGTTATTTATTTAATCAATCTTGTTTGCCGCTTCTATCAGAATTTATGAAGAAAATTGATAAGACATACATTGGTTTAGTTGATAATGCTACAGAAATTGATCAAATTAAGTTAAATAAATTTGACTCAGACACGGAAAATCACCCAATTGAAAAAATGGGTATGATTTTGAGAAGAAACATGAGTAATATGAAAAAATTAAAATGATTTAAATAAAATAATTCTTAGAGAAATGATCTATTTAAAGAAGTCAAGTTTTGTTATAACGGATTATTATTTTTAAGAATTTAACATTACAGGCATTACTAGCATTGTAACCTGTTCTGATTTAGAATCAGATTTTGTAGGAGTTAAAATTCCAGCTCTATTTGGAAGAGATAATTCCAGCTTTACTTCATCAGTTGTTAAATTAGATAACATTTCTACTAAAAATCTTGAATTGAAACCTATTTCAATATCATCTCCATTATAGTTACAGTCAAGTCTTTCTTCAGCTTTATTACTGTAGTCTAAATCTTCTGCAGAAACTACAAGCTCATTACCTGTAATTTTTAATCGAATTTGATGGGTTGTTTTGTTTGAAAAAATACTTACTCTCTTGGTTGAATTTAAAAACAAGGATCTGTCAATAGTTAATACATTAGGGTTTTCCTTAGGAATAACAGCTTCATAATTAGGGTAATTTCCATCAATAAGCCTACATGTCAGCGATAGATTAGAAAAAGTAAACTTTGCATTACTTTCATTATATTCAATATTAACATCATACTTGTCATTAATTAATATTCCTTTTAAGATATTAAGAGGTTTTTTTGGCATAATAAACTCTACTAATTGATCAGATTTAAAATCTGTTCTGACATATCTAACAAGCTTGTGAGCGTCAGTAGCTACAAATGTTGAGTTTTCGCTTGAAAATTGAAAAAAAACTCCACTCATTACCGGTCTTAGATCATCATTTCCTGAAGCAAAAATAGTTGTATTGATAGCTTGAAATAGGACTTGTGAAGATATAGTTGAGTTTGATGCATCGCTAATGGACACTGTTTTAGGAAATTCATCTCCATTAGCATAAGCTAGTGAATATTTACCGTGATTTGAACTTATTTCTATTGTATTATTATCTAAGATGTTAAAAGTTAAGGGCTGTTCAGGAAAAGTTTTTAGAGTATCAATAAGAAGTTTAGCTGGAACAGCAATTGAACATGTCTCATTTGATTCAATTTCAATGTCGGCAGATAATGTTGTTTCTAAATCAGATGCCGTAATTTTTAACAAGTTCTTTGATATATCAAATAGAAAATAATCTAGAATAGGCAATGTGTTATTTGTACTTAAAATACCACCTAATACTTGTATGTTTTTTAATAATAATGAACTTGAAACAATGAATTTCATAATCAAATAAATCTGCTGGTAAATATATTAGAATATAACGTTAAAATAAAACAATTTTATTAACACTTTATACATTTTTTAATCAAATTTAATAGTAACAACATCTCTGTATTTTAAGCCAAATAAACTACTGGCTCCTCCTGTTATTAAGGGATTGCTTTTATATATGGCCAATTCCAAGAAATTAGCTTTATTAAATAGTGCAATTTTTTTTCCTTCTTCTTTTCTTAATTCTTTTTTTATATCAAACTTTATAGATTCACTATATGAATTTACAATTGAGTTAAATTTATAATTTCTGGCATTTATAACATAGGGTCTAGATTTTCCAAACTCTTCAAATACTAACTTTGAAATATTTGTCACTACATTTTCATAATTATCAATATAAATTACGTTTCCAGTAATTTCATTACTCTTTTCATTTAATATTGGGTTTATATCATATAATTCTTTTAATTGAAATATTTTATTTCCAACTAAGTCAATGGAACCTCCCCGATAAATATGTGCAGCTACTTTTACAAAAACATCTAAAACAGTAAAACTTGAACTTGAAGAATTATGAATATTAATTTCAATAATTTTCTCTGGTTTAATTCTATTAGCAACCAAAGACATTATTCCATTATCTGCACATATAAAATAATGTCCATCTAATTTAATTACTAAATGTTTTTTTTCTGGAGTCTTTTCAGAATCAACTCCAATAATATGAATTGATCCTTCAGGAAAATTTTTATATGCATTTTCAATTATATATGCACCTTCAATAATATTAAATGGTGATATGTCATTTGAAATATCAATAATATTAACATTAGGTATTTCATTGTTTAATGAACCCTTGACAGAACCAACAAAATGGTCCTTATTTCCAAAATCACTTGTTAATGTAATAACTGGCATTTGTTAATAGAAAATTTATATTTAAGATTAAAAATTACATAAATTTACAACTTGCCAATAAATAACAAACTAACCTTAAGTGAAAAAACTTGAATATTTTATTAAAGAAATACATCCGATTGATTTTTTTGATAAAAAGGATTATGATATAATTAAAATAATTAAGCAAAATTTTCCTGAACTAAAAATAATTGTTAAAGGGGATAGAATAATTACCAACGGAGAAGATTCTCTTATTACACAATTAAGAATACGTCTAGACTCTTTGATTTATATAATGAAAGACAATGATATTCTTAATGAAAAAACTATTAATTCAATAATGTCTGGAAATGGTAATAAATTAATTAATTCTATACATGGAAAAGTGATTTTGTATGGTGTTGGAAAGAAGAAAATTAAGGCACATACTATAAATCAAATTAAAATTGTTGAAGCTTTTGAAAATAATGATATGGTTTTTGCAGTTGGTCCAGCAGGAACTGGAAAAACTTATACGGGGATTGCTATTGCAGTTAAAGCTTTAAAAGATAAACAGGTAAAAAAAATCATATTAACAAGACCTGCTGTAGAAGCTGGGGAAAGTTTGGGGTTTTTACCTGGTGACATGAAGGATAAACTAGATCCTTACATGCAACCATTGTATGATGCGTTAAAAGAAATGATAGCAATTGAAAAACTAGATGATTATATACATAGAGGAATAATTGAAATCGCTCCTTTAGCCTATATGAGAGGAAGAACTTTAGACAATGCTTTTGTGATATTAGATGAAGGTCAAAATACTACTCACAATCAAATGAAAATGTTCCTAACAAGAATGGGAAATCATGCTAAATTTATGATCAATGGCGACCCTGGTCAAATTGATTTACCAAGTAGAGTAATGTCTGGATTAATAGAAGCTAATCGTATTCTTCAAAATATTGAAGGAATTGAGATAATTTATTTAGATGAGACTGATGTTATTAGACATCAAGTTGTTAAAAGAATAATTGATGCTTACAATAATACTGAACATACTAATTAATTTTTATGAACACAATTACTAGAACAGATTTCAATTTCACTAATCAAATTTCAAAATACTCAGGAAAAGTAAGAGATGTTTATAATATTAATAATGAATCATTAGTTATGATAGCATCAGATAGACTTTCTGCATTTGATGTAGTCTTACCAAGAGGAATACCTTTTAAGGGGCAAATTTTAAATCAAATTTCATCTAAAATGCTTAATGCAACATCTCACATTATACCAAATTGGCTACAAAGCACGCCTGATCCTAATGTATCAATAGGACAAATATGCAAACCTTTTAAAATTGAAATGGTAATTAGAGGATATCTCTCAGGTCATGCTGCTAGATTATATAATTCAGGTTTAAGAGAAATTTGTGGAATTAAAATGCCTGAAGACATGATAGAGAATGATAAATTTCCCATACCTATAATTACTCCAACAACAAAAGCAATTGACGGAAATCATGATGAAGATATATCAAAAGAAGAAATTTTGAAAAGAAATATAGTTTCTAAAAAAGAATATTTAAAACTTGAAGATTATACTTTTAAGCTTTTTGAAGAGGGATCAAGAATCGCTAATGATCAAGGCCTTATTTTAGTTGATACAAAGTATGAATTTGGCCAAAATACTGATGGAAAAATAATTTTAATAGATGAAATTCATACTCCTGATTCATCAAGATATTTCTATTTAGATACATATGATGACCTTCAGAAAACTAAATCTCCTCAAAAACAACTTTCAAAAGAGTTTGTAAGGAAATGGTTGATTAGTAATGGTTTTCAAGGTAAAGAAGGTCAAGTTATTCCAGAAATGAGTGATAATTATATTAATGGTGTTTCAGAAAGATATATAGAGTTGTTTGAAAAAATAACAGGCTCTAAGTTTATAAAAGCAAATATTACAAATATTGAAAAAAGGATTATAGGTAATGTTGAGAATTATTTAAAATCAAAATAATTTCTTTTAATTTCTTCTGGAGTTACATCATTATTAACCCAAATAATGTCTTCTTTTCTTTTTAACCATGTGATTTGTCTTTTAGCAAATCTTCTTGAATTTTTCTTTATTTCTTCAATACTTTGCTCAAATGTTAATTTTTTTTCTATAAATAGAAATAGTTCTTTGTAACCAATAGTGTTCAAGGTATTTAGTTCTTTATGAATAATTAAAGTTTTGACTTCTTCCAATAAGCCATCATCTATCATTTTATCAACTCTTAAATTTATTTTATTATATAGTATTTCTCTCTTTATATTCATAGCCATATTAAATAAATTAAATTCATGAATGTTTTTTTGTTTTCCTATAAACGAAGAATACGGTTTATTAGATGAAATACATATTTCTAATGCTCTAATTAATCTTCTGGGGTTTTGTTTATCAACATTGTTATAATAGAGCGGGTCTAATTTATTTAGCTTTTTCTGCAGGTATTCAATTCCAAATTTATTTAGTTCGGAATTTAATTGTTTACGAACCTTATCATCAGTTTTTGGAAAATTATCTAATCCATTAATAACGGCATCCATATATAATCCTGAACCTCCAGACATTATTATATAATCATTATTTTTAAATTCATTATTAATAATTATTAAGACTTCTTTTTCAAAATCTTTTATTGTATATGTGTCTAATATAGATTTATGTTGAATACAATGATGTTTAACTGCTTTTAATTCCTTTTTTGACGGAACTGCAGTACCAATTGTTAATTCTTTATAAAATTGTCTAGAATCACAGGAAATTATGTTACAATTTAATATTCTAGCTAAATCTATACTAAATTTTGTTTTACCTACTGCGGTTGGACCAGAAATGGTTATTAATGTTTTTTTATTTAAATCTTTCAATATTAATTATTTTCTTGTTTAAGAATTTTATTTAAAATCTCATTATTTTTGTCTTTTTTTAGCAGTAATTTGAATAATTCTACAGTAGCCATTGCATCACCTGCTGCCCTATGTCTATTTGAAATTGATATTCCTAATGATTTTACCAATTTTCCAAGTTTGTATGAATCCTTATCTGGAAATAATTTTTTTGATAATTTAACTGTGCATAGTTGAGGAATATTGAACTGGTATCCTAATCTATTAAATTCAACTTTTAGCATTCTATAATCAAAAGATGCGTTATGTGCTACCAATATTGTGTTATCCGTAATCTCTAAAACTCTTTTATAAACTTGATAGAATTTTGGCGCCTTTAATAACATTTTATTATTAATGCCTGTTAGTTGTTTTACATATGGTTGAATTGAAATTTCAGGGTTAAGTAAACTTATAAATTGATCTACAATATTAATTCCATCAAATTTATAAATAGCAATTTCTGTTATTCCTTCTTCATTAAATTTCCCTCCAGTAGTTTCTAAGTCAAGTATTGAAAACAAAATATTTTATTTAATTCCTTTTTCCAAAAATGTTACTTCCCAATCTAATTATATTACTATTACATTTAATAGCTATTTTATAGTCGGAACTCATTCCCATTGACAGATATTCGAATGAATATTTGTTTTTAAAATTTTTATACAAATCATTCAAATTGTTAAATTCTTTTCTGATTAATTTTTCATTAGATGTAAAACTAGCCATACCCATTAATCCTTTTATTGAAACATTTTGAAATTCTTTAAATTTCTCAATTAATAATAATTGATTAATTTCTTTAAATGAAAAGCCAAATTTTGTAGAATCTTCGGATATGTCAACTTGAATTAGAACGTTTATATTTCTTTTATTTTTAATAGCCTGTTTATTAATTTCTTTTAATAGTTTTAGACTGTCTACACTTTGTATCATGTAAATGAATGAAGCTATATATTTAACTTTATTTCTTTGTAAATGACCAATCATATGCCATTTTATATTTTTTGGAAGTTTATTTTCTTTTGTTGTAAGTTCTTGGATTTGGTTTTCTCCAAAATGTAACTGTCCAGAATTATAAGCGATTTGAATATCACTAATAGACTTAGTTTTTGAAACAGCAACCAGTAAAACATCTTTAGGTATTTCATTAGATATTTTGTTCAAATTTAATGAGATACTCATTTTATTTTTTTTAAAATTTCATGTGCAAGCTTTAATGCATTTAAACCATCTTTTAAACTTACTATAGGATCAGAATCATCTAATATGGATTTTGCAAATGAATTATGTTCCTCAAGTATTGCATTATTTTCTTTTACGTCAGGGTTGTTATAAAAAATCTGCTTTTTCTTTCCATCAGAGTTTTCAATTACCATTGCATATTTATCATCAATATTTTTCACGTTTTCTATCTGAACAATCTCAGTTTTCTTTTCAAGAAAGTCAACAGATATATAAGCATTTGATTGAAAAAAACGTGTCTTTCTTAAGTTTTTTAAGGAAATTCTACTTGCAGTAAAATTAGCTACACAACCATTTTCAAATTCAACTCTTGCATTACATATATCAGGAGTATTATTTATAACACACACACCATTTGCGTTTATTGTTTTAGGTTTAGATTTAACTAAACTTAAAACAATATCAATATCATGAATCATCAAATCTAATATAACTGAAACATCATTCCCTCTAGGATTAAACTCAGCTAATCTGTGACATTCTATAAATTTTGGATTTATTATGATATCTGTAAGGCATGTAAAAGCACTATTAAACCTTTCAACATGTCCAACCTGACCTTTTATTTTGTTTTTATTAGATAAATTAATTAAATCTATTGCCTGATCAACAGTGTCTGTTATGGGTTTTTCAATAAAAACATGTTTAGAATTTTCAATACATTTTTTAGCAATTTTATAATGATTAGGAGTATTAATACATATAAAAGCAGCATCAATTGAACTTATTAAATCATTGATATTGTCAAAAAACAAAAATTCACTATTGTTTTTTGAGACATTTTTATTTGTATCAAAACAACCTATTAAGTCATAATATATTGATTCTTTTAGAAGTTTTAGATGAATTGAACCAAGATGACCAACACCTATTACACCAACTTTTATCATATTATTTTTTTTCAAAAATACAATACTTATCGTTATTTTTATTTTTAATTTTTAACATTTGATAGATAATTCTAAACATAAGGGTCTTAGAAAAAGATTAGTTGATCAACTTATAAAAAAAGGTATTAGATCAAATGAAATCTTGAATGCTATCAATAGTATTCCTAGACATTTATTTATTGATAAGGATTTTGAGTCTCATGCTTATATTGATAAAGCTTTTCCCATTGGATCAGATCAAACTATTTCTCAACCTTATACAGTAGCTTTTCAGACTTCATTATTAAATTTAAAACCACATCAAAAAGTTTTAGAAATTGGAACTGGATCTGGATATCAAACTGCAATATTGGTAAAGTTAAAGGCAAAAGTTTATACAATTGAAAGACAGCATGATTTGTTTAGAAAGGCAATAAAAAGATTACCATTATTAGGATATGAACCTGAATTAATTCAATATGGTGATGGTTATTTAGGAATAAAGGAGCATGCTCCGTACGATAAGATTATTATTACTGCTGGAGCAATTGATGTTCCTAAAAAACTATTATTACAACTTAAAATCGGAGGGATTATGGTAATTCCAGTTGGAAAAAATATTCAAGAAATGACATGTATAAAAAGAATAAGTAAAAATAAATTTGAAAAAGAATTAATGGGTAAATTTAACTTTGTTCCAATGCTAAAAAACACAAATTAATTATTTTTTTTCTTCTTAATTCTGTCAAGTTGAATTTTATTTTCTCTGTTTTTTATAGATTGTCTTTTGTCATAAAGCTTTTTTCCTTTGGCTAATGAGATCAATACTTTTGCATAACCTTTTTCATTTATAAATACTTTCAAAGGAATTATTGTTAAACCTGTATTTTTTACTTGTTTAAAAAGTTTATTTAATTCCTTTTTGTTTAATAGAAGTTTCCTTTGATTTCTTGTTTTATGATTAAATTGATTTCCAAATGAATATACATCAATAAACATGTTTATAATAAATAACTCTCCAGAATCATTAAATTCACAAAAACTCTCTGAAATAGATGCTTTGCTAGCTCTTATAGATTTTATTTCAGTTCCGGTTAATACAATTCCAGCGGAAAACTGATCCATTAAAGTATATGCAAACTTAGCCTTCTTATTTATTATGTTTAGTTTGGAGACCATGTTTAATTAATCTGAAAAGTTGTAATTTATAATTATATACTTTAACTTATTTTTTATCATTTCTGAATTATCATAGATCAATACTTCATCAGAGGGATATGGAATGAATCTTTTTTTTACAAGTATCAAGCCAGTTAATATTATTAAATAAATTTTCTTCATTATATATATGTTAATTAATATTTGATAAGTAATGTTTCTAAATCTATTTTTAGTATAGTTTAAACTAATCAATTTTTTAATTTTGAGTCACTACTTAATATACCAAAAATATGCAAAAAGATATTGAAATTTTCAATTTAATTAATAAGGAAAAAAAACGTCAAATTGAAGGAGTTGAGTTAATTGCTTCTGAAAACTTTACTAGTCCCTCTGTAATGCAGGCAACAGGTTCTGTTCTTACAAATAAATATGCTGAAGGATATCCAGGAAAAAGATATTATGGTGGTTGTGAAGTTGTTGATGAAATAGAAACTATAGCAATTAACCGTGCTAAAGAACTATTTGGAGTATCATTTGCTAATGTTCAGCCTCATTCAGGATCACAGGCTAATTCAGCTGTTTATCATGCTTTTTTAAAACCAGGAGACAAAATTTTGGGATTTGACTTATCTCATGGAGGTCATTTAACACATGGATCTCCAGTTAGTTTTAGCGGAAGGTTGTATGATCCTGTTTTTTATGGAGTTGAAAGAGAATCTGGTGTGCTTAATTATGATAACATAATGAAGATAGCCAAAAAAGAAAAGCCTAAATTAATTATTGCAGGAGCTTCTGCTTATTCTAGAGATATTGATTTTGAAAAGTTTAGAGAAATTGCTGACAGTATTGATGCTTTTTTAATGGCAGATATAGCCCATCCTGCAGGACTTATCGCAAAAGGAATACTTAATGACCCTGTTCCACATTGTCATGTTGTTACAACTACGACTCATAAAACACTTAGAGGTCCTAGGGGAGGCTTAATATTAATGGGGGAGGACTTTGAAAATCCTTTTGGTTTAAAATTAAAGAATGGTTCATTAAAAAAAATGTCTTCATTAATAAATCTTGCTGTTTTCCCTGGAAATCAAGGTGGTCCTCTTGAACATGTCATTGCTGCCAAGGCAATTGCTTTTAGAGAAGCTTTAACAGATGATTTTATGAATTATATGGTTCAGGTTAGACAAAATGCTAAATCAATGGCAAAAGAGTTTGTAAAAAGAAATTATAATATCATTTCAGATGGAACGGATAATCATATGATGCTAATAGATCTTAGAAATAAAAATATTTCTGGAAAAGACGCTGAAATGGCTCTTGTCAAAGCAGATATAACAGCAAACAAGAATATGGTACCATTTGATGATAAATCTCCATTTATTACATCTGGAATTCGTTTTGGAACACCTGCAATTACTACCAGAGGATTAATTGAAAATGAAATGACTTTAATAGTTGATTTAATAGATAAAGTAATAGAAAATCATAATAATGATAATGAAATAATGAAGGTTAAAAAAAGAGTTAATGAATTAATGAAAGATAGGTCACTCTTCAATTATTGATTTTCAAATATTCTGATTTCAAATAACTTATTCCAATTTTTACCTGTCACAAAAAAGGTGTTTCTTTCTTTATGAAAAGCAATTCCATTTTGAACATCTAATTTGTCATGTTGTTTTACTTTTTCCTTTAAACCGTTAAAATCTATAACGCCGTCAACACTTCCACTAGTTGGGTCTATTATTATTCCTACTTCTTTATTAAACTGATATGTATTTGCATATATTTTGCCATTATACCATTCCAATTCATTAATGTTTTTAATTATTTTATTATTAGTAACAACACTAATGCTAGATAGTTCTTCTAAAGTTTCAGGATCTAGAGTCCATATTTTTTCTGTTCCATCAGATTTGTATAAATATTTTCCGTCATTACATAGACCCCAACCTTCTATACTCTTTTTATAATTAAAAGATTTTATTAATTTAAAATTACTTTTATCATAAATGAATCCTATTTTTTCTTTCCAGGTTAGCTGAAATAAATTATTTTCTAAAATGGTTAGTCCTTCGCCAAAATAGGATTGATCTAAAAATAAATTATTTTCAACTTTTCCACTTTTAAAATCAATTTTTTTTAAAGATGAATATCCATACTGACCTGTGCTTTCATATAAATAAAATTCATCATCAAATTCTAATCCTTGAGTATATGATGTTATATCATGTTCAAATTCATTAATAATTTTATAAGTATAAAGTTTCGGTATAGTATTAGAAAAAATAGTTAAATCCTTATTTAAACTAATGACTTTTTTGTTAATTGTAAATGATGCCTGAATTAGGTTAACTCCAAGATTGTTATTTAATATATATTCATCTTTAATTGGAATATTATTTATTTTGAATTCAAGATTTTCAATCTTTTTATCTGATGGATTTTTTATTTTAAGTGATATTTTATCTCCATTTTTTGAAAACTGTGATTTTTTAGAAATAATTATTGAATAATTAGAATTAACATTTGTTCCACAGGAATAGATAAATAAAAAAAGGATTAAAGTAAGTGATCTTATTTGTGACATCATTTTTTTTACTTATCAAATTTAAATATTAATAATTAACACTACGCATAAATTATAAAAACATATTTATATTTGTCTTGGGCAAGTCTTATACAACCAGCTCCTATTTTAATCCCCCAGGGTGGGAACACAGCAAGGGTAGATGGTCGTAGCGGTGTGATATAAGTAGCTTGCCCTTTTTTTTTATATGTCTAAAATTATTATTGTAACTGGTGCTTCATCTGGAATAGGAAAATCTATAGCTCAATTATTATCATCTAATGGTTTTATGGTCTACGGCACATGTAGAGACCCCAAGAAGTATAATATTACTGATTTTAATCTATTACAATGTGATATAAATAATAATAATGAAATAAAAGACTTTATTAAATATGTTATTAGCAAAGAGGGGAGAGTAGATGTTTTAATTAATAATGCCGGAATTGGAATTACTGGACCATTAGAAGAAACATCTCAAGATGATATGAAAAGTGCTTTTCAAACTAATTTTTTTGGTCCTGTTGAAATGATCAAGCAATGTATTCCAATAATGAGAGAAAAAAATGATGGTTTAATAATTAATATAACATCAGTTTTAGGATATTTTGGAATTCCTTTTAGAGGAATTTATTGTGCTACAAAGAGTTCAATGGAAATCATAGGTGAAGTTTTTAGCATGGAATTGAAAAAATTTAATATTAGAGTAGTTAACATAGCACCAGGAGATTTTAAAACAGATATTATTTCTAGAAGAATTGATTCAAGGGAAAATAATTTTTCTGTATATAAAAAAGACTATTTAAAAAGTATTAAATCTGCTAATAAACATGTTGAAAACGCCCAGTCACCTGAAATAATATCTAAATTAATTTTAAAAATAATTAATTCAAGTAATATAAAAATTCATTATAAAATAGGTCCATTTATCCAAAAATTTTCAATAATTTTAAAAAGAATTTTACCTGATAAATTATTTGAAAAGATATTATTGCTTTATAGTAAAAATTAAATAACAATTATGAAATTTTTTATAGATACAGCTAACCTTGAGAATATAAAAGAAGCACAAGACTTAGGTGTTTTAGATGGAGTTACTACAAACCCATCTTTAATGGCTAAAGAAGGAATTACAGGACATCAAAATATTCTAGATCATTATGTTAAAATTTGTGAAATTGTTGATGGAGATGTTTCAGCAGAGGTAATTTCCACTGATTATAATGGTATGGTTAAAGAAGGTGAAGCTTTATCAAAACTTCATTCACAAATTGTAGTAAAAATTCCTATGATTTTAGATGGTATTAAAGCTATAAAATATTTTTCTAATAAGTCTATTAAAACTAATTGTACGTTAGTTTTTTCTGTAGGTCAAGCGCTAGTAGCTGCTAAAGCAGGTGCCACTTATGTTTCTCCTTTTATTGGAAGATTAGATGATGTTTCAACTGATGGTTTAAATTTAATTTCAGAAATTGTTACAGTGTATGACAATTATGCTTTTAATACACAAATTCTTGCAGCTTCTATAAGACATACAATGCATATAATTGATTGTGCAAAAATTGGGGCAGACGTTATGACAGGACCTTTATCTTCGATTAAAGGTTTATTAAAACACCCATTAACTGACATAGGACTTGAAAAGTTTTTAGCTGATTTCAAAAAGGGTAATTAATCTAACAGTATTGATTTTTCTAATTTCATAATATCAGTAACTGAAATAATTTTACCCCCTTTATTAGTTATAATTATTTTATTAAGATTATTTAATATCATTTTTTTACTCATAGATGTAAAATCACTAGTCATAAAATGTTTAATATTATTTCTCTTTCTAATCTTTTTTAAAGACTCTTTCCATTTTGATTCATCTGAATTAATATTGATGGAGAAAAAATTATAGTTATTATTCTTATTAAGAATATTAAAAATTCTATTAAATAGACTTAATTGATGAGAGTTTTGTTCATATGACCAAAAAACATAAATAATTGGTTTATTAGAATATAAATCTCTATTAGAAATAGTTTTATTATCAATACTTAGTAACTTAATATCAGGTATAGAATTTCCAACTTGAAGAGCAGTAATATTTAAATAAAGTTGCTCAATTTCTATATTTGTATTATTATTTTCTGAAATTTCTAAAAAAACATTTAAAAAAGTATCAATATCAATTAAAATATTTTCTTTTAATAGGTACTCGAAAGCTATATATCTTAGAATTGTTGATTTTACAACTGGGTTAGATATGGCTAAATCAACAAATTTAATTCTGTCTAAATTAAACTGTAAGTCTAAATTTGAATAAGAATTATAATCTATTCCAGACTCATTAATTGTTCTTAAAATAATATAATCTAAATAAGGTTTAAAATGAGATAATTCATCTATGTTTAAGTCAATCTTGTCTCTAAATTTATAAAACTCATTGTTAATTTCCTTTAGCTGACCCGTTTGCTTATAAATTGATAAATAAGTTTCTGTCTTTGAATAGAGTGGTAGTTTAATAGAATATTCTAGAATTAACTTGCTGATATTATTTAATTTATTTGTTTTTTGGAAATCATTAAACCTATTAATCTTAAAAGTTAATAGGGAGTCAATTATCTCTCTAAATTTTATAGGATTCTGTTTAAGATTTAAGTTAAGAAAACTCTCTTCTTTTTCATGATTTAAAAAAACATCCATTAGATAATTATTTTTTGAAGACCCATTTCCATTAAAAACCAATGATTCATCAAAATCTAATGCATTTAATCTTAATACCAAACTATCTCCTTTTTCTAAAATTAAATATTGAAACTCAGGAAGATGCTTAAAGTTGTATAACCCGTCTTTAATATTATTTAGTTCTAAATAAAAGTTTCCATTTTCAGATATAGAGGTTTCATTTACGATTTTTTCATCTTTTAAAACAGAGATTTTTTCACTTGTTTTTTTGAGTATTTTACCGGCTAAATAGGTGTGTGTGTTTTTATTAAATAATTGGCAAGAAGTAAATAACAGAAATGATATAAATGTTATTATTATTTTAGAAGACTTACTATTAAGAGTATCCATACGCTCAATTAATTTAAAGATAAAATTAGAATAATCATAAATTTGATTTTATTAAATTTGCCACCTTATTATATTTTTTAAATATGTTAAATATTTCTAATCTTTCTGTCCAATTTGGAAAAAGAATTTTATTTGATGATGTAAATACTTCTTTTACAAAAGGAAATTGTTATGGTATTATTGGAGCTAATGGTTCAGGGAAATCTACTTTTTTAAAAATTTTATCAAATAAATTAGAACCAAATTCTGGGACTGTTAACCTTGAACAAGGTAAAAGAATGTCTGTTTTAGAACAAGATCATTTTGCTTTTGATGAAAAGCAGGCATTAGAGACTGTAATAATGGGTAATAAAGTATTATTTAATATTAAAAAAGAAATGGATGAAATTTATTCTAAAACAGATTTCTCAGATAAAGATAGTGATAGAGTAGGAGTCCTTCAGCTAAAATATGAGGAAATGAACGGTTGGAATGCTGAAAGTGATGCTGCGACACTTTTATCAAATTTAGAAATAAGAGAGGATCTTCATTATAAATTAATGAATGAATTAGATGGAATCCAAAAAGTAAAAGTATTATTAGCCCAAGCTTTATTTGGAAATCCTGATGTATTAATAATGGATGAACCAACAAATGATCTAGATTTTGAAACTATAAAATGGTTAGAAAGTTTTATTGCAAACTATGATAACACTGTAATTGTAGTTTCTCATGATAGACATTTTTTAGATTCAGTTTGTACCCATATTTCTGATATAGATTTTGGAAAAATCAATCATTTTTCAGGAAATTATACATTCTGGTATGAATCCAGTCAATTAGCTCTTAGACAAAAAACCCAACAAAACAAAAAAGCTGAAGAAAAGAAAAAAGAATTGGAAGATTTTATTGCTAGGTTTAGTGCTAATGCTTCAAAATCTAAACAAGCAACATCAAGAAAAAAAATGTTAGACAATTTAAATATTGAAGATATTAAACCATCATCAAGGAGATATCCAGCTATTATATTTAATTCTGAAAGATATGCAGGAGACCAAATTTTGAATGTAGACAATTTGTCATTTTCTGATTCATCAAGTGTATTATTTGATAAAATTAGTTTTAATCTTAATAAAGGTGAAAAAGTTGTTTTGTATTCTAAAGATACTAGGGCAACTACAGCTTTTTATCAAATTATAAATAATGAAATTAAATCTGATTCTGGAAAATTTAATTGGGGAATAACTACATCACAATCGTATTTACCTTTAGATAATAGTTCTTTTTTTAATAATAAATTATCTTTAGTTGATTGGTTAAGGCAATGGGCCAAGAATGATGAAGAAAGAGAAGAAGTTTACATTAGAGGTTTTCTAGGGAAAATGATTTTTAGTGGAGAAGAAGCTCTAAAAAAAGCTGATGTTATTTCTGGTGGAGAAAAAGTAAGATGTATGTTATCTAGAATGATGATGTTAAGATCTAATGTTATAATGTTTGATGAACCTACAAGTCATTTAGATTTAGAATCCATAACTGCCTTAAATAATTCAATTAAAAAGTTTAAGGGAAATGTTATTTTAAGCACTCATGATTTTGAATTTGCAAAATCAGTTGGGGATAGAGTTATTGAGTTAACTCCTAAAGGCGTGATAGATAGATTAAATAGCTTTGATGATTATATTGTTGATAATAAGGTTAAAGAATTGAGAAAGAAGCTATACTCTTAAATTATTTATTATTTGCTTTGAGTTAGCAATTTCATCTATATGAACATATATTGAAGTATATTCTTCTGTGATATTTCCAAAACCAGCAAGTCGAGCAGATTCTGATTGATTCTTAACTACTGGATGAATATTAGAATTTTTTAATTCATATATGATTCTACTTGCATTAACTAAAGAGCCTTCAAATATTAGTATAAAATCGTCTCTATTCATTTAGTAATAATACATTTGATCAGTTCAGGATTATTTGTTATTTATCCCTGATAATGGCATTAAATTTATTTTCAATTTTTTTTTGAATTTTATTCATTATTTGATGAATATCCTTGTCATTCAATGTTTTTTCATTATTTGAAATAGAAAAATTTATAGCATAAGATTTTTTTTCATTGGGAATCTTGTCACCTTCATAAACATCAAATAATTTCATGTCAACTAAATTTTTTATTCCACTTTTAAAAACCAATTCTTTTATTTCAGAAAAAGTAATATTCTTCTCTAAAATAAATGCAAGATCTCTATAAACGATTGGAAATTTAGAAAGTGGCTTATATTTTATAAAGTCAGTTGAAACTAATTTAAGTACTTGATCGATATCAATGGACGCATAATAAACATCTTGATTTATATCAAATTTTGATTTTACTTTACTAGATATAGACCCAATAATTGCCAATCTATTCTTATTATAAAATAATCCTAATGCATAATTAAATCCATCAGAATCAATAATCATTTCTTGAGTGGTAATAGATAATTTTAAAAGGATATTAATCACAATTTTTTTTAATGAGTAAAAATCAGCTTTTATTGTACCGTGTTTCCATGATTTAGAAATAATATCTCCTGTATATACAATGCTTAATCTCCTTTTTTCTGAATTAACATCATCTATTCTTTCATAAATTTTCCCAAATTCAAAAAATTTAATGTGTTTGTTATTTCTATTAATATTATATTTTATTGTTTTTAGACAAGACTCCAGTAGAGTAGTTCTAAGTTTGGAAATATCTGAACTAATAGAATTAATTATTTCTACACTTTTTCTTTCAAATAAGTTTAAATTATTATTAGTTAAAGAATTATTCATTATTTCATTAAATCCTAATGCATTCAAATACCTTGAAATAGATTTTTCTGTTTTATAATAAAAATTTTTGTTAACAGAATTTATGGAAATAGATATTTTGTTAGAAAGTTTTATTTCATTAAAACCATATATTCTTAAAATTTCTTCAACTACATCACATTCTCTAGTAACATCATGTCTATATGAAGGAACAGTGATTCCTATACCTGTTTCAGTAATATTATTTATTTTAAAATCTAGTGAGGTCAAAATAGATTTCATCTCCTCAGAAGGAATAGTTTGACCAATAAGCTTATTTGTTTTTTCATAATTGAGTAAAATAGATTTCGGTTCCAGTTTTTTAGGATATTCATCCATTAAATCACTACATATCTTCCCCTCACACACTTCACAAATCAAAATTGCAGCTCTTTTAAGAGCATAATCAACTAATTCTATATCAATTCCCCTTTCAAATCTAAATGAAGCATCACTATTGATTGAATGGGATTTTGCTGTTTTTCTTACAGAAACTGGATTAAAAGAAGCACTTTCTAAAAAAATAGAATGAGTTTTATCGGTAATTCCGTGATTATCTCCTCCAAAAACACCAGCAATACACATTGGAGTATTTTGATCACATATCATCAGATCTGTTGCATTTAATTTTCTTTCTACACTATCAAGTGTTGTAAAAAGTGTATTCTTTTTTAAAGTTTTTACCTTTATAGTATTAGATTTAATTTTTTCTAGATCATATGCATGTAAGGGTTGACCTAATTCATGAAGTACGTAATTTGTTATATCAACAATATTATTTATTGGTGAATGTCCTATCGATTTAAGCTTGTTTTGTAACCAGTCAGGAGATTCTTTAACTGTTATACTTTCAATACAAATACCTGTAAATCTTGAACACATTATAGGATCTTCTACACTTATATTTACCTTTTGAGTTCTTGAATTTATATTAAATGATGAAATAGATGGAGTAATTAACTCAGTTTTATAACCCCTGTGCATCAAAGCTGCTCTTAAATCTCTTGCAACACCATAATGGCTCATTGCATCTGAACGATTTGGAGTTAATCCCAAATCAAAAACAATATCTTCATAAGAATTATAAATTTTAGAAACTTTTTTTCCTGCTTTGTGCTTATCATCTAAAACTATTATCCCTTCATGAGAAACTCCAATTCCAATTTCATCTTCAGCACATATCATTCCTTGACTTAATTCACCCCTAATTTTACTTTTATTAATCTTAAACTTATCTCCTTTTATAGGAAATAAAATAGTGCCAACAGTTGCAACTACTACAGTTTGGCCTACCCCTACATTGGGTGCCCCACAAACAATTTGAAGAGGATTTTCACTTCCAATATTAACAGTTGTTAACTTTAACCTATCTGCATTAGGATGTTTATCACAAGAAAGAACTTTACCTACAACAAGCCCCTTTAAACCGCCTTTAAATTGTTGGTATTTATGAATACCTTCTACTTCTAAGCCAATATCTGTTAAAATTTCTGATACTTCATCAAATTTAAGGTCAAAATCTAGAAATTCTTTAAGCCAATTGTATGATATATTCATTCTTTGAAGATTAATTGTAAAGATACAATTATGAAAATTTAATTTTCAATATTTTTTAAATAATTAACTTATGTGTTTCCAAAGAATACTATTTTTATTAATTCTTGAATATTCTTCTTTAATTTCTTTATTGTCAATATGTTTTAACTGAGGATCCTTTTCAATCAAATTTTTTGCATCTTCCCTAGCAATATTTAATATTTCTTTATCTTTTATTAAATCTGCAATTTTGAAGTTTAATAATCCACTTTGTTGTGTGCCAAGTATATTTCCCGGTCCTCTTAAATTCATATCTACTTCAGCTATTTTAAAACCATCATTTGTACTAGTCATAGTTTTAATTCTTGTTTTAGCATCATTACTAATCCTTTCCTTGGTCATTAATATACAATAACTGTTTTCTGAACCTCTTCCAACTCTTCCTCTTAATTGATGTAATTGAGATAAGCCAAATCTTTCTGCACTTTCAACAATCATAACAGAAGCATTTGGAATGTTTACACCTACTTCAATAACTGTTGTAGAAACCATAATTTGAGTTTCTCCATTTTTAAATCTGTTCATCTCATAAGTCTTATCTTCTGTTTTCATTCTTCCATGTAAAATACTTATTTGATATTTATCTATCGGGAATTCTCTTTCAATACTTTCGTAACCATCCATTAGATCCTTATAATCCATTTTTTTAGATTCTTCAATAAGTGGATAAACTATATATATTTGTCTTCCTTTTTTTATTTCATCTTTTAAAAATTTAAATACTTGCAACCGTTTTTTGTCTGTTCTATGAACAGTTTTTATTGGTTTTCTGCCAGGTGGTAATTCATTAATTATTGAAATATCCAAATCGCCATATACACTCATGGCCAAGGTTCTAGGTATAGGAGTTGCAGTCATTACTAGAATATGAGGGGGTGTAATATTCTTTTTCCATAATTTTGATCTTTGTGCAACTCCAAATCTGTGTTGTTCATCAATTATTGCAAGTCCCAAATTTTTAAAAACAACTTTTTCTTCTAATATCGCATGAGTTCCAATCAAAATGTTTATTCCCCCATTTTTTAAATCCTTAAATAAAACATCTCTTTCTTTCTTAGTTGTAGAACCAGTTAAAATTTTAATTTTTAAATTAAGTCCTATTAAAGAATTGGTAATACTATTATAATGTTGTTGAGCTAGTATTTCAGTTGGAGCTATTATAGAAGACTGGTAGGAATTGTCTATTGCGATTAAACATGATAATAATGCTACAATAGTTTTTCCAGAACCAACGTCTCCTTGAAGGAGTCTATTCATCTGTGCATTACTTGAAAAATCTTTTCTTATTTCTTTAATTACAACCTTTTGAGCATTAGTAAGTTCGAAGTCAAGATTATTGTTATAAAATGAATTAAAAAAAGCTCCAACTTTAGGAAAACTAAATCCTTTAAATTTGTTTTTATTAATTAAGTTTTTAAAAACAAACTGTAACTGAATAAAAAAAAACTCTTCATATTTTAATCTAAATTGAGCGCGACTTAATAGTTTTTGATTTTTAGGAAAATGGATATTGTATAAAGCTTCATATTTTGATATAAAATTATGTTTTTCATTTATTCTTCTGTTTAAATTTTCTTTGAAGGAATAACTTGATTTGTCAAAAATATTAAAAATTAAATCTCTAAATAATTTATTGTTAATACCTTTTGAAACAAGCGACTCTGTTGAACTATAAATAGGGAGCAAATTATTTCTTAATGACTTATTGTGTTTTTCTAGGAGTTCTATTTCAGGATGTATGATTGAAAATTTATTATTATACCAATTTAATTTTCCATAAATAACATATTTATGATTAACCTTTATTGATTTTTCTATCCATTTAATCCCTCTAAACCAGATAATTTCAATTTCTCCATTATTATCAGAAAACAAACTAATTAATCTCTTGTTTTTTGAATTTTCTGAATGCCTAAAGTCAATAAATTTTCCTATTATTTGAACATATGAATTAGTGTTTTCTAAATTTGAAATTTTTTGATATTTGCTTCTATCAATATATCTAAAAGGAAAAAAATTAAGTAAATCTTCATATGTAAAAATTTTTAGTTCTGATTTTAATAAATCTGCTCTATTTGGACCAACTCCTTTTAAATAATCAATAGGTGTAAATAAATAATTTTGTTTCACAACACTAATATAATTTATTAACTTTATAAGGTAAAATACCTTAACAAAATCACTAATAAAGTCAAATACTTATTTTAGTTGGAAGACTACCTAGCTCAATTAAACGAATCTCAAAAATTACCAACAATACATAAAGATGGTCCTGTAATGGTAATTGCAGGTGCTGGATCTGGTAAAACTAGAGTTCTAACCTATAGAATTGCTTATTTAATTAAAATTGGGGTAGACCCATTCTCAATATTAGCATTAACATTTACCAATAAAGCTGCTAGAGAAATGAAGTCAAGAATTTCTCAAATTGTTGGAGAAAGTGAATCAAAAAGTTTATGGATGGGAACCTTTCATTCAGTCTTCGCAAGAATTTTAAGGTCTGAATCAGAATTTTTAGGGTATTCTTCAAATTTTACAATATATGACACACAAGATTCAGATAGATTAATTGCAACAATAATTAAAGAATTAAAACTAGATAAGGATTTATATAAATATAAGAGTATTAGAAATAGAATATCATCTCTAAAAAATAGCCTTGTTACTGTAAAAGCATATTTAAATAATCCTGAGCTTATTCAGCATGATAATGAATCTAGAAGGCCTATGTTTGGAAAAATATATCAAACATACGTTAATAGGTGTTTTAAAGCCTCCGCAATGGATTTTGATGACCTTCTATTAAAAACTAATGAATTATTAAATAGATTTCCTGAAATTTTATCAAAATACCAAGAAAGATTTAAATATATCCATGTAGATGAATATCAAGACACTAATCATTCACAATATTTAATTGTAAAAGCTTTAGCTGATAAATATGAAAATCTATGTGTTGTTGGAGATGATGCACAAAGTATATATGGTTTTAGAGGAGCAAATATTGAAAATATATTGAGTTTTCAAAAGGACTATCCAAATTCTGTGGCCTACAGATTAGAACAAAATTATAGGTCTACGAAAAATATAGTTAATGCTGCAAATTCAGTTATAAATAAAAATATTAATAAACTTGATAAAAAAGTATGGACTGAGAATGAAAGTGGTGAAAAAATTCAAATAAATCAGTCAATTACAGATTCTGAAGAGGGTAGGTTTGTTGCATCAAATATTTTTGAAAATAAAAATAATTTTCAATTAAACAATAATTCTTTTGCTGTTTTATATAGAACAAATGCACAATCAAGGTCAATTGAAGATGCATTAAGAAGAAAAAATATTCCATATCAAGTTTATGGAGGACTTTCTTTCTATCAAAGAAAAGAGATAAAAGATATATTAGCATATTTAAGAGTAATTGTAAACCCAAATGATGAAGAAAGTATAAAAAGAATAATTAATTTTCCAACTAGAGGAATAGGTCAAACAACAGTAGATAAATTGTTGGTTTATTCCAATGAGAAAGAAATTAGTTTATATAATACTTTAGAAATATTAAACTCAATAGAAATAAACATAAATTCTGGAACTAAAAACAAACTAAACGAATTCTTATTATTAATAAAGAATTTTCAATTATTAAATGAAAAACTAAATGCATTAAAGATAACTGAGGAAGTTCTTAAAAGAATTGGTATAATAAATATTTTGAAATCCGAAGGAACACTAGAATCAATTAGTAGAATTGAAAATATAGATGAATTAATTAATGGCATTAATGACTTTATTGAAGGTCAAGAAGAGATAGTAGGTTCAACAGGAAGTTTAAGTGATCTTTTAGAAGATATTGCTTTGGTTTCTGAATTAGATAAAGATATTAATGAATCAGAAAAAAAAGTATCATTAATGACTATTCATTTATCAAAAGGACTCGAATTCAATCATGTTTATATAGTTGGTTTAGAAGAAGACCTTTTTCCGTCTGCATTAAGTTCGACAACTAGATCTGATCTTGAAGAGGAGAGAAGGTTATTTTATGTAGCCATAACAAGAGCAAAAAAGAAATTAACAATATCATTTGCTAAAACAAGATATAGATGGGGGAAAATAAACGATTGTGAGCCAAGTAGATTTATTAATGAAATAGACAAAAAGTATACAAACTTCAATATTTCAAATTTATCAATTTCATCATCATTTAAAACGAAAAATAATAATGACATAAGGTTAAAAAAGCCTAAAACTAAAAAAAGTCTAAAGCCTTTAAGAAATAACGCTAATATAAATCATGATAATTCAAATTATATAGATATTAAAAAGGGAGATATTATAATTCATAATAGATTTGGAAGGGGAGAAGTAGTACAAACTGATGGCTTAGGTTCTGACAAAAAAGCTGAAGTAGAATTTGAAACTAGTGGTATAAAAAAAATATTATTAAAGTTTGCTAAATATGAAATAATAAAATAGAATTAAAATCTATTTTTCTTCTTTTTTCTTTTAACCTTAACATTATCTCTGAAAATAAAATTCTTGTCTGATCTTTTCTTTCGTTTCTTTTTAGAAAAAAATGTTTTGTTTTTTTTTCTTTTTGAAAACTTCTTTCCAATTTTTTCTTTTGATTCAATTATTTTTAAATCAATGCCATTATAATCTGTTTTTTTTATTTTATTAATTAAATCAGTTTTAACCTTAGAATCAATTTCAAAGATTGTATATGATTCTCTGATATCTATTCCACCAATCTCAATTTCATTAGATTTTAAAGTTCTATTTATAATCGATATTAACTCTATTGGAGAAAGACCTTGCTTTCTTCCAATATTTATTGAAAAATTTGAAAAAGATTCTCTGTTAAATTTCTTTTCCTTATGTTTTGATAATCCATTGTTGTTTATATTTCCTGAATTTTTATAATAATCTAAAAACCTATTAAATTCTGCAGAAACAAAGTGCTTTATTAAATCCTCTCTACTTAACCATTCAAGTTTTTTATATATATCATCAAGGAACGGTTCAATTTGTTTTTCATCTACATCAACTTTTTCAATTTTTTCAATTAATTTAAAAAGTTGTTTAGAACAAATGTCTTTTCCTGAAGGGATATCTTTATTTAAAAACTTAATTTGAGACTTATTTTCTATTAATTTAATTTTTCTTCCATCTCTAGAATTTGTTATCGCAATAGATATTCCATTCTTACCAGCTCTTCCTGTTCTTCCACTACGATGAATGTATATTTCTGGATCATCTGGAAGTGTGTAATTAATAATATGAGTAAGGTCGTCAACATCTAAACCTCTAGCAGCTACATCGGTTGCAATTAAAAGTTGTAATGATCTATCTCTAAATCTAGACATTACCTCATCTCTTTGATTTTGTGATAAATCTCCGTGAATAGCATCTGCATTATAACCTTCATTAATAAATTTATTTGCTATATCCTTTGTTTCACGCCTAGTTCTACAAAATACAATTCCGTAAATATTTGGATTGTAATCAGAAATTCTTTTTAATGCTTCATATTTAAATTTAGAACTAACATTATAAATATGGTGTTCAACATTTTTAGCTCCAGAATTAACTTTAGACACAGTAATTTCTTTTGCCCCCTTCATATACTTTTTTGAAATAGATAAGACTTCTTTAGACATAGTAGCAGAAAATAACATGGTTTGTCTATTTTTAGAAGTTTTATCTAATATAAAATCTAAATCATCCTTAAACCCCATGCTTAACATTTCATCTGCTTCATCTAACACAACTCTATTAACAACATTTAATTTTAATATTTTTCTATTAATTAAGTCTTTTGTTCTTCCAGGTGTTCCTACAATAATTTGTGCTCCTTTTTTGATTGATTTAACTTGATTTTCAATACTAACTCCTCCATATACAGGAACAGTTTTAATATTTTTAAGGTATTTAGAATATGAAATAAGATCTTTAGAAATTTGGATACATAATTCTCTAGTAGGGCATAAAACTATTACCTGAACTTGTTTCAGTTTAAAATCTATTTCTTGAATTGATGGCAAGCCAAATGCAGCGGTTTTTCCAGTTCCAGTTTGGGCTAAGGCAATTAAATCTTTATTCTCTTCCAATAAAAAAGGAATACATTCTTTTTGAATTGGAGTAGGTGTTTTATAACCTAATTCTTCAATTGATTTAATTAATTCTTTGCTTAAACCTATATCCTTAAAACCAGACATCTATTAATTTTGGCTGCAAATGTCGACTATTAAATTGGGTATTATCTATTTTATTATATTTTTTTTATTTACTTAAAATTGAATCAAAAAAAAACACACCATTTAAGTGTGTTTTTTTATTAATTAATTTTATTGTTTAATTCCCTGCTGCTTTCATTCCTTGTTCAATTAGATCGTAAAACTGATCTAGTTTTGGCAGAACAACAATTCTTGTTCTTCTATTTTTTGATCTATTTTCTGCAGTATCATTATCAGCAACTGGAACATAATAACTTCTCCCTGCAGCAGTCATCCTTTCTGGTTGAACACCAAAGTCGTTTTGCAATACTCTAACTACTGAAGTTGCTCTTTTAACACTTAAATCCCAGTTATCTAAAAGAACTTCGTTTTGAATAGATTGATCATCAGTGTGACCCTCAACCAAAAATTCAATTTCAGGCTTTTCAAGAACAACTTTTGCAACTTTACCTAAAACTTCTTTTGCTCTTTCAGAAACAACATAGCTTCCACTATTAAATAGTAATTTATCTGAAATAGAAATAAATACAACTCCTTTTTCGACATTTACTTCAATATCTTTATCACTTATATCAATAAAAGTTCCTTTTAAACTAGTCACTAAAGCTAATGTTACAGAATCTCTTCTAGTAACTGCATCTCTCATACTGTTTATAGTTAAGTCTTTTTCTTTCATACTTTCAAGAGATTTTTCAAGATTTTCAGCACCTTTTTGAGATAGAGTTGTAAGATTCCCCATGGTGTTAATTAAATCCTGATTATTATTGCTTAAAAAAGTAACCTGTTCTTTTAAAGACTTTAGTTCAGCCTCAGCTCCGGCTTTTTCATCAATGCAACTATTAAGTTTAACAGTTGCCGAGTTTAGCAAATCCTTACTTTGCTGATTCACAGCTTCTAATGCTGCATATTTTTTTTGTGAAACGCAAGAAGGAAATAAAAATGATACACTTAGTATCAATAAAAAGATCTTTTTCATATTATTTTAATTTATTTTAATTTTTCAAATTTAGTAAAATATTAATACTAAAGTTATTTATTTAACTCTTATTTAACTTGGAGAAAACTCTTTTTTTAAGAATCAAATATTTATATATTATTGACTTAATAACGTAATGGTTTTTAGTTTTATTGTTAAAATTATATGACATATAAGGCATACGTTGCATTAAACTATATGTAATTGCTAATATTATTGCAAAAAACTTGCCAAATTGTAACAACAAGAAATAATAAGTAGCAATCATTAAATCCTGTGATATTCTTTTTAACATGAAAAGTTTATCATTGTTTAAAGTGTTCATATTTTTTCTTATCATATAATATGAATTTCTAAAATTATAAAATGTTTTAACTGGAGAATTTTTTGAAAGAGAACCTCCGCCTAAATGATAAACAATACTATCATGAATAAATATTTTTTTTAAGTCTCGATTATAATTATTTATTCTCCAACACAAATCAATTTCTTCCATATGGCAAAAAAATCTTTCATCAAAACCATTTAATTCATCAAAGGTTTTTTTTCTTACAATAAAACATGCTCCAGATGCCCAAAAAATATCAACATTTTTATCATATTGGCCTTTATCTATTTCTATACTATCATTGATTCTTCCTCTACAGTAAGGGTAACCAAAATAATCTATATAACCTCCTGCTGCACCTGCATATTCAAATTTATTTTTATTTTTATAATCAAGAATTTTTGGTTGGGCAACAACTAAAAAATTATCGAATTCAAACTCTTTGATAACAGGGTCTAACCACCCCGTTGTAACTTCTACATCATTATTTAATAAACAAAAAACTTCCTCATTTACATGTTTTAAACCTTCGTTATATCCTTTTGCATATCCGTAATTTTTATCATTTCTTATAAGTGTAATATTAATATAGTTTTTATTTATAAAATCTATTGAATTATCATCTGAATTATTATCAATAATATAAATAGGATTATCACCAGAATTGTTAACTACACTTGGCAAAAATTCTTTTAATAGTTTAAGTCCATTCCAATTTAATATTACGATAGCTATTTTCATTTTAATGGAAATTTTTTTACAAACTTATAAGTTTTAGCTTTGTCATCTACTTTAAAATAAAAATGATTTAAACCATTAGTTATCATCAAAAACTCAGATTTTAAATATTGATTATATACAGAAGTTTGGTCAAATACTTTTTGATCAATTTTTACATTGGGAGCTTTACATTCAATTAACAATAAAATATTACCATTTCTGTCATGAACTACAAGGTCAAATCTTTTTGTCATTTTATTGATAACAATTTTCTTTTCAACTGCAATATGATTTTTTGGAATATTTTGAGAAATTAAAAATTTTATAACATGTTGTCTTACCCATTCTTCAGGAGTTAATAAAATCAATTTTTTTCTTAAAATATCAAAAATATGAGGTTTATTATCTTTATTTTTAAAGTTGAATTTAAAATTGGGAAAATTTAATTTTATCATATAATAAAACTCAAGATGAATTTACAGGAAATTAATACTATAATTTCAAAAATTAAAAATAAAGTTTATTCTCCAATATATTTTTTGATGGGTGAGGAAACTTATTATATTGACTTTATCACTGATCTTTTAGACAAAGAAGTTTTAACAGATGATGAAAAAAACTTTAATAAAACTGTTTTATATGGAAAAGAAACGAATATTGATGAATTAGTTTCTCATTGTAAGAGATATCCAATGATAAGTGAATATCAGATAGTTATTTTAAAAGAAGCTCAAGATTTATCAAGAAAAATAGAAAACCTTTCAGATTATGCTATAAATCCATTATTAAGTACAGTTCTAATAATTAACTATAAATACAAAACCTTAGATAAAAGAAAAAAATTATATAAAAACATTCAAAAATTTGGAACTGTAATTGATTGTAAAAAGATTTATGAAGATCGAGTTCCACAGTGGATAATTAATCAGTTAAATATTGATAATTACTCAATAGAACCTAAAGCTTGTTTAATGTTGGTTGATTATTTAGGAAATGATCTTAATAAGATAAATAACCAGCTAAATAAACTAAAAATTATAAGTTCTAAAGAAAAGAAAATAACTCCACTTTTAATTGAAGAAAACATTGGTATTAGTAAAGATTATAATGTTTTTGAATTAAGAAATGCTGTTGGCAAAAAAGATCTGTCAAAAGCTTTAATGATATGTAATTACTTATCATCAAATTCAAATAAACATCCTATCCAAATGACATTATCTTCTCTTTTCAATTATTTTATTCAGATTTTTCAATATCATAGTATTACAAATAAATCTCAAAATAATGTAGCAAGTATATTAGGAATTAATCCCTTTTTTGTTAAAGATTATATTGGTGCTTCTAAAAATTATTCAATGAAAAATATAAGTTCTATAATTAGCTTGATAAAAAATTTTGATTTAAAAAGTAAAGGAGTAGGGGTTTCAAATATTTCGAATAATGATTTACTACGACAGCTAATTATTCAAATTATTAATTAAAAAATTTCTGGATAATTTTTCGGATCATATTCATTCATTATTTCATATGATTTTTCAAAAATATCATCAATAGATGGTTTTGAGAAATAATCTCCATCGCTTCCATATGCTGTTCTATGTTCTTTAGCAGTTAATGTAATTGGATTGCTGTCCAATAAATTAAAAGCTTTTTGATCTTCAATTATTTTTTGTAAAATATATGCAGATGCTCCACCAGGAAGGTCTTCATCTACAATAAGTAATCTACTCGTCTTTTTTAGGCTTTCTCTTATTATATTTTCAGTATCAAAGGGAATCAATGTTTGTAAATCAATTACTTCTACATCAATATTAAATTGTTCGAGTTCAATAGCAGCTTTTTCTACAAGTCTTAGAGTAGATCCATATGAAACTATTGAAATATCTTTTCCCTTCCTTAAAACCTCTGATTTGCCTAATAAAACAGTAAACTTAGATAGATTTGTAGGTTGTTTTTCCTTTAATCTATATCCGTTTAAAGATTCTATTAGAATAGCTGGTTCATCACATTGTAACAAAGTATTATACATTCCACAAGCTTGAACCATATTTCTAGGAACAAGAATATTAATTCCTCTTAAAGTAGATAGTAAAGCTCCCATTGGAGATCCCGAATGCCAAATACCTTCTAATCTATGTCCTCTTGTACGGATAATTAAAGGTGCAATTTGTCTTCCAAATGTTCTATAGTGTAGGGTAGCTAAATCATCACTTAAAATCTGTAATCCATATAAAATGTAATCTAAATATTGGATTTCAGCAATTGGACGAAATCCTCTTAAAGATAAACCTATGCCTTCACCAATAATTGACGCTTCTCTAATCCCTCTATCTCCAACTCTTTCTTCCCCATAAATTTCTTGAAGACCTTCTAAACCTTGATTAACATCACCAATTTTGCCAGCATCTTCACCAAAAATCAGTAAATTATCATATAAACTTAAAAGTTCCTTAAAGTTGTTCCTAAGTACAATTCTTCCATCTACTTTTTTTGAATTCCCATACAAAGGTTTTATTTCCTTAACACCTGCAGCATTAGAAGAAGATTCATTATAAAGTTTTGAACTATATTTTTTTTGATTTAAAGAACTAAATTTATTAATCCATTCTTTTAAAAAGTTTATATTATCACTTTTTTGATGTACTAAAATTCTTAAAATTTTTCTTGATGTTGATAATAAATCTTTATTGTTGGGTTCTTTAATTCTCTCAAGATTTTGAGTAATATCATTAATCCCAAACTCTTTAAATTCATCATTTAATGAAGATAATAGCTCTAATAGGGTTAATCGTGATTTAATTATAGGTTTTTGATATGTATTCCATGCTTCAGCTTTAGCAATTTTGATTTCTTCTTTAGATGTTTTTTCTATGTTTTCTAATTCTAATTCAGTTGCAATATTATTATTTAATATCCATTCTCTCATTTTTAAATTACAATCATTATTCTTCTCCCAAATCAATCTTTCCTCCGACTTGTATCTTTCATGAGAACCTGATGAGGAATGTCCTATTGGTTGAGTAAGTTCTTTGACGTGAATTAAAACCGGAATATGTTGTTCTCTAGCAATATCATTAGCTTTTTGATAAGTATTAATTAAATTTGGGTAATCCCATCCATTCACTGAAAGTATTTCAAACCCTTCACTTTTATTTGATCTTTGAAAACCAGAAAGTGCTTCAGAAATACTTTGTTTAATAGTCTGATCTTTATTCTCTACAGATATTCCATAATCATCATCCCAAACACTAATAACCATTGGTACTTGATGAACACCTGCTGCATTTAATACTTCAAAAAATATTCCCTCACTTGTACTAGCATTTCCTATAGTTCCCCATGCAATTTCATTGCCATTTTTAGAAAATTTATTTTTAGTTGTAAATTTTCTATACAACTTTGATGCTTGAGCTAATCCAAGTAATCTAGGCATCTGTGAAGCAGTACAAGAAACATCTGAGCTAGAATTCTTCTGATTAACCAAATCTTTCCAAGATCCATCTTCATTCAAACTTACAGTATTAAAATGAGCACCCATTTGCCTGCCAGCTGACATCGGTTCTTCATTTATATCAGTATTTGCATATAAAGCAGAAAATAATTGTTTTGGATTTAATTCGTTTATAGCCATCATAAAAGTTTGATCTCTATAATAACCAGATCTAAAATCACCATTTTGAAAAACTTTTGCTAAAGCTATTTGAGGTAGTTCTTTTCCATCTCCAAATATTCCAAATTTTGCTTTTCCACTTAAAACTTCCCTTCTTCCTAATAAACTAGCCTCTCTACTTGTTACAATTAGCTTGTAGTCATCTAAGATCTGTCCTTTGAAGGATTCAAAAGAAATTTCTTTATTAAGATCAAGATTACTTTGCATAATGTTTATGGGGCGTCAAATTTAAGAAAAATAGAATTTTTTTCCTAAATAATTAAAACCATCTTCTTGTAAATAATCCTGAAACAGTATTTGGATCAAAAGTAATTTTAAATCTAATTTTATCGGAATAATTAGAATGTTTTAGTTCATTTCCTAGAGAAGAATAAAAAGGAAAATATAATTCAAAATAATCAGTAAGAATATTCAATCTGATGCCTGAATCATAGGCTGTTTGAATGTTTTTATTTTTATTTTTTATAAATGCAAGATCATAATATCCCTCTATCCATTGCCATAATGTAATACCTGAATTAACTGATATAAGCCAATCATTTGAATATGCAGGATTAATCATTGATTTTAATGCACCCTCAGAACTAATAAATTGTTGACTATAAAATCCTGTAGTTTCTGAACGACCCAATAAATTATAATTAAACATATAATCTCGGGCTCTGTATGTTGAAAAACTAAAATAATCATCATCAGTTGAATTGTACAAAAACTTTCCAATAAATAGTCTAAAATTATATTGCCTGTTGTCTTTATAATAATTTCTATACATTCCAGTAAATGAAGTTTTTACAAATGATTTACTGATTTGTAAATCAGAATTTAATGTGAATCCCTTTCCTCCGTTTGAGTTTGTTAAAATATATTTTGCATTGAATATGTTATAGTTAGGATACTTTTGTTGATCAATATTTTCTTCTCTATAAATACTAATATATCTTAAATTCAAAAACTGTCTAAAATTAGATCTCAGATCTGAATTTCTAAATGTAAACGTTATTGAAGGAAATAAACTAGTATAAGATAGATTTTCTTTATAATGAAATGTAGAACCACTAATAAAATATTGTGTACTAAACAGCTTTTTATTCTCATTATATTTCGTGTATTTTAAATTCATACTTCCTAAAATCTTTTTCTGTTTTGATGAGTAAAAAGGTTTTATCTTATAACTAAATGGTTTTTTAATAAGAGTTATATTAGTTAAAGTTATTCCAGGCATTAGACCATCATATAAATTGTAGCCTAATAATGGTATATAATTTAACTGTTTGTTGTAAGTACTTTCAAAATCATTGAATAATATTAGTTTAAAGGGTTTTTTATAATTTTTGAATGATGCTAAATTGTTCTTATAATTTCTTTCTGTTATATATTTGTTTTTATTTATTTCTATAAAATCATATAGATTTGATTCGTAAGAAATTATAGTGTCTTTTTCTTTAATAATAATCCAATCTTCTTTTAATATCTTATTATCTTTTAACAAAGATAATTGAATGGGAGAGTTAGAGTTATAATAATTCGACAACTTAAAATATGTTAATTTGTTTGACTCATATATTTTCTTTATTGTGAAATCTTTAAATGATTTTCTTTTTAAAAAATCATTAAAAAACCAGCTTGAATTATTTCTAGAATTTCGTTCTATAATCTCTTGAAAAGTTACTGGAGTATTATTTTTTAAATTATTTCTTTTAAAATATTCTTTTATTGAATTATCTATTATTTCTTTATTTAAGGTTTGAGATAGCATTTTTATTCCTAATCCTGTTTTGTAAGGGTTAATAATTTTTTGGTTTATTCTTGTCAGGGAATCAAGTGATAAACCTAAGGGTTGATTAATATTTCTGCTTGAAATAATATTTTCGAATAAGCGATATTGTTCATTAAAGGAATATTTAGCATAATTCCTGTTTTTTAAAATTTTTAAATTACTATACTTTCCAATTAATTTTAATTCAGGATAATATGTATCTATATAATCCATTAATAAATAAATTACAATCCCTTCTATTTCCCAATATTTTTTTCTCTTATGTAATAAAATAGATTCTTCTAAATAAGTATGTAAAAATTCCTTTAAAAAATTAAACTCAAAAAGGAATGATTGATCAAAGGGGCTTATAATCTTAGGTAAATTATTAATTCCATAAATTGGTCTTCTAGATTGGTTTTTTCTAGAAACAACCATTTTGTTATATGGGTAATTGCCTATTTTCTTTTCAGCATAATTAAGTATTTTTATTATTAATGAGTCTTTCTGAATAATCTTATTATTTATTTTGCTTAGAGGAATTTTATTGCCTGTTTTATCATCAACATATGATATTACTTTATTGACAATTTCATCGGATTTATTTTCATAATTATCAATATCAGAATATATTTTAATGTCATTTGTAATGTATTCAACATAGTTGGATTTCTTGGTAAGGATCAGACTAGAATTTTTTCTAATCTCTTTTACAGAAATAAAGTTTTTTAAATTTAATTTCTTATTAAGTTTAAGTTGATTTATATCAGAAATTAAATCATATTCTTTAGGAAAAGTAATGTTAAAATCAAAATATGCAGGATCATGAGAAAGATCATTTAAATCTAAATTACTTTCTTTAATCCATTCATTGTGTTTTATTTTAGAAAAAGTCAAATACCAGTCTCTTATATTTATTTCACCAGATTTATCAATTCCATAACCGGTAAAATTATCATCAGGAATTATTATTTCATAGTTGATATCAAAACTAATAGAATCTCCTTTTTTTAATGGTTTAACAAGATTTATCTTTATTAGATCTATATTATTTTTAGGTCTAGAGAAATCAAAGTTGTAATTATTCTTATATATTTTTTTTATTACCGTTGAACCTCTTTGACTCTTTGTGGATCTTTGAAAAGCTAGAGCGTATTCTTCCGAAAGTCTATTTCCTAAATTTGATTTTGAATTTGAATAAGAGTTTGCCCAATCATTTAATATTAAATAATTTAATTCAACATCATATTTATTAAAAAACAATAAGTTTTGTTTGATTTTAATTTTTTTATTTACAATATCAAACTCAGCTTTTATACTGTATTCATGTTCTTGTGAATAAAGTCCAATGGATGATAATATTATTGATAATAAAATGAAGAATCTCATGAAAGAAACTTTAAGTAATCAAAAATTAGGTCTTATTGATTTTTTATTGTAGAAATCAGAAAGAATTTTAATTACATCATCTGAAGAATCAACAATAGAAATAAGGTCTAATTCTTTAGCTGATATATAATTGTATTTTGAAACCAATTCATCTTTTATCCAATTATAGCATTTATTCCAGAATTCTGATCCAACCAAAATAATAGGAAATCTTTCAGCTTTTTTTGTTTGAATTAGTGTAATTGCTTCAAAAAGTTCATCTAGGGTCCCAAAACCTCCTGGCATTACAACAAATCCTTTAGAATATTTCATAAACATTACTTTTCTTACAAAGAAATAATCAAAATCAAGCGATTTATCCTCATCAATATAAGAATTGTCATTTTGTTCAAATGGTAATTCAATATTAAGACCTACAGAAGAACCTAATGCTTCCTTAGCACCTTTATTAGCAGCTTCCATAACACCAGGACCTCCACCAGTTATAACACCAAACCCAAGTTTGACAATCTTTTTGGCAATTTCTGTTGTTAAATTATAGTAATTATCATTGGAATTTGTCCTTGCAGATCCAAAAATTGATACACAAGGACCTATTTTACTCATTTTCTCATATCCATCAACAAATTCACCCATAATCTTAAAAACAGACCAGGAATCATTTGTTTTGATTTCATTCCAGTTTTTTAAATCTTTTCTATCCATAAACTAGATCGAAGTTAATTCTTTTTTTAAATATTCTGATGTAGGACTTTTTAAGTTTTTTATTAAATCTTCTGGAGGACCATGAAATATAATTTCTCCACCATATTTTCCTCCATTTGGACCAATTTCAATTATATAATCAACAGTTTTTATTACATCCATATTGTGCTCAATAATAATAATTGAATTTCCCTTATTAGCTAATTTATTTATCATATTTAAAAGAACTTTAATATCCTGAAAATGCAGTCCTGTAGTAGGTTCATCCAATATATACAATGTATTTCCTGTATCTTTCTTTGATAATTCAGTTGCAAGTTTAATTCTTTGAGCCTCTCCACCAGATAGAGTAGTGGATTGTTGACCTAAAGTAATATAACCAAGACCAACATCTTTAATAGTTACTAGCTTTCTTAGAATTTTCGGATAGTTATTAAAGAAAATGCATGCTTCATTAATTGTCATATTAAGAACATCTGAAATAGACTTTCCTTTATATTTAATCTCTAATGTATCTCTATTGAATCTTTTTCCATTACAATTGTCACAATTAATGTAAACATCAGGCAGAAAATTCATTTCTATTTTTTTTAATCCACCACCTTGACAAGTTTCACATCTCCCACCAACTACATTAAAACTAAATCTTCCTGGTTTATACCCTCTAATTAAAGATTCTGGAATCATTGTAAAAAGTAATCTAATATCGCTATAAACACCCGTATATGTAGCAGGATTGCTTCTTGGAGTTCTTCCTATGGGAGATTGATTTATCTCAATAACTTTATCTATATATTCAATCCCTGTAATTTTTTTATATGGCATAGGTTCTTTAACACCATTGAAGAAGTAATTATTTAATATTGGATACAATGTTTCATTAATAAGTGTTGATTTTCCGCTCCCAGATACACCTGTTATACCTATAATCATTCCTAAAGGGAATTCAACATCAATATTCTTTAGATTATTTCCAGTACATCCAGTTAGCTTTATATTTTTTTTAGATTTTTTACGTCTTATATTAGGAACTTCTATTCTTTTTGATCCATTTAAAAATTTTGATGTTAATGTTTTCTTTTTTATCATTTGATTATAAGATCCTTCAAAAATTATTTCCCCACCATTTTTACCTGCATTTGGACCAATATCAATTATATAATCTGCTCTTTCCATAATTTCCTTATCATGTTCAACAACAATTATAGAATTGCCAATATCTCTTAAACCTTTTAAAGATTCAATTAGCTTTGAATTATCTCTTTGATGTAGACCAATACTTGGTTCATCTAAAATATATAATACCCCAACTAATTGAGATCCTATTTGTGTAGCTAACCTAATTCTTTGGGATTCTCCACCAGAAAGTGACCTTGACGGTCTATCTAATGAAAGATAATCTAGTCCAACATTCAATAAAAAATCTAATCTTTTATTTAATTCTTTAATAATTTCAGAGCCTATTATTACTTTTCTCTCGTCAAGTTTTGATTCAATTTTAGAGAACCAATCTTTTAAAACAATAATATCCATTTTACACAAATCTGTAATACTCTTTGAATCCAGATAAAAATGCATTGATTCTTTGTTAAGTCTAGATCCAGAACAAGTTGAACATTCTACTTTATCCATAAATCCTTTGGCCCATCTTTTAATTCTAGAGGAATGATTCTCATTATATTGACTTTCTATAAATGGAATAATTCCTTCAAAATCAATTTGATATTCTCTTGTTAATCCTAATGTTTTAGATTCAACTGAAAAAGTTTCATTTCCACCATATAAAATGATATTAAATGCTTCTTTGGGAATTTTTTTAATTGGATCCTTTAAATTAAAATTATATCTATCAGAAATTGTAGATAACTGTTTAAATATCCAGCTGTTTTTATAACCTCCGATTGGAATAATCCCACCTCCATGTATAGAAATATTATTATCTGGAATAATACTTTCTAGATTAATTTTATTTACTTTTCCAAGACCATTACATTTAAGACACATTCCTTTGGGAGAGTTAAATGAAAACGAATTTGGCTCTGGTTTTACATAAGAAATTCCAGTCTTGGGACAAACTAAATTTCTACTAAAATATTTTGCGTTATTATCTTCTTTATCAATTACTACAAGAGATTCATTTCCGTGATATAATGCAGTTAATATACTTTCTTTTAATCTTTTTAAAGATGATTTATTGTTTTCTACTAATAATCTATCTATAACTATTTCAACATCATGTATCTTATATCTGTCAAGCTTAAGATTAGAGACAAGTTCTTTAATCTCCCCATCAATTCTAACTTTTAAAAAACCTTGTTTTCTAATAGTATTAAATAACTCCCTATAATGTCCTTTTCTAGCTTTTACAACAGGGGAGAGAATGGTTATTTTTTTATTAGTGTAGTTCTTTGATATTAATTTAATTATTTCATCATCATTATAACTTATCATTTTTTGATTAGAATTATAGCTATAGGCATCAGCTATTCTTGAGTAAAGTAGCCTTAAATAATCATAAATTTCTGTTATTGTTCCTACAGTTGATCTAGGGTTCTTAGAGGTTGTTTTTTGTTCTATGGCAATTACTGGAGATAATCCATCTATTTTGTCGACATCAGGTCTTTCTAATCCGCCTATAAAGTTCCTAGCATATGCTGAAAATGTTTCTATATACCTTCTTTGTCCTTCAGCATAGATTGTATCAAAAGCTAAAGATGATTTTCCACTTCCTGAAATGCCAGTAATAACAACTAATTTATTTCTTGGTATGTTTAAATCAATGTTTTTTAGGTTGTGAACTTTTGCTCCATTGATCGAAATTACATCATTCATTTAAAAAAAAATCAAACATGCAATTTACGATTTTTAAAGTAGATTTAACTACTATGTATAACTAATATCCTACAGATTTATCATCCCCTCTTTTATCTGCAGCTCCAAATAGAATTCCATTTTCATCAACATGAATAGCATCAACTCTTCCAATAGAACTAGGATAATCGTTTAAATAATAATCCTTATCTAATAATGACTGCTTGTCTTTATTAACTATAGCTTTAGGTTCATAATAAATTAAGTCTGGTAACCATAGGTGATGAAATCTTGGTGAGTTTACAGCTTTATTAATATTAAAATTAAAATTTTCAAAGTTTAATATAGTTTGTAAAACAGATGTAATAATAGTTGGTCCTCCAGGACTACCTAAGATTAAGTGTAATTTATTATTTTTTTCAACAATAGTAGGGGTCATTGAGCTTAACATTCTTTTGTTAGGTTCAATAGAATTTATTTCTCCACCAGTAAGTCCAAACATGTTTGGAACACCTGGTTTAATGGAAAAATCATCCATTTCATTATTCAGAAAAAAACCTAATTTAGGAGGGAAGATTTTAGAACCATAATTTCCGTTTAAAGTTGTGGTAACTGAAACGGCATTTCCAAACCTGTCAACTATTGAATAATGTGTAGTTTCTTCACTTTCTTTAAAATCAATTCCACCAGGTGATATAGATTCTGACTTAGTAGAGTTTTCAAAAGAGAAGTTCTTCATTCTATTAGAAAGATAGTTTCTTGAAAGTAATTCATTTACAGGAATGTAATTAAAATCAGGATCTCCAAGATATTTACTTCTATCAGCAAATGCTCTACGCTCTGCTTCAACCAATAATTGAATGTATTCAGTACTATTGTGATTAAATTTAGAAACATCAAAAGGTTCAATCATTTTAAAAATTTGTCCTAAAACTATTCCACCAGAAGATGGTGGACCCATTGAGATTATATTAAGATCTTTATATTTAAAACTCACAGGCTTTCTCCAAACAGCTTTATAGTTTTGAAAATCTTCCTCTTTAAGAATTCCATTTCTTTGATTAACATATTCAATTATCTCTTTACTTATAGATCCTTGATAAAACTCATCTCTACCATTTTTTAAAATTAATTTCAAAGAATTGGATAAAGATTTATTAATAAATAAATCCCCTTCTTTGAAATGTTTATTAAATAAGGATAGCGAATCATTTATAGAATTAATTTGACCTTTTGAAAAGTTTAATGAATTTGCTTGTCTTTTAGTAAGAATAAAGCCTTTTTCAGCTAATTCAATTGCTGGAGCAAAAAGGGTTTCTAGGGGTAAAGATCCAAATTTATCATAAACTTCAAATAACCCAGCTACAGTGCCTGGAATACCGATAGCTAATGATCCATTTATGCTTAACCCTTTGATTTCATTTCCTTCTTTATCTAAATACATATCTTTAGTTGATAAGCTAGGGGATTTTTCTCTGAAATCTAAAGACCCTGTGGAATGATCAGACAGTCTATATATCATAAAACCACCGCCACCTAAATTACCTGCATTTGGATAAACTACAGATAAAGCTAAGTCTGTAGCTATCATTGCATCAAATGCGTTACCACCTTGTTTTAGTATAGATATACCCGCTTGTGAAGCTTCAATCTTTGCAGAAACAACAACACCATTTTTATATCCATCTTCCGACTTATTAGAATTACATGAAAAGAATATAATTAAAGATAAAATTATAAGAAATCTATTGTTTAAAAGCATATTTAAAATTTGTATAAATGTAAGTTAAAAAGTTATTCTAATTGTATATTTGTTCTATGACATTAATTAAATCAATTTCAGGAATAAGAGGAACTATTGGAGGTAAAGTAGGTGAAAATTTAACTCCAATTGATGCTGTAAAATTTGGATGTGCTTATGGTTCATGGTTGAAAAAAAATTCTGATGATACAAATATATCTGTAATTATAGGAAGAGATGCTAGAATTTCAGGGGAAATGATCCAAAACTTTGTTCAAAATTCACTTATCTCATTAGGAATTAATGTTATTGATTTAGGATTATCTACAACACCAACTGTGGAATTAATGGTAAAAGAATATAATGCTAATGGGGGAATTGTAATAACAGCTAGTCATAATCCTGCTCACTGGAATGCTTTAAAGTTATTAGATAATAACGGAGAGTTTTTAAATAGTAAATCAGGAGAAGAAATCGTAAAGATTTCTAAATCTGATTCATATATTTTCTCAAAAGTTTTTGATTTAGGCACTGTGTCTAAAATAAAAAATTCTATGAAAACCCATATAGATTCCATTCTTAGTTTAGATATTGTAAATACTGATTTAATTAAAAAAACAAATCTTAAAGTTGTTGTTGATGGTATAAATTCATCTGGCGGGATAATTGTTCCAATGCTTCTCAATGAATTGGACATAAATTATTCAACCATTTTTTGTGATCCTTCAGGAGACTTTCAACACAATCCAGAACCACTTAAGAAAAACCTTAATGAATTATGTAAAAAGGTAGTAGAGGAGAAGGCAGATCTTGGAATTGCAGTAGATCCAGATGTTGACAGGCTTGTTTTTATTTGTGAAAATGGTAAAATTTTTGGTGAGGAAAACACATTAGTAGCATGTGCTGACTATGTTTTAAGCAAAAATCCTGGGCCAACCGTTTCAAATCTTTCTTCTAGTAGAGCCTTAATTGATATAACAAAATCCTACAATCAACCTTACTATGCTAGTGCAGTTGGAGAAGTTAATGTAGTTGCTGAAATGAAATCAAAACAAGCAGTGATTGGAGGAGAAGGTAATGGTGGAGTTATTTATCCAAAAAGTCACTATGGAAGAGATGCAATAGTTGGAATTGGATTATTTCTTTCACTTTTATGCGAAAGGAAGGTAAAGGTTAGTGAGTTGCTTTCTAGTTATCCTAAATATTATATGACTAAAGAAAAAATCACTATTTCAAGTGATGTTAATCTAGATGATATATTAATAGATTTATCTAAAAAATATGAGAATGAACATGTTAATACGATTGATGGTTTAAAGATTGATTTTAAGGAAAGTTGGGTTCATCTAAGAAAATCTAATACTGAACCAATAATTAGAATTTATAGTGAAGCAAAAACACTAGAAAAAAGTATAGATTTAGTTAAAAATATCCAAAAAGAAATCAAATCAATAATCAATCTTTAGGTGCCTTATCCTTGTGTTTAAACCTATTGTGTGTCCAAAAATATAATTCAGGATGATGCTTAATTTGTTTTTCAACCTTTGAAAGGTATATATCTGTTATTTCAAAATCTTTATATTCATTAGGATATTCTGAAATCATTTCAACAAAAACCTTGTAATAGCCTCTTTTAACTTTTTTCATTTCACCAAATACAACTGGTATATCATGTGCTTTAGCAATTCTTTCAGATCCAGTAAAAACAGGAACTTTAACTCCTAGAAATTCCTTCCAATATGTTATTGATCTTATCTGGGCAGATTGATCAGCAGCCATTCCATAAAGAAATAGTTTGTTTTCTTTAATTTGATTCTTAATATATGCGCCAGTTTCATATCTAGAAATTAGTTTGGAACCATGTTTTAGTCTAATACGTTTAACCAAATTATCTAAATATTTATTTGATAGGGGGGTATAAACTGCGAAAGGATGATGGGGCACATGATACCCTATAGACATAAAATATTCAAATCCCCCATGGTGAGCGACCATAAAAACAACACTTTTATTTTTTTTAGCAAGTTTGTCTAAAACTTCTCTATTTTCTATTACAAATCTTTTTTTAATTTCTTTGGGAGATATCGAGAAAAATTTAAACATTTCAAAAAATACATCTGTTATGTGTCTATAAAACTTTTTCTCTATTTCAATAAGTTCTTTTTTTGAATTTGAAATCTTTGAAATCTCTAAATTAAATCTTACTATTTTTCTTCTATATCTAAAAACATAATATAAAAGATAATAGGTGATATCTGAACAGAAATATAAGATTCTGAAAGGAAGATAAGATATAGCTAAAATTACAGGGTATATTATTAGATATGTAACTAATTTCATTGGTGTAAATATATTCAATTATATCTGGCATTTCTTATTTTATCAAGTTATATTTAAAGAAAAAAACTATTTACACCTTTTATATAATTTTAGTGACAGTATTTATTTCTTTAAAAGGTTTTAAAGACCAGAATTTTTTTAATAAATACAAATTTGAGATAACATCAATCTTAAAAGGTGAAAAAATAAGAATGTTTTCTTCTGGTTTTTTACATGTAGATTATAATCATCTTTTTTTGAACCTTTTTACTTTATATATATTTTCTGATCAAGTGATTGGAGGAGTAGGAGCAATTAACTATTTAATTATATATATAACAAGTCTTTATTTTGGCAATTATTTTTCATTAAAATTTCATAAAAAGGAACCTTTTTACTCAGCTGTAGGAGCAAGTGGAGCTGTAACAGGAATAGTTTATTCCTCAATAATACTTTATCCAGAAATGAAGCTAATAATGATATTTTTTCCAATTCCATTGCCTGCTTACATTTTTGGGATCGCATACTTACTTTATAGTATTTATGGAATGAATAAAAGTTTAGGTAATATTGGCCATACTGCTCATTTTGGAGGAGCAATTGCAGGACTATGTGTGACTATATTATTTAAACCTGAAATAGTAGATGAAAACCTTTGGATAATAATTTTAATGATTTCTCCAATAATTCTATATCTGTATAATTTAAAGAGAAAGATCCTTTAATATTTATTTAGCTAACAGAACAGAAATCCTTTTATCTAATTCTGAACCTTTTACATCAATACCAATAATTTTTTTTTCAGAATTTAGAAGATATGATGTAGGCATTTTTGTCACATTATAAAGTCTAGCAATAGGCTCATTCCAAAATTTAACATGAGATACATGAACCCAATCTGTTAATTTATCTTCTATTATAGCATTTTCCCATGACTCTTTATTTTTATCTAAAGAAACACCTACAATTTGAAATTCATCAGTACTATATTTTGTGTTTAAATCAACTAAATCAGGATTTTCATCTCTACATGGGGCACACCAAGATGCCCAAAAATCGATCATAATTACTTTAGAATTAATATTATCTAACTCTATAATATTCCCATTTAAATCAGGTCCACTAAACTTTGGAGCTAAAGAACCAATTTCAGGAGATTCTTTCTTCTGATCATTTAAATTTTTAATAGCTTCTTTAATT
>JAAZZF010000010.1 GCA_014239275.1 Flavobacteriaceae bacterium | reverse complement strand
GTAACTGATATGCTACAAAAACTTTCTGAAAAAGAATTAGTTACTTATAAAAAATATCAAGGTTCTTTTCTTACTCCAAATGGGAGGAAAACAGCTTTAAATATTATTAGAAAACATAGATTATGGGAAGTTTTTTTAGTAGAGAAATTAGGATTTAATTGGTCGGAAGTTCATGAGATTGCTGAACAACTTGAACATATAAAATCTAAAAAGTTAATAGATGAATTAGACAGGTTTTTAGATTATCCAACAAAGGATCCTCATGGTGATCCAATTCCTAATCCGGCAGGTTTTATTAAGTATACCCATAGAACTTTGTTATCAGAGTTGGTAATTGGAGATAAAGGAAAATTCATTGGAGTAAAAGATTCTTCTTCTGCTTTTTTGAAGTTTTTAGACAAAAGAAAAATTTCTTTAGGGACTAATATTGAAATTCTTCACATTGAGGATTTTGACAATTCTATACATATAGGACTTGATGAAACCAATTTAACGATTTCAATAAAATCTGCTAACAATATTTATGTAACCAAAATATAATTATGTATCAAGAAATTATCAATTTTTTTCAAGGATTAGATCCAATATTAGGCGCTTTAATTGCTACTTTATTTACATGGGGATTAACTGCTTTTGGCGCTTCATTCGTTTTTTTATTTAAATCTATGAATAGAGTACTTTTAGATGGGATGTTAGGCTTCACTGGAGGAGTAATGGTTGCAGCAAGTTTCTGGAGTTTACTTGCCCCTGGAATTGAAATGTCACAAGGAGAAGGATTTGTTAAAGTTATTCCAGCTGCTGTAGGATTTGCTCTAGGAGCACTATTTATTTTTGGATTAGACAAAGTCCTTCCGCACATTCATATTAATTTTAAAGAATCAGAAGGTATAAAAACACCTTGGCACAGAACAACTTTACTTGTTTTAGCTATTACATTACATAATATACCTGAAGGATTAGCAATTGGAGTATTATTTGGAGGTGTAGCGGCTGGTCTTCCAGAAGCTTCTATTGCGGGAGCTGTTGTCTTAGCAATTGGAATTGGTATTCAAAATTTTCCTGAGGGAATAGCTGTTTCTATGCCTCTTAGAAGACAAGGAATGAGTAGGTGGAAAAGTTTTATGTATGGACAATCTTCTGCAATAGTTGAACCAATAGCAGCTGTAATTGGAGCAGTTGCTGTTACCTTTTTTACTCCAATTTTACCTTACGCATTGGCTTTTGCAGCTGGTGCAATGATATTCGTCGTTGTAGAAGAAGTAATACCGGAAACTCAATTAGACAATAATACTGACATAGCTACCCTAGGCTTTATTGGAGGATTTATAGTGATGATGGTTTTGGATGTTGCTTTAGGATAAAATATATGAAAATGAGAATTTTTTTAATCTTACTTTTTGTTCCCATAATAAGTTGGGGGCAAATTATTACTGATAGACCAGATCAAACAGAAGCTTCAGTTACATTGCCAAAAAATATATTACAAATTGAAAGTGGATTTTATTTTCAAGATGAAGAAGCTTTCAACACCTTATTTAGATATGGCATTTCCAAGAATGTAGAGTTAAGGCTAAACACTAATTTGCTTTTTTTAGATAGTTATGATGGATTGAATATAGATTCTCCAAAACTTGGGGATTTAGAACTAGGAGCTAAAATTCAACTTTTTAACTCAGGAGATAGTGCTACTACGGTAGCTTTTCTTACTCATTTATCTCTACCAACAGCATCAAAATATTATTCTAATAATGGTTATGGAACCTTAAATAGATTTTTGATTTCTCATGATTTATCAGAAACTTTTTCAATAGGATATAATATAGGATATAATAAAATATATGGAGAAAAAGGAGTGTTTGTTTATACCTTAGCTTTTGCTAAAAGCATTAATAAATGGGGAATTTACGCTGAAATTTTTGGTGAAAGAATCAAAGATGGTAGTCAATCAAATTTTGATGCAGGAATAACACGTTTAATTAATGACGGACTTCAACTAGACCTGTCATTTGGAGAAGGATTAAATAATGACTTAAGTTATCTTTCTTTAGGAGTCAGTTGGAATTATAATTTATCTAAACAAAATTAATTTTGTTGATTAGTTATCCTATTAACCATTGAATTTGCAGAGGATGCTGACGGGTACATCTCGATTGCTTTTTTATAATATTTTAAAGAATTCTCCATATCTTCCTCATTATAATAAAACTCTCCCATTGAATCATAAGAATTATAACTTTTATAAAGATTTAGATATTCATCAAAATGACTTTTTGCCTTATCTTTTTCTCCAATGTCATAGTAGAAATAGCCTAATGTATTAATTATAGGAGGGATCATATAAGAATGATCTCCACTTGTTGGCAGAGAATTAGGGTCTCCTTTTTGATCCTTAATCTCAGAAAGTAATGACTCCATCTCTTTAATTCTTTCATTTG
>JAAZZF010000009.1 GCA_014239275.1 Flavobacteriaceae bacterium | reverse complement strand
TTCTGTCCCCCAATCAGTTTTTAAAATCCTTAGCTCATTTATAGCGCCAGGCAGATTCAATAAATAATTATTAAAAATAAGATAATCCCCAATATGTTATAATTGCCCAAACTATATATCTAAAAATTTTTCCAAACAACATCCAAACAGCTACTAAAATATAATTTGTTCTAAAAAATCCTAAGCTTACTGCAATGGGATCACCCAGTACTGGCAACCACGAAAAAAAAGCTAATGCACTCCCCCATTTATCAACTTTTATTTTGAAATTATAAATCTTTTCTTTTCTTAAATTAAAATATCTTTCTAAAGTTCCCCATTTACCCAATCTGCCTAGATAATAACTGCTTAGCCCTCCAAGCCAATTCCCAATTGTGGCAACAAATAAACTAAATCCAAAATCATATCCTTTAATAATTAAAACACTAAGAACTATTTCAGAACTAAGAGGAATTATTGTAGCAGCTAAAAAGCTTGAGAGAAATAGACCTAAATAACCCCATTCAACAAATGATTCCATTTAATAAATCATTTTAATTTCATGAATATTGTAGTTATCTATTGAATTATCATTATTTCTAATTCTAATACTACCTTTTGAATTTACAGATAAAATTTCACCTTCAAATCTTGATTTGTCATTTGTAAATTTTAAAACAGAATTTAAACCATATAAATTATAATTATATGCGTAAAATAAATCGTTGTTGTTAACATTAGAATTGACTAGTTTTTCTAAATAATTGTATTTATTTAAATTTTGAATAAACAGGTTTACAATTTGATCTAATAAATAATTTATAGAGGTAATTAATTTTAAAGATGAAGCATTAGGTAAATTATCAAAATTTTCTTGATTAACATTTAATCCAAATCCAATAATAATATTTTCAATATGATTTCCTTTTATTTTTAATTCATTTAGAATCCCACATATTTTTTTATCTCCTGACATTATGTCGTTTGGCCATTTAATTTTTATATCAGGGATATTTAACGATTTTAGTGTATTAAAAATGAACATAGAAAAGATAATATTAATTCTAAATTGATCATGAACTTGAAAATCTTCAGGAAATATTTTTATGGAAAATGCTAAATTCTTTCCTGGTTTACTAAGCCATTGGTTTCCTCTTTGTCCCTTGCCTTTAGTTTGATTATAAGTATAAGCAATTTGAATCTCATCTATTTTACTATTTTTTAAATAGTCATTTGTAGATTCAATGGCATCAAGTTTGATTATATTCATTTGTAACTAAATTATTATAAAACTAAAATAGTAGTATTAATTATCCTAAATTTACATTTTAAATAGCTAATTTGAATACAGATAATTTAATTACATGTATAATAGAGGGTATTGAAAATGTAAAGGGGATTAATATTAATATTCTAGATTTAAGAGTTATTGAAAATGCAATCTGTAAGTATTTTATTATTTGTTCTGGAAGCTCTAGAACTCAAGTAAATGCTATTACAGGTTCAATTAAAAAATGTGTTAGTAAAGATTTAGGTGAAAAACCTTGGCATGTAGAAGGATTAGAGAATTGTAAATGGGTTTTAATGGATTATTTTGATGTGGTAGTTCATGTTTTTGATGAAGAAACGAGAGATTATTATAAGATTGAAGAATTTTGGGGAGAATCTAATTCAACCCTAATTGAAACTAAATATTAAAAATGAATAAGAAGAAAAATACAATGAAGACTCCAAAATTTAATACATATTGGATTTATGCCATGATAGTATTATTTTTTGCCAGCACTTATTTTATCGGAGGAAATGAAACTTCTAATTCCGCTAATAAAATTAATATTTCAAGTTTTGAACGATTTTTAAATAAAGGAGAGGTAAAGGGAGTTACTGTAGTTAATAAAAATATTGCTCAAGTAACTCTTAACAGAGATGCGCTAAATAGTCCTGATCATAAAAGCGCTAATTCAACAAATTTTTTAGGTCAGAAAAATTTAAACGGGCCTCACTATGTTTTTGAAATTGGAAACCTTGAATTATTTCAGAATAAACTTGAAGAAGCTGAAAAAAAAGGAATTCAATTTAATTATGATTTTAAAACAATAGAAAATAAGTTATTAGATTATATTTTAGGATTTCTTCCTTTAATAATATTAATAGGATTATGGTTCTTTTTTATGAGAAGAATGTCAGGTGGCAGTGGTGGTGGTTCACAAATTTTTAGTATTGGAAAATCCAAAGCTAAATTGTTTGATGAAAAAAGTGATATCAAAACAACTTTCAAAGATGTTGCTGGTTTAGAAGGTGCCAAAGAAGAAGTTCAAGAAATTGTAGATTTTCTTAAAAATCCTTTGAAATACACTAAGTTAGGTGGTAAAATACCTAAAGGTGCATTATTAATTGGACTACCAGGAACTGGAAAAACTTTACTAGCTAAAGCAGTAGCAGGGGAAGCAAAAGTTCCTTTCTTTTCCCTATCTGGATCTGATTTTGTTGAAATGTTTGTTGGTGTAGGAGCATCTAGAGTTAGAGATCTTTTTAAGCAAGCAAAAGAAAAATCTCCATCTATAATATTTATTGATGAAATAGATGCTATTGGTAGAGCTAGAGGAAAAAGTAATATGACTGGAGGAAATGATGAAAGAGAAAATACTTTAAATCAACTATTAACTGAAATGGACGGTTTTGGAACCAACACAAATGTTATTGTAATTGCAGCTACTAATAGAGCTGATGTTTTGGATAAAGCATTAATGAGAGCAGGAAGATTTGATAGGCAAATATATGTGGATTTGCCTGATGTAAGAGAAAGAAAACAAATTTTTAATGTTCACCTTAAGCCTATTAAAATTTCTAAAAATCTTGATACTGATTTTTTGGCAAAGCAAACACCTGGATTCTCAGGTGCTGATATTGCAAATGTATGTAATGAAGCAGCCCTAATTGCTGCAAGAAAATTAAAAAAATCTGTAAATAAACAAGACTTTTTAGATGCAGTTGATAGAATTGTTGGAGGTTTAGAGAAAAAGAATAAAATAATAACTGAAATAGAAAAGAAAACAATTGCATTTCATGAAGCTGGGCATGCAACAGTTAGTTGGATGTTAGAACACGCAGCTCCACTTGTAAAAGTAACAATAGTTCCAAGAGGTCAATCACTAGGAGCAGCATGGTATTTGCCAGAAGAAAGGCAGATAGTTAAAACTGAACAAATACTTGATGAAATGTGTGCTGCACTAGGTGGAAGGGCTGCAGAGAAAGTGATGTTTAACAATATCTCCACAGGTGCGTTAAGTGACTTAGAAAAAGTAACAAAGCAAGCAAGATCAATGGTTACAGTTTATGGATTAAATGATAAAATTGGTAATTTAACTTATTATGATTCTAGTGGACAAAACGATTATAGTTTTACAAAACCATATAGTGATGTAACAGCTGAAATAATAGATAAAGAAATTTCAAACATTATTGAAACGCAATATCAAAGAGCTATTAAGTTGCTTAAAAAGCATAAAAGTAAATTAATAGAATTAGCAAATTTTCTTCTTGAAAAAGAAGTTATTTTTAAAGAAGATCTTGTTAGAATTTATGGGGAAAGACCCTTTGATATTAAAACAGTCATAAAAGAGTCTAAATCTTAATAATAGTTTTGTTTAAAATTGGTAACATTCTTCTGAAAATATTAAGTTTTTTTATCTTTAGAGGGTTAAAACATTAAATTGAAAAAATTTATTAAATCTTTTTTTAATAAAAGCGAAAAAGAAGACTCTGAAAAAAATGAAGATGGGAAGTACATGCCTGAAGCAAAGGCTCCAATTGAAGAGAGATTTACTTTTAATTTTACTGAAAATGGAGGAAAGTTTTTATACTGTGAAACCAAATCTGAATGTGATGCATTCTTTTCTCAAATAATTGAAGAAAATGAATGGAATGATGTTGAAATATTATGTTATGATGATTCTTTACTAGACTTTTTTTCTGAAAAGGATAAACTCAATGTTTCTAAAACAAATTTAAACTCCAGATTTTTTTTAACTAGATGTGAATTTTTGGTTGCTAAGGATGGTAGTTTACTAATATGTGCTGAACAGATTAAATCACACAAAGTAAATGACCTTCCACAAAACTTTATTGTATTTGCAAAAATTAGTCAATTTACTGAAACTTTGAGTGGAGGTTTAAATGGAATTAAAAGTAATTATCCTAATAACTTGCCAACAAACATAACAACTATTAAGAATTTCAATAGTCAAGAAAAAGAAAATACTAATTTCCTGACTTATGGGAGTGCAGCTAAAAACCTGTATCTTCTTCTACTAGAAGATTTATAAAATGAAAGAATTTTACACAAGGTCATTAACAGCTATTGCTTATGCAACTGTTTTATTGTTTTCCTTATTTATTAATGAATATTTTTTTTATTTTGTAGGATTCGTATGCAGTTTAATACTTGTTTTTGAATTTATTAAACTGATTGCAAATTATAATCATAAATTTTTATCATCTGATACAGGAAAATCTAATCTTATTCTTTATTTGACTTTTCCTTTATATATTTCTCTTTTCTTATTGTCCTACAATTGGGTTTTTCAACTATTTTTTTTAATAATAATTATAATTACAAATATATTGTTAGGTGTCTCACTTTTAAAGAAAAAATTATTTTCCTTTTCAATTCTTAAAAATCGTTTTATTGGGCATTTTTACTTGGTTGGTTCTCTTGTTATTTTGTTTTCAATGCCAACAATTTCCGAAATATATAATCCAAATTATGTTTTTTGTTTTTTAAGTTTAATATGGGTTTCTGATTCTGCTGCATATGTATTTGGTGTCAATTTCGGAAAAAGACCTTTATTAAAATCTGTCTCTCCTAAAAAAAGCATTGAAGGTTTTATTGGTGGAATTATTTTTTCTATAATGCTTTCCATAATCTTTTATAATTATTTAAACTTAGGTTTTAGTATAGTGCAGTGGGTTATTCTAGGGTTATTAGTTCCAAGTGCTGGAGCACTTGGAGATCTAGTTCAATCTCAGTTTAAAAGAGAAGCAGGGGTTAAAGACAGTGGAAATTGGCTTCCAGGTCATGGAGGTCTATATGATCGTATGGATAGTATTATATTTGCAGGACCATTTATTTATTTAACTATTAAAATATTTCTTAATGTTTCATAAGGAAGGGCATTTAATTATTATTATATCCTTTATAATCGTAGCAATAATTAATCTTTTTACAAACATATTTATAGCTAAACCTCTAATATCTAAAATTATAGGAATATTTAGTATTGTCATTTTTATTATGGTTTTACAATTTTTCAGAAACCCTAAAAGGGTTACTCAAATTAATGATTCATTAATTATTTCTCCTGTAGATGGAAAAGTAGTAGCTATTGAAAAGGTTTATGAAAAAGAATATTTTAAAAATGATAGAGTTCAAGTATCTATTTTTATGTCTCCTATAAATGTTCATGTAACAAGATATGCAATAAGTGGCATTATTAAATTTAGTAAATACCATCCTGGGAAATATCTGGTTGCATGGCACCCAAAGTCCTCTGAACTAAATGAAAGGACAACAGTCGTAGTTGAAAACAAAACATTTGGAGAAATATTATATCGTCAGATAGCAGGAGCAATTGCAAGAAGAATAGTAAATTATGCAAAAATTGGAGAAACTGTTATACAAGGAAATGATGCTGGGTTTATAAAATTTGGATCAAGGGTTGATTTATTTCTTCCATTAAATTCAAAAATTAAAGTTAAAATAGACCAAGTTGTAAAGGGAGGAGTTGATGAAATTGCTGAAAAATAAAAAATTTACTTTTTCAATTTTATTTCTAGTATTTTAATTTTAGCCCTAGTGTCCTCTTCTTTCTTCTTTTCATTTTCTACAACAATTTTTGGAGCATTGTCCATAAATTTTTTATTATTAAGTTTAGATTGGATAGATTTTAAAAACCCTTTATTATATTTTAAATCCTCTTCAATTTTTTTTAAATCATTTTTTTGACCTAATAGGTTATTAATAAAGTACTCTTTACTATCAATTATCAATGATTCTGCATTTTTATTAATTTGTAAAATGTCATCTATTAATTCTGAATTAGCTAGTTTAAATACTACACTTTTAAGCTCACTTTTTAATTGATTTTTTTCAGAAGACAATTCTATTTTTTCTTTATAGGAGATCCCTTTTTCATTTCTATACTTTCTAATATTTGTAATTAGTTTAGAAATATGATCAAAATTGTTTAATACGGAATCATCTACTTTATTATGTTTTGGCCAATTTTTAATTATTAATGGTTTGTCTCCTTCTTTTTTTATACCACTCCAAATTTCTTCAGAAATAAAAGGCATAAAAGGATGCAAAATTGTTAAACATTTTTCAAGAAATAGTAAAGTTTGATTAAAAGTTTTAATATCTATTGGCTTTCCAAAACTTGGTTTTACAATTTCTAAATACCAAGAACAATAGTCCTCCCAAACAAGTTTATAAATAGTCATTAAAGCATCTGAGATTCTATATTTTTTAAAATGATCATCTATTTCAATTAATTTAGAACTTAGCTTGCTTTCAAACCATTCAATTGCAGCAATAGATGCTAAATTTTGATCTTTAGAATCTTTAACATCCCAAGATTTAACCAATCTATATGAATTCCATATTTTATTTGAAAAATTTTTTCCCTGTTGACATAAAGATTCATCAAATAAAAGGTCATTGCCTGCAGGAGCACTAAGTAAAAGTCCTACTCTAACACTATCAGCTCCAAAATCCTCTATTAACTTTAGGGCATCAGGTGAATTTCCAAGTTGTTTAGACATTTTTCTTCCCGTTTTATCTCTTACTAAGCCAGTAAAATACACTGAAGTAAATGGCTCTTTATTTTTAAATTCGTAACCTGAAACAATCATTCTTGCTACCCAAAAAAATAATATATCCGGACCAGTAACCAAATCATTTGTTGGATAATAATAATTAAAATCTTCATTATCAGGATTATTAATTCCATCAAAAACACTAATTGGCCATAGCCATGACGAAAACCATGTATCTAAAACATCACTTTCTTGAATTAAGTCTTTTTGGTCTAATTTATAATCTCCACTTTTTTTTCGAGCTTTTATTACAGCTTTCTCTATATTCTCTGCTACAACAAAATCTTTTTTATCAGAACTATAATAATATACCGGTATTTGATGCCCCCACCATAATTGTCTGGAAATATTCCAATCCCTAATGTTCTCCATCCAATTTTTATATGTGTTTTTAAATTTCTTCGGAAAAAACTTAACCTTATCATCTATAACCGCTTTTAAGGCTGGCTTTGAGATTTTTTCCATTTTTAAAAACCATTGATCTGATAGTTTAGGTTCAATTACACACTTTGTTCTTTCAGATTTTCCAATCTTAGTTAAATATATTTCCTCTTTTATAAAAGATCCTAATTGTCTTAATTCTTCCAAAATCTCAATTCTAACTAAAAATCTATCTTTTCCATTATAATGAAGCGCAAATTCGTTTAGCGTTCCATCATCGTTTAGAATATCTACAATTTCTAGTTTGTGTTTGTCGCCAATTATCTTATCATTTTCACTATGTGCTGGGGTAACTTTTAAACATCCTGTCCCAAATTCAGGGTCAACATATTGATCCGTTATAATTGGAATTTCTTTATTTATAATTGGAATAATAGCTTTCTTTCCCTTTAAATTTAAATATCTATCATCATCAGGATTTACAGCTATTGCAGTATCCCCAAAAATTGTTTCAGGTCTAGTTGTTGCCACGCTAATTGTTTTGGAAGAATTAGAAATTTTGTATTTAATATAGAAAATTTTAGTTTGTTCTTCTTCATAAATTACCTCTTCATTAGATAATGTAGTTTTAGCTTGAGGATCCCAATTTACCATTCTATGTCCCCTATAAATCAAGCCTTTTTCATATAAATTAACAAAAACCTTTATCACAGATTCTGTCATTTCTTTATCTAAAGTGAACTTAGTTCTATCCCAATCACAAGAACACCCTAACTTTTTTAATTGTTCTAAAATTAAGCCACCGTGCTTCTCTGTCCAATCCCAAGCATAATTTATAAACTCATCTCTCGTTATATCTTTTTTATCAATTCCGTCATTCTTTAATTTCTCTACAACTTTAGCTTCAGTTGCAATTGAAGCATGGTCTGTTCCTGGAACCCAACAAGCATTAAAACCCTGAAGACGTGCCTTTCTAATTAAAATATCTTGAATAGTGTTGTTTAGCATATGACCCATATGTAGTATTCCTGTAACATTAGGGGGAGGAATTACAATAGTATAAGGAAGTTTATCATTTGGTTTTGAGTTAAAATACTTGTTTTCATTCCAAAATTGATACCACTTTGACTCTATTTTTTTTGCATCAAAGCTCTTAGCTATACCCATCTATTATTTTCATTAATTATGATGACAAAAGTAGTCAACTAAAAAGTAATTTAAAAGGTAAGTTGATTTTTTGTAAGTATGTATAAAAAGTCATAGTTTTAATTAAAATTCATGACATGAAAAAAATTTCACTAATTATATGTTTAGTACTTTGCATATTTCCTTTACTTTCTCAAGAAAAATCAGCTGAAATTTCATTTAAGGAAACTATTATTGATTATGGAACTATTGAAAATGGTGAAGATGGGAAAAGAACTTTTGAGTTTAAAAACATTGGTAACGCTCCTCTAATCTTTTCTAGAATCTTTTCTTCTTGTGGTTGTACTATTCCTAAAAAACCCGAAAAACCAATTCTTCCAGGTGAATCTGGTTCAATTGAAGTTGAATATGATACTAAAAGGACGGGGTTGTTCCAAAAAGCAATTACAGTGAATTCTAATGCTAAAACACCAAATGTTATTTTAAGGATTAAGGGTGAAGTCCTACCAGAGCCAGAAGAAGAAGAAGAAGAAGAAGACAAATAAAATTTGTCTATTTATTAAATAGATAAAAATTGCAAAAAAAAAACAAAATATCTCTTAAGAACTATAACAGTTTTGGAGTAGATGTAATTTCCTCTAATTTCAACATTGCAAATTCAGAACAAGAAATAATTGATTTTATTAAAAAAAATAATATTGATGAGCCAATAATTTTGGGTGGAGGAACTAATATTCTTTTTAAAAATAATATTGATCGAAATATTCTAAAAATTCAAATTAAAGGAATTGAATTAATAAATGAAACAGAAGATTACGTAATTGTTTCTGTTGGAGCTGGAGAAGTATGGAATGATTTTGTTAATTGGACTATAAATAATGATTATGGTGGCTTGGAAAATTTAACTTTAATTCCTGGAAATGTAGGAAGTGCTCCAATTCAAAATATAGGTGCATATGGAGCTGAATTAAAAGACACTTTTGAAAATTGTAGAGCTATTTCAGTAGAAACTGGATTATTAAGAATATTTAATAATACTGAATGTAAATTTTCATATAGAAGCTCTATTTTTAAAGAAAAACTTAGAAATAAGTATATTATTTCTAATGTTACTTTTAAACTTTCTAAAAAAAATCATCAAATAAATTTTTCTTATAAACCTTTAGAAGAGATTATAAAAAATAATCATATTTTTAATCCTACTATTAAGGATATTTCAGAATCAGTTAACAAAATTAGATCAAGCAAATTACCAGACCCCAAATTGATTGGTAATTGTGGTAGTTTTTTTAAAAATCCAATTATAGATAAAATTGATTACAAAAAATTATGTGAAAAGGAAAAAAATGTTCCATTTTATAAAACTTCAGAAAATAAAATAAAAATTCCTGCTGCCTGGCTAATTGAAAAATGTGGATATAAGGGGATAAGAGATGGTAATACTGGAACTCATGATAAACATGCACTAATAATTGTTAACTACGGAAATGCTTCAGGATATGAAATTTTTGAATTTTCTCAAAAAATTAAAAACGATGTTTTAAGAAAATTTAATATATTGCTAGAGGAGGAGGTTAATATAATTGATAAATAATATGTTATATATAATCACATTTTTATTGTTAGGGTTAGCTTTTGCTGGAATTTCCATTAAAATTATTTTAAAAAAAAATGGAAAATTTTCAGGAACTTGTGCTAGTGCTAACCCTTTTCTAAATAAAAAAAATGAGCCTTGTGGAATTTGTGGCAAACTTCCCAATGAAACTGACTGTAAAGAGCCTAAAATGAATTTGAATTAATAGTTTGGCAGAAAACAAAATTATTAGAAATCAAATTAATCTTGCAAAAGAAAATAATCAAAATGCATTTAGTTATTTATTAAATAAATATTGGGACGATGTTTATAATTTTCAATTAAAAAGGATAAAAAATGAATCAAATGCTGAGGATATTACCATTGAAAGCTTTAGCAAAGCATTTGAAAAAATAAATACTTATAACGATAAATATCTTTTTAAAACATGGCTTATTACTATTTCAAAAAATCTTCATATTGATCAAGTAAGAAAAAATAAAAAAAAATTAAATGTAATTGAATCCAATGATTTTAAGGAAGTTGTAGAAAGCTCTCCTAGTCCTGAAGATGATCTTATAAATGAACAAAAATTAAAATCACTCAAACATAAAATAAGTAAATTAAAGCCTAGTTATAAAAAAGTAATTGAACAAAGATATTTTAATGAATTAAGTTATAAGGAAATTTCTAAAAAACTTAAACAACCAATAAATAATGTGAAAGTTAGAATAATGAGAGCTAAAAGAATTTTAGCTGAAATGATTGAAAAATCATGATATCTATAATACGAAAATTAGGGCCTGGATTACTTTTTGCTGGTGCAGCAATTGGAGTTTCTCATCTTGTTCAATCCACAAGAGCAGGTGCTGATTTTGGTTTTGGATTATTATGGGCTCTAATACTTTCTAATCTGTTTAAATATCCTTTTTTTTTATTTGGACCTAAATATTCATTAGCCACTAATGAAAGTCTTTTAGATGGTTACTACAAATTAGGTAAATATGTTTTATTGATATATCTATTTTTATCTCTAATTACTATGTTTACAATCCAGAGCGCTGTAACAATTGTCACAGCAGGATTGGCAATTGAACTTTTTGGAATTACATCCAACATAACTGTATGGGCATGTATAATAATTGCAATTTGTTTGTTAGTTCTTCTAATTGGAAAATATAAACTCTTAGATAATCTAATGAAATTTGTGATAATAATACTAGCTGTAAGTACTTTATTAGCTGTTTTCTTTGCTGGATTCGACACAACCAACTCATTTGAATTAACGCAAGTATTTCCAAAAGAAACCATAGAAATTGCGTTTTTAGTTGCATTTATGGGTTGGATGCCTGCTCCACTAGATGTTTCAGTATGGCAGTCTATATGGACTTTAGAAAAAAAGAAAAAAGAAAAAAATATAAATGATAATGATATAATTCTTGATTTTAATATTGGATATTTAACTACAATCATTTTAGGAATTTGTTTTATTGCTCTTGGAGCATTTGTAATGTATGGAAGTGGAGAATCATTTTCTAATCAAGGAGGTGAATTTGCCAAACAATTAATTAATTTATATACAGATTCTATTGGAAATGGAGTCTTTATAATAATTGCTATTGCAGCATTTACAACCATGTTTAGTACAACTATTACATGTCTTGATGCCTCACCAAGAACAATGGAGAAAACTTTTAGTTTATTGGGAATAAAGAAGATTGCAAGCTATAATCTTTGGATTATAACTTTAGCTATCGGTACATTATCAATTTTTGTATTTTTTATGTCTGAAATGGGTTTACTAGTAAAAATAGCTACTATACTTTCATTTATAACTGCACCATTTTATGCATTTGTAAATTTTAGATTAATTAATAGCAAATACACACCAAAAGAATTTAGACCATCAAAAGGGATAAATATCCTAAGTATAATGGGATTAATTTTTTTAACATGCTTTACAATATGGTATTTGACTATTTTATAAAAAATTAATCAATAGTTTGTAACTTTACTCCGTATTATATTTTTTATGTCAACTCTTCCAAGTCATATTTCTTCAAACAAAAAAATAGTAAAAAAACCCAAATGGATTAGAGTAAAACTTCCTTCTGGAAAAAAATATACAGAATTAAGAAGGTTAGTAGATAAATACAATTTAAATACAATTTGTTCGTCTGGAAGTTGTCCTAATATGGGTGAGTGTTGGGGAGAGGGAACTGCTACTTTTATGATTTTAGGAAATATATGCACAAGGTCTTGTGGGTTTTGTGGTGTTAAAACAGGTAAACCAGAAAATATAGATTGGGCTGAACCGGAAAAAGTAGCTAATTCTATAAAAGTAATGAAAATCAAACATGCTGTTATAACTTCGGTAGACAGGGATGATTTAAAAGATATGGGTTCTTTTATATGGACTGAAACAGTTAAAAGTATAAGAAGGTTAAACCCTAAAATAACCCTTGAAACTCTTATACCAGATTTTCAAGGAATTGAAAAGCATTTAAATAAAATTGTAGAAGTTAATCCTGAGGTTGTATCTCATAATATGGAAACAGTTCGAAGATTAACTAGAGAAGTGAGAATCCAAGCAAAATATGAAAGAAGCCTTAAAGTACTTAAATATTTAAAAAGAAAAGGAATAAAAAGAACTAAATCAGGAGTTATGCTAGGATTAGGTGAAAAAGAAAATGAGGTATTTCAAACACTTATAGATTTAAAGGAAAACAATGTAGATATTGTAACTCTTGGACAATATCTACAACCTTCAAAAAAACATTTACCAGTCAAAGAATTCATTAAGCCCACACAATTCAAAGTTTATGAAAAATTTGCTAAGAATTTAGGTTTTAGACATGTTGAAAGTGGACCGTTAGTAAGGTCATCTTATAAAGCTCAAAAACATATTTCTTAATTAAGAGCATCATAAATTAGAGATTTAAAAGCGCCCTCATCTTTTAAAAATGTAGTTTTTATTTCTAAATAAAATAGTTTGTTATTTAAATTTAAATTCTTAATTTTTTTATAGTCCTTTTCCGTTGTAACAACAATTCTATCTCCAAATTCTTTTTCAATTCTAGAAATATCTTTAGATGAATAATTGTGATGGTCTGAAAATGTAATGTGATCAAATTGAACATTTTTATTATTCAAATATTTTATTAAAGGGCTAATATTGGATATACCTGTTACTAACAAAACTTTTGATTTTTTTAATTCTTCAATTTCAATATTTGATGTTCCAAAAAGAGTATTATTATAAGATATAGATGTAAAAAACAAATTTTGATGCTTCATTAAATTAATTGAATTACAAAAGACCTTCATTTCAGACTCTTTTAAATTATCTGGACATTTTGTTACAATAATTATGTCTGCTCGTTTATAACTATTTAAAGACTCTCTTAAATTTCCTGAAGGTAAAATATAATCATTAAAAAATGGTTTATTATAAGTAGTAAGTAAAATATTTAATCGAAGAGAAATACTTCTGTGTTGAAAACAATCATCTAAAACTATACCACGCAAATTTTTGTTTTCTCTAATTAAATTATTAACTCCTCTAACCCTTTTTTCATCAACAGCAACCTGAATATTTTTAAACTTTTTAAATATTTGATAAGGCTCATCTCCAATTAATTTTGGAGATGATGTTGAAGAAGCTTTAATGTAACCTAAACTAGATCTTTTATAACCCCTACTTAATAAAGCCAAATTAAATTTTTGACTAAAATTTTCAAAAATATATTCTGCCATTGGAGTTTTTCCTGTTCCTCCTGTGCTTAAATTACCTATACCAATTAATGGGATAGGAAATTTTTTAGATTTTAAAATTTTACAATTAAAAAGAATATTTCTAAAACTTGTTATAATAAAATAAATTGCAGAAATAGGATACAGAATTTTTCTAATCCAAAACATAAAACTAAAGTATAAATTAAAATCTAAATTATTGATGATTACAGAATTTATAACTTTGCAATAAAAAAATTGTGAAATTAAAAGAAATCATAAATATAATTGAAGATTGGGCTCCATTAGAATCAGCCGAAGATTTTGATAATGTTGGATTAATTGTTGGTAATAAATCTGCAATCATTACAAAAGCTTTAATAACCATTGATTCCTTAGAAAATGTGGTGGATGAAGCCATTGAAAAAAAGTGTAATTTAATTATTAGTTTTCATCCTATAATTTTTTCAGGTTTAAAAAAAATTACTAAAGAAACATATGTAGAAAGGGTTGTTAGTAAAGCAATAAAAAATAGTATCAATATTTATGCTATACATACAAATTTAGATAATCATCCTAAGGGAGTAAATTTTCAAATTTCAAAAAAATTAAGCTTAATAAATACTAAAATACTTATCCCTAAAACAGGGTTTAAAGGAGGAATGGGAATGATTGGAAAACTTAAAGAATCCTTTTCTGAAAAAGACTTTTTAAAATATGTGAAGAAAAAAATGAAAGTTAAAACAATTAAACATTCTCCACTTATAGATAAAAAAATTAATAATGTTGCAGTTTTAGGAGGATCTGGAAGTTTTGCAATTGATGATGCAATTAATTCTAAAGCTGATTGTCTAATAACTTCTGATCTTAAATATCATGATTATTTTAAAGCTGAAAACAAAATATTATTGTTAGATATAGGGCACTTTGAAAGTGAACAGTTTACAAAAGAGTTAATTTTAAATTTTCTTATGAAAAAAATTCCTAAGTTTGCGTGCATTATATCAAAATCCAATACAAACCCTGTTAATTATTTTTAATTATGGCTAAAAAAGTAGAATTTTCAGTAGAAGACAAACTTAGAGCACTTTATGACTTACAATTAATCGATTCTAGAGTTGACAAAATAAGGAGTGTTAGAGGAGAGCTTCCTCTTGAAGTAGAAGATTTAGAAGATGAAGTGGCTGGACTTGAACTTAGAGTATCTAAAATACATGAAGAACTAGATCAATGTTCAGAAGAAATCAAATCAAAACAGAATACTACTGAACATGCTAAATCAATGATTAAAAAATATAATGATCAACAAAAAAATGTTAGAAATAACAGAGCTTTTGAATCTTTAAGTAAAGAAATTGAATTTCAAGTTCTTGAAATTGAACTTTGTACTAAGCAAATTAAAGAGTTAACTGCTCAAATAGAATTAAAAAAAGAGAATATTGATCAAAATAACGAAAAACTTAATGAAAGGAAAGAGCATTTAGCTCATAAAAAAAATGAACTGGATGGTATTTTAAAAGAAACTGAAAAAGAAGAAAATGGTCTTTTAAAAAAATCCAAAAAATTTCAATCAAAAATTGATGAATCTTTGCTTATTTCTTATAAAAAGATTAGATCTAGTGTTAGAAATGGGCTTGCTGTTGTTGCTGTTGAAAGAGGTGCTTCTGCTGGATCTTTTTTTACTATACCTCCTCAGGTTCAATTAGATATTGCATCAAGAAAAAAGCTTATCACAGATGAACATAGTGGTAGAATTTTAGTTGATAAATTATTGGCGGATGAGGAAAGTAAAAAGATGGAAAAACTTTTTACAAGTTTATAAACTATTTTACTATAAAAGATTTATTTAAATCTTTACCTCCTAATACTTTGATATTATAAAAATATTGTCCTGAGGCTAATTTTTTATTAGAGTTTATTGATAGTGGAAAAGTATGTGTTCCTCTTCTCAATAGATTATCATAGATCAATCCATGATTACGCCCTAAAATATCGTAAATATATATTTTGATATGGTGATCTTGATTAATTCTCAAGTTTAAATCAACCTTAGTCGATCCATATATTGCAGCATGATAAGGAATAATATCATCATAATTTATTACATCATCATTACAGTTTATCCCAAGCCCTAAAAGAGAATATTCATTTCCTAACATCGCTTTATTAATAAAATTCTTGTCACCGCACAACCAATCAGTAAGTATTGTAGTGTAGATAGATCTAAAATCTAATTTATGTTTTAAATTTCCTCTTTTATTTAGATCACTTAAACTTGGATGATCACCTATAATACCATTTCCTTTTAAAGCAGGTCCAAATAACATTACAGGAGCAGCGGCTCCGTGATCTGTTCCTTCAGATCCATTTTCAGCAACTCTCCTTCCAAATTCTGAAAAAGTCAATGAAAGGACTTTGTTATCAAGTCCATAATATTTTAAATCATCATAAAACACTTTAATAGAATTTGATAAAGTAGTCAATAGCTTTTGGTGTCTTTCAGGCTGATTACCATGGGTATCAAATCCTCCTAATGAAACCATATATATTTTAGAGCCTAAACCACCTTTTATAAGTCTAGAAACCAAACTGAGTTGAGTGTCTAAATTATTCTCAGCATCATATTGATTAAAGTCCTCAGATTCACTATAAGCTTTGTGTATAACAGAAGCATAATTAAAAGTTGCATTAGATATTCTTCTAAGAAACTCGATTTGATCTCCATGAGTACAATCAGGTAAATTTTTTGTATCAAATAAGGTTCCATTTTCAGCAACTTTTTTTAATCTTTCTGGACTAGAAACAGCAAAAGCATATGTTGTTTTACTTCCATTAAAAATTAAATTTCCCCTACTACCAATTTGAATTGCTACAGGTTTTTCTGGAGGATTCGTAAGATAGTCTAGGTATTTTTCATCGTAATACCTTCCAAGCCATCCTGTAGAAATTTCAGTATTTCTTGTAGCACTAGCCCAAATATCTGATGATTTAAAATGTGATCCGTTTGGGTTTTCATACCCTACTCCATTTACAACTTTCATTTTTCCATCTTTCCATAAAGTTTCCATATTATTCATATGGTTAGGTATTGCAAAATCATTATTTAGCTTAATCAAATTAGACTTAGGAATATGAATATTAGGTCTTTTATTAACATAAGTGTCAAAATCATATAAAGGAACAATTGTATTTAAGCCATCATTACCTCCTTTCAGTCTTATTAGTATTAAAGATCTGTCCGATGGCGCGTTTGTCAATGCATTAGTTAAAAAATTAGAATTTAAAACGGATAAAGAATTATTACCAAAAGATATTGCACCTGCACCAGCAATCCCTAAAGTTTTCAAAAAACCTCTTCTACCCCATTTAGAGTGTTCTGCTTTATGTTTTTTTGAATTTAAATAATTCTTTTTCATTTATTACTTTAATTGAAACTCTGGTAATGATATAAAAAACAACATCAAATTATAAACTTGAGTTGGTACAGATTCATAATTTAATGTCCATGTTCCATCCTGAAAATAATTATCAGGAATATCTCCTTTAAAAATGTTGATAGCATCCGTTTGTTCTTCTTCCTTAATATCATATTTGCAAAACATATAATCTTTTAATTTATCAACTATTACTTTTGGATCTTTCTCATCTTGTCCAACTAGAGAAATAATAAAAGTTCTAAACTGTTCCTTATTTCCCGCCCAATGTCTATTTAAAATATATTCTATAAATTCCCATCTCATAGGTATGGTTCCTGTACTAATCCAATCGTGATTTTCTTGCCATCCAGCAACATCAATTGGTTTAAAGATTTCTTGTCCCATTTCAACACATCTTGCTTTCATATAATTAATATGTTTTTCTTGAAAGGTCTGACCAAATACAAACTCAAAATCATTTTGAATGAAAACAAATAAATCGATTGGACTTTTAATTAAAACATTAGAAGAATTTAAATCAAAAAAATGTTCACTTTTAAACAATTGTTGGTAAACTGGAACTAACTCAAAATTATTTGAAATAAAAGTTGATGCTAATTCAGAAGTAATTTTTTTATTTAAAATTGGACTAACAAAATATTTATATAGCTTTTCACAAATAAAATTTGCAATTAATTCTTTTTTCTCTTGAAACAAAATATCTACTACATCTTGATAACCCCAATTACCTGTTTTTCCGAAAATTGTTTTCTCTCCAGCATCAAAGTTATTCTCACTAAAAATAATGGCACTCCCATTTCCATTTGAGTATTTATTATATCCCGTTAGTGCTCTTGATGTTTCTGTAATATCTGAAGAAGTATATCCATTACCTTCACCCAAAGTAAATAATTCATAAAGTTCTCTTGCATAATTTTCATTAGGAGCTTTTTTCTTATTAGAATAACCATTTAGATAAAGAAGCATAGCTGGTTCCAAGCCAATAGCACTTAGAAATTCTTTGAAATTTCCAAGTGAATATTGTTGAAGTCTAGAATGATACTGATATAAATATTGAGATCGATTGTAATCATAGTATTCGGTTACAAAGTGGTTACTCCAAAATAAAGTAAGTCTTTCTCTAAATCCATCAGATAAGAAATTAGAAAAAGCCTGTTTTTGCCATAGAGTTTTATAGTATCCTTGATTATTTCCTGAATTGTTAATTTCATCATTGTTCCAAAAACCCCACTCAGGAGCTGGTGTTAAAGGCATCATTTTGGCAGAATTAATTATCTCATCTATTAATTCTTCAGGTGATTTAGTTAATAAAGCCTTTGCTTTTTCATTAGAAATACCAAAACCTAGCCTTCTATAAATAAATCTAATTTTTGAAATATCCCAAGGATTTTCACTTGAAGGAACATATAACGTTAATGTTGAATTGTTACAACCCTGCATTTTACAAAAGTAAATATTTTCTAAAAAAAGATTTTTTTTTTCATAGATTTAGGAAAATATCTAAAACTCAGAAATGTTATTCAAAAATCTCTTATTTTTTTTAGTTGTAATTACTCAATTAAACTGTTATGGTCAAACTAAACTATCTAGACTAGAAAAAAAAATATTGAAACAGGTAAGTTTAAATCAAGAAAATGCAATTATTTTTCTAGAAAAAGTTGTGAATATTAACAGTGGAACTTTAAATAAAAAAGGGGTTAGAATGGTGGGAGATGTATTTAGAAATGCTTTTGACGATATCAATTTTTCTACTCAATGGATGGAAATGCCTGAAGAAATGAATAGGGCTGGTCATCTATTTGCATATAAAAAAGGTTCTAAAGGGAAAAAACTTCTTCTTATTGGACATTTAGATACAGTCTTTGAAGAAAACAGCCCTTTTCAGACTTTTGAAAGAAGAGATAGTATTGCTTATGCCCCTGGAGGTAATGACATGAAGGGTGGAAATGTAGTCATGCTTTATGCTCTTAAAGCTTTAGATGATTTAAATTTATTAAATAAATCTACTATAACAGTTGCATTGACTGGAGACGAAGAAAGTACTGGCAAACCATTAAGTATATCAAGAAAAGATTTAATTGAAGCTGCTAAGAATAGTGATATTGCACTAGGTTTTGAAAATTCAACTGGATATAATAATGCCACTATTGCAAGAAGAGGATCCTCAGGTTGGAGCGTTACAACTACCGGAGTAAGAGCTCATTCATCAGGAATTTTTAGAGATTCAATTGGTGCAGGAGCTATTTTTGAAATGGGACGAATTCTCCATAAATTTTATGAAGAAGTTCGCGGTGAAGAATTATTAACTTTTAATCCTGGAAATTTAATGGGGGGGACTTTTGTTAATTACGATGAAAATAAAGCTGAAGGAGTAATCTTTGGAAAAACTAATGTTATACCTCAAATTGCAAAAGTGAATGGAGGTCTACGTTTTATTTCTGAAGAACAAAAAGAACGTGCTAGAAATAAAATGAGATTAATTGTACAAGAATCACTCCCCTATACAACAGCAACTATATCTTTTACTGATAGTTATCCTGCAATGCAACCTTCTGAAGGAAATAGCAAACTTTTAAAACTATTAAGTGATGTAAGTCTTTCTCTTAAACAAGGTGAAGTATTTCCATATGATCCTGGAAAAAGAGGTGCTGCAGATGTATCTTTTGTTGCAGATTATGTTGATGCTTTAGATGGTCTAGGCACAATGGGTAGTGGAGCGCATACACCTAATGAAACCGTTAACCTTAAAACAATGGAAGCTTTAATTTCAAGAACTGCGATCTTTATTCATCGACTAGTAAACATTAAAAATTAAAAAAATAATTAAAATTCTTACTATAAAATTTTTTATTAAATAACAACTGTTTTATATTTGCTATTCGAAATTTAATTTGAGGAACGATTTGACTGATTGCAACCTCTTTAAAAAAGTGCTAAAGCAGTAGCTTTCACAAAGATATTTAGTCAAATCTTTCCTATAACTAATTAATAATTATTTATTATGGAAAATCAAAAAATATCTACAAAAGCTCTTCATGCTGGACATGACACAAATTTAACTCAAGGAACTAGGGCAGTTCCACTTTATCAATCAACTTCTTATGTTTTCAATAATTCTGATCATGCAGCAAATCTTTTTGCACTTGCTGAGCCAGGTTATATTTACACTAGATTAAATAATCCAACAAATGATGTTTTAGAACAAAGACTTGCTGCTCTTGAAGGAGGGATTGGTGCGGTTGTTACAGCTGGAGGAACAGCTGCTATTTCTACAACTTTTCTAACTCTTTTAAAATCTGGCGACCATATAGTTGCCTCAAATAGTTTATATGGTGGTACATATAATCTATTGAATGTAACTTTGCCTAGATTTGGAATTACTACAACTTTTGTTGATCCTTCAGATCCAGAAAATTTTGCTAATGCAGTTCAAGAGAATACAAGAGCAATTTTTGCTGAATCTTTAGGAAATCCAAAACTAGATGTTTTAGATCTTAAAGAGATTTCTAAAAGAGCAAAAGCTGCTAAAGTTCCTTTTATAGTTGATAATACTGTTGCAACGCCTGCTTTACTTAGACCAATAGAACATGGTGCTGATATTGTAATTCATTCTCTAACAAAATATATCAATGGAAACGGAACTGCATTAGGCGGTGTTATCATTGATGCTGGTAACTTTGATTGGTCAAACGGGAAATTTCCTGAATTTACCGAACCATCACCTGGATACCATGGTCTTATTTATCATGAAGTTTTAGCTGAAGCTTCTTTTATTGCAAAGGCAAGAATTGAAGGTCTAAGAGATCTTGGTGCTGCTTTAAGTCCATTTAATGCTTTTCAAATCCTTCAAGGTCTTGAAACTTTAGATGTAAGAATAAAAAGGCATTCAGAAAATGCACAAGGCTTAGCTGAATGGTTAGAATCTCAACCACAAGTTTCCTGGGTTAATTATCCTGGATTAAAAACCAGTAAATACAACAAATTAGCTAATAAATATTTGCCTGATGGTCAAAGTGGAGTTGTTACTTTTGGCGTTAAAGGTGGTTATGAGAATGCTAAAACTATTGCTGATAAAACAAAAATATTTTCTTTGTTAGCTAATATTGGTGACTCAAAGTCTTTGATTATACATCCTGCCAGCACAACTCATCAACAATTAAGTGATGATCAACAATTGACTACAGGTGTAACTAAAGATTTAATAAGACTTTCCGTTGGATTGGAAGATTTAGATGATCTTAAATCTGATTTAGAACTAGCTTTTTCAAAAATTGATAATAAGATTCTTGTAGATTAATTGATGACAGACAATTTAATATATATTACTGTCAATAATGTTGAGATTAAAACTGGAAGGAAAGTAAATGTAAATCTTTCCTTCCAAGTTTATGGAAGAAATTATCATGATTATCCTGTTGTTGTTGTAAATCATTCTCTAACAGGAAATTCCAATATAGCTGGTAAAAATGGTTGGTGGAGCAAGTTAGTTGGTGATGAAAAACTAATAGATACTAATAAATTTTCTGTTATTTCATTTAATATTCCAGGAAATGGTTATGGTAGGGAAAATAATGATTTTATAGACGATTTTGTTTTAGGAGATATTGCCAAAATATTCAATTTGGCATTAAATCAACTTGGTATTACTAGTGTACATGCTTTAATTGGTGGATCTGTAGGAGGGGGATTGGTATGGGAAATGGGTACATTAGAACCAAACTATTATGATAATTTAATTTCGATAGCTGCTAATTGGAAATCTTCTGATTGGTTAATTGCTAATACACATCTTCAAAATTTAATTCTTAAAAATTCAAAAAATCCAATCAATGACGCAAGGATTCATGCAATGTTAACATACAGAAATCCTATATCACTAAATAATAAATTTAGATTTAAGAAAGATAAAATATCAAACAAAAGAGAAGTTGTTAATTGGTTAGAATTTCATGGAGAAAAATTAAAAAAAAGGTTTTCATTAGAATCATATATTCACATGAATAGACTCTTATCAACTGTTGATATAACTCATGGTAATAACTTAAATTTTGAAAAATTAATTGATTCAATTTCAAGTTCAATTCATTTAGTTGGGATTAATTCAGATATACTTTTTTCTGATTTTGAAATCAAAAAAACTTATAAAAAAATTCGAGAACAAAAAAACAACGTCCATTATTATCAAATCAAATCAGAACATGGTCATGATGCCTTTTTGATTGAGTTTAAAAAACTAACTGAATTATTATCTCCAATTTTTAAAGTTTAATATTAATGAAAGAAATAAATTTATTTATAACAGGTGTGGGTAATGTTGGCAGTGAATTATTAAATCAAATTCATACTCAAAAAAAATTTCTTAAAAAGAATTTTGATCTAAAAATAAAAGTTATAGCTCTATCCAATACAAAAAAAATGCTTTTTGATTTAGATGGCATATGTTTAAAAAAATGGAAATCAAAATTAAGTCAAGGATTAGAAAACAACAGAGATAAATTTGTAAATAAAACAATAAATTTATGGCTTGAAAACAGTGTCTTTATTGATAACACAGCCTCAATAATTGTTTCTTCAGAATATTCATCTTATTTAAAAAAGGGAATAGCAGTAGTTACATGCAATAAAATAGCTTGCTCAGATAAATATAAAGTTTATAATAACCTTAAAAGAATTTCGAAAAAACATAAAACACCTTTCTTATATGAAACAAATGTTGGAGCAGGATTACCAGTAATTAATACTTTAAAAAACTTAATTGATTCAGGAGATAAAATCCATTCGATTCAAGCTGTTTTATCTGGAAGTATAAATTATATTTTTAACAATTTTTTGGAAGCGGATTCATTTCATAAAATAGTTGACAAAGCAAAAGTTCTAGGATTTACTGAGCCTGATCCGAAAATTGATCTTTCTGGAATTGATGTTGCTAGAAAATTATTAATTCTCTCCAGAGAAATTGGTTATAAAAATGAACTTGAAAATATTAAAATAGAATCATTTTTACCTGATAAATGCTTAGTTTCAAATTCTTATAAAGATTTATTTTCATCACTAAAGAAAAACAAAAATCATTTTAACAAATTGCTTGAAAATGCAAAAAGAAATGGAAAAAAATTAAAACATGTAGGAGAATTTTATAATGGAAAGGGAAGTGTATCACTAAAAGAAATTGACGAAAATCATGAATTCTATAACTTGGAAGAGAAAGACAATATAATTTTATTTTATACAGAGAGGTATGGAAATCAACCATTAGTTATTAAAGGTGCTGGAGCTGGATCAAGTGTAACGGCTTCAGGAGTTTTTGCAGATATTCTTAAGTTATAAGAATTTTATCACTCAATAAGTGGGTTTATTTTTTGTGAAAGGTAATATTATAAAAAAATTTATTATGTAACGTTTGCTTCTCACACAAAAAATGTTACCTTTGCGTTACATTAATAATAAAAAAAATATAATTATGGAAATTTTAATACCAATATTTGGAATACTTTCAGGAATAGCTATCCCTATAGCTGTATTTATATGGCTTTACCACGAAGGCAAAGGAAAGAGGGAAACTATATTAGAGATATCTAAACAACTAGATGACCCTTCTAAATTACAAGAATTGTTAAGGATTTTTGATGAAAGAAGAAAAGAGCCAATAGATTATCGTAGAAATGGAGTTATAACAATTTTTGTTGGTATTGGTCTCTATCTCCTTGGTTATTTAGCACTCGGAAGTATATTAAAAGGGGTTGGAGCTTTAGTTGGTGTAATAGGTATTGGAACCATGATAGCTGGTTATCTCTACCCAAATACTGAAAAAGAACTAACCAATGCTGTTGAAGAATTTGAAAAGAAATAATTGTGGGTAAAAACCATAAAAAACTCTTCAATAATCTTGAAGAACTAAGAAAATCAGCTGGTTTAACTCAGCAAGAACTTTCTATTGATGCAGAAGTTTCAAGAAAAAGTATAAATGCTATTGAAAATGGAGTTTATGTTCCTTCAACAGTTTTAGCTTTAAAAATTGCGAAAACTTTAAATTGCAAAGTAGAGAACTTATTTGAGCTTCCTTAAAGTTGCTCATTTAGTAATAAAAAAAACCTCACTTTATAAGTGAGGTTTTTTTTTAATTCTTAATTTCACTACTAAATGAATTAAGACCTGTTCTATGAAAAAATTAGTTTTTATAATTTTTCTTTTTCCTTTTTTTACATGCCTTTCCCAAGAAGCAAATGAAATACTAAAAAAATCAGAAGAAAAAATAAGGGGAATAAAATCTTCATACCAAGAAATGAGTATAAAAATTGTTCGCCCCAAATGGAGCAAAGAGATGAAAATGAAAGGCTGGTCCATTGGAGAAGATTATTTTGCTTCAGTGGTACTATCTCCTGCAAAGGAAAAAGGCATTGTTTTTTTAAAAAGAGAAAATGAGGTTTGGAATTATATTCCTTCTATAGAGAGAACTGTAAAGCTGCCTCCATCAATGATGATGCAAAACTGGATGGGAACAGACTTTACAAATGATGATCTTGTCCAAAGATCTTCTATCATAAATGATTATTCTAATACTATAATTAAGGAAGAAGAAATAGAAGGTTTAGATTGCTGGGTTATAGAATTAAACCCAAACGAGGATGCTGCTGTAGTTTGGGGAAAATTAATGATTTGGATAGATAAGAAAGATTATATGCAATTAAAAACACAATTCTTCGATGAATATGATGAACTTGTGAGTATTATGCATGGAAAATCTATAAAAACTTTTGATGGGAAAAAACTACCTTCAATTATTGAATTTATTCCATTGGATAAGAAGGGTAATAAAACTATTGTAGAAAGGATAGTCTGGAAATTTGATATCGATATAAATAGTCGATTCTTCATGCCCAACAATATGAAAAATTTAAGATGATATTTAAAATAGCCTGGCGTAATATTGGGAGAAATAAGAAAAGAACCTTAATAACTACTCTTTCAGTTTCTGCAGCTTTATTTCTTATAATTCTTATGAGGAGCATGCAATTTGGCTTCTATGATAATATTATTCATAGCATTGTACAATCCTATTCTGGTTACATACAAGTTCATTCCAATGGATATTGGGAAAAACAAAGCCTCAATAATGCAATGGAGATAGATGATGACCTAATTAATAAAATTAATTCTGTAGATGGGGTTAAAAATCTCACCAATCGTCTTCAAACTTTTGCTCTTGTTTCTAAAGGAGAGAAATCTAAAGGAGCAATAATTAATGGAGTTGAAATTGAAAAAGAACAATTAATAACTGACTGGAATAAAAAAATAATAGAAGGCTCCCAGTATTTCGATTCTACAGATCAAATTGTTTTAAGTAAGGGTATAGCAGAATATTTTAATACTAAAATTGGAGACACATTAGTGCTTTTTGGACAAGGCTATCAAGGAATGATGGCTGCAGGGAAATATGTGGCCAATGGGATAATTGATTTAAAAAATCCAGGCTTAAATAAAATGACCATTTTCATGGATATAAAATCGGCACAAGATTATATATCCTCTGATGATATTGCTACACACTTAATTATTGATAAAGAAAAATATTATAATGAGAAAAAAATAGCGGAGAATATAAGCAACGTTATTTCTGATGATTATGAAGTTATGACCTGGAAAGAGATTCTTCCTGAATTAGATCAGATGATTACAGCAGATAATGTTGGTGGTTTAATAATGGCATTTATATTATATGTGATTGTATGTTTTGGAATGTTTGGAACCGTTTTAATGATGACAGAAGAAAGAAAATACGAATTTGGAGTTCTATTATCTATTGGAATGAGTAAGATAAAATTATATCTCATAATTTTATTAGAAACTATTATGCTTTCATCTATAGGGGTAATAATTGGAATAATATTAACAAGGCCTATCTCTCTATATTTTAACAAAAATCCTATCCATATGGATAGTTTTGGGGAAGGCTTAAGTGATGCTATGGGTGAATTTGGTTTTGATCCAATAATTCCTTTTTCTATAAATTGGGATATACCAATTTCCCATGCAATTTTTATATTTTGTGTTTCCATTCTTATATCAATTTATCCAGCTATTAGAATTTTTTCTTTAAACCCTATAAAATCTATGAAGCAATGAATCTAATTACATTAATAAAAATTGGGTGGAGAAATATTTGGAGAAGCAGAAAAAGAAGTCTAGTAGTGATTTTTTCTATAATATTAGGGCTTTATGGAGGATTAATTATAGCATCTTTAATGATTACCTTGAATGATCAAAGGATGAATACAGCTATAAAGACTTATTTAGCAGATATTCAAATACATGATAAAAAATTCTCAGAAGAATATTCTCTTAAGGATACCATTTATAATATTCAATCAATAGAGGAAAAATTAAAAAGTGATAAAAGAGTAAAATCTTATTCTAAAAGGACAGTAATAAATGGAATGCTATCAAATGCTACTGGCTCATATGGTGTTAATGTTCTTGGAATAAATCCAGAAAATGAGATAAAGGTAACTAGTGTATACAACAAAATTATTGAAGGAGACTATTTTACATCCAAAAGGCCAAACACAATGATAGTTGGTAAAAAATTAGCAGATAAATTAAACCTACAGATACGATCTAAAGTGGTAATAGCCTTTCAAGACATAAATGGAGATATTACCTCTTTATTATTTAGAGTAGAAGGTGTTTTTAAATCCGGAAACTCAATGTTTGATGATAATAATGTCTTTGTAAAAAATAATTCTATTTTTTCTAATCTACCTGATCTAAAAGGGTATCATGAAATTCCCATTTTAACTACAAATAGTAATCTAACTGAAGTATTAAAATCAGATTTACAAAATATCAGTAATTCTCTTGATGTTAAATCCTGGGATGACATTGCTGTTGAACTAGCCTATGCAAACAAAATGATAAGTTCATTCTTATATATATTTATGTTAATAGTACTTTGTGGTTTATCTTTTGGTATTATTAATACCATGCTTATGGCAATTCTTGAAAGAAAAAAAGAGATAGGGATGCTTATGTCTATAGGGATGACAAAATGGTATATATTCTTAATGATATGTTTTGAGACTATCTTTCTTTCTTTGGTTGCTATACCATTTGGCATACTCATTTCCTATATTACTGTTGATTATTTCAGTGTTCAAGGGATAGACTTAAGCATTGTAGAATCTGGTCTTGAAAACTTTGGTATAGGTACAGTACTGTATTTAAAACTTCCCAGTGAATATTATTTTAATCTAGGCTTATTAGTAATTTTAATTTCATTTATTTCATCTATATTTCCTGCAATAAGAGCTATGAAGATTAATCCCGTGGAAGCAACAAAATCAATATAAATTTTAATTATGATACAAACAGAAAAATTAAATAAAATATATAAGCAAGGTAAATTAAAAGTAAAAGCCGTAAATAATGTAAACTTAAAAATTTCTGATGGTGAATTTACCGCTATTGTAGGACCTTCTGGTTCAGGAAAAACTACCTTATTGAATTGTATTGGTGGCTTAGACAAACCAACAAATGGTAAAGTAACTATTGATGGAGAAGTAATTTCTTCTTATCCATCAAATAAAATGATTAAGTTTAGATTAAATAATATTGGTTTTGTATTCCAAGCTTATAATCTTATTCCTGTACTTTCAGCAAAAGAAAATATAGAAATGATTATGTTAATGCAAGGCTATGACAAGCAAGAAAGAGAACAAAGATCAAATGATTTACTAAATGAAGTAGGCATGGGGAATATGTCTAAAAGAAGACCTGCACAATTGTCCGGTGGTCAGCAGCAAAGAGTAGCCGTAGCAAGAGCCCTGGCTTCAAAACCAAAATTTATATTAGCAGATGAGCCAACAGCAAATTTAGACTCAATATCTACAGCAAAATTACTCGACATTATGTCTAGATTAAATAAACAAGAAAATATCACATTTATATTCTCTTCTCATGACCAAAGAGTTATTGATAGAGCTAGAAGAGTTATAACTTTAGAAGATGGGAAAATTATTACTGATAAGAAAAAATAATTTTTTTCTACTTTTTCTCTTTATAATATTCTGTATTGAATTACAGGGTCAAGAGAAAAAAACAGATTTCACATTAACAGGATATATTAAATACCTGCCTTCTTACCTAAAATACAACCAATCAGATTATGAAGAGTCTCAAACAAATCATTTAATTCATAACAGAATTAATTTTAGAGGTTATCTTGGAGATAATTTTTCAATAGGTTTAGAATTAAGAAATCGAATGTTTTTTGGAGATGAAGTAAGAGTTCCTGAACCTTATGGTTATGTTGACTTATCTCATTTTTTTGTTAATAATCCAAAATTTAAAATGCATTCTATGATTGATAGAATGTGGGTTAAATACCAAAAAGAAAAAATTGAAATAAGTATAGGCAGGCAAAGAGTTAATTGGGGAATAAACACTATATGGAACTCAAACGACCTGTTTAATGCATATAATTTTATCGATTTTGATTATATAGAAAGACCTGGTTCAGATGTAGTTCGATTCCAATATACTGGAGATGATTTATCCAGCTTAGATATCGTATATAAACCATCTACCATAGATAATAGTTCAGTAATTGCAGCACTGTATAGAATAAATACAATGGGCTATGATTTTCAGTTTTTAACAGCAAATTATTATGATGACGTAGCTTTAGGAGGTGGATGGGCTGGAAATATAAAAAATGCGGGATTTAAAGGAGAAGTAACTTATTTTATTTCAAAAAAATCTGCACAAAGTAACTCTACAAGTTTATCTACTTCGATAGATTATTCATTTAAAAATGGCTTTTATGTTTTAGGATCTCATCTGTATAATTCTAATGGTTTCTCAGAACCAGAAGAGTTTAGTCTACAATCTGTAACCCAGAATGTGCTTTCCCCAAAAAATTTAATGCCTTCTAAAAACACTTTTTTAATTCAGACTTCAGCATTTATTACCCCTGCAATAAACTCATCTTTAACTTTTTTATATGGAGAGGGAATTAATTTCTTTTTCTTCTCCCCAAATATATCCTATGATATTAATTCATCACTTGATGCAAGTTTAATTGGTCAATTTTTCTATATGGAGAATATGGAAAATTCTGGTGGAATTGAAAATGTACTAAAAGGAATATATGTACAGTTTAAGTACAGTTTTTAGTAAAAGGTCATTTTTTGCTTTATAAAAAAGATTTGGAATTTCTTTTGACTTATGAAGCAAGAATAAAAAAGGGTACAAGTAATATTAAATCTCAACTGGAAAAACAATTGATATTAAGAATGATAGAATTGTCTTTAAAATCATAAAATAAAATTTATTAATCTATTTTGATTTTTAATCCACTTTTAAAATCTTAATTTTATTTATCTATTTTTTTATTATAAGGAATAGAACTTAAAGTTATAATAGCATGATTTGTATAAAAACTAATATTCCTAAAGAAATATGTGAAATTGATGATGAACTAAAAGCAATTTATCATAGTAGGGACACAATTTGTATATGGGTGTTTAAAACAAGAATTGAGAGAAATAAGTTCATGGATGAAACTATAGGAATGCTAAAAAAAGAAAGAGAAGATCATTATATTTTAAATTATAAATAAAAAACCCCAACATAATGTTGAGGTTAAAAATGTGGGCGCTGAGGGATTCGAACCCCCGACCCCTTGGGTGTAAACCAAGTGCTCTGAACCAACTGAGCTAAGCGCCCTTACGAACTGACTATTGATGAATTAAATCAAAAACTATCTGGATTTTTTTTGTGTAGTTCCAATTCCAGCTCCTAAAGCTATTCCTACAGGAAGCCACAATCCTATATTGTCAGTTAAAACACCTATAATAATACCACCAACAACACCAATTGCAATTGATTTTTCCATTATAGTAAATTCTCTTTTTCTTTTATTATCAATTTCCATAATACATAAATTTGATCAGCAAATATAATTTATTTTTTAAGTTGACCACTATCTGCTATGAATAATTTGGAGGTTATTATTTTTTCCAAAGACTAACTAATTCCCTATAGGTTTCTAATGATCCCTTTTTTCCTGACTCAATTTTAATTTTTCCGTAATAAAAATCAATAAATTCTTGATTAGTTAACCATATTGTTTGTACCATCCCTAAATAATTTTTGCTTTTATGATTTATGTATTGATCATATTGAGTTTTAGCAACTTCTTTATTATTATGAGGACAAGTAAGTAGTCTAAATCCTTTTTCAATAAAATAATCGTGTGTTTTAGTTGCTCTTCTATAGTGCCAATCAGCTATTATAACATCTTTATTTATTAAATCAATTGAGCCATAAGTATCATTTTCACTAGCTTCCCACATCCCTAATCCAGTTTCTTTTCCATCAATCATTCTATCTCCCCAAATCATAAGTTCAACATTTCTCTTTTTTAAAAAAGAATAAATTAAATTTACTTCATTAGCATAAAGCTCTGATTTACTTTTACCTGAGCATCTAATACAATTATCATTTCCAATATAAAATACTTCATCCATTCCTGCGTGAAGTGTTTTAGCTTCAAAAACATCTACTATTTCATCTAATATTGGTAATATAACCTCATGAACTTTTGGGTGTAAAGGACAATAACTTTTAGTATATAAACCATCTTTATTTGGCCACTCATATATTTCTGGTAATATAACTTCAGGATTCTCGTCAAATTCTGGATAATTTTCGAGCAATGGATGCATTTTGGTTTCTACAGCTATTCCTTTATTATCTCTAATTAGAGTGGATTGGTGGCCTAGCATACTAACTTTGGGAATAATTTCAATTCCCAAAGATTTACAATGTTTAACTATCTTTTTTATATCAGATTCTGAAAGAGCATCAGGGCCAGTAAGTTCTGGAAATGATTTAAATTCATAGTTCCATCCAATATTAAATATAATTGTATTAACACCATCTGGAGCTAAGACTTTAGAAGTAAATTTTAAAAAATTGTCAATGTTTTCAGAAAGAGGTGCTTTCAATGAAATTCCTCTAATCTCATTATTAGTAGAACAAGAAAATGCTATAAATAATAATAAAAAGGTTGTTATTTTTCTCATCTTTTATACAAGTTTAATTATGTCTGAAACAATAAAATTACTTCCTCCAATAAAAATTAGATCTTCTTTTCTTGATTCATCACAACAACATTGATATGCACTTTTAACATTTAAAAAAGATTTTCCTTTTATTCCTATCTTCTTAGAATAATTAAAAATCTCTTTAACCTTTAAAGCCCTATTTATATCTGGTTGACAAAAGTAATAATATGCGTCTTTAGGTAAAGATCGTAATATTTTTTCAAAATTTTTACCCTTAACAAATCCAATTACAATTCTTAATTCTCCAAAAGTAATTTCATCAAATGCTTTAATAGTTTCTTTAAAAGCCTCTAAATTATGTCCAACATCAAGGATTGTTTTAGGGCTTTGATTTATAATTTCCCACCTTCCTCTTAATCCAGTATTATTAATGACGTTTAAAAGTCCTTTTTTAATATTTTTTGTTGAAATACTCAAATCATCCATTAGTGATAGAGACTTAATAACACCCTTAATATTCTTTTTTTGAAAAGAACCTTGTAAATCAGTAGAAAAATCCGAAATATCTATATCGTTGGCCAAATATATATCTGAGTTTTTTTCATTTGCTTTATCAATAAAAATTTTGTGTATTGAAGATTGATATTCACTAATTATCACTGGTTTACAACTCTTTATAATACCTGCCTTTTCTCTAGCAATTTGTTTAATATTTTCTCCTAAAAATTCTTGATGATCTAAACCTACATTTGTTATAATACTTATAATAGGATTTATAATATTAGTAGCATCTAACCTTCCTCCTAACCCAGTTTCAATTATAGCTATATCTACCTTTGATTTCGAAAAATAGTAGAAAGCCATCGCAACTGTCATTTCAAAAAAAGAAATTTTATTTTTTTTAAAATAATCTTGATATTTTTTTACGAAATCTACAACATTAGATTCTGGAATCTTTTTTCCATTTAATTTAATTCTTTCTCTAAAATCAATTAAATGTGGAGAAGTATATAGTCCTACTTTATAACCTCCCTCATGAAAAATCGAGGCTAACATATGGCTAGTAGAACCTTTTCCATTTGTTCCTGCTACATGTATTGATTTAAAATTATCTTGTGGATTTTGAAGAAAATTACAAACTGATTTAATTGAATTTAAGTCAAGTTTATATTTAATAAATCCATCTCGTTGATAAATAGGCAATTGATTATAAAGCCAATCAACAGTTTCTGTATAATTCATTTATTTTATAAAACAAAATCTCGAAGAAGCATAAAAGTACCATAACCAGCCCAAAATCCAACCATTGCTAAAATTGCTATTTTCTTTAAATACCAGAAGAAATCAATTTTTTCCATACCCATAGCAACTACTCCTGCAGCTGAACCGATAATTAACATACTTCCTCCAGTCCCAGCAGAAAATGCAATTCCATGCCAAAGCGGATCATCAATAGGATTTGGGAACATACCAATTGATGCAGCAACTAGAGGAACATTATCAATTAGTGCTGATAAGTGCCCCAGCAAAATAATTACTAGATCTGAATTTGGAATAACTTCATTAATCCAATTAGCAAAATTAAAGAGAATACCCAAGGACTCTAAAGCTCCTACTGCCATTAATATTCCTAGGAAAAACAATATACTAGGTAGTTCAATTTTAGTAAGTGAAGCATGAATAGGGCTATGATCTGCCTCATCCTCATGATCCTCATCTACTTTTGTCAAACTAAACCTTTTATTACTGTATATCTCCGCTACGGTAGCAACAAATGCTAAAGATAACATCATACCTACGTAAGGTGGTAAATGAGTAACTACTTTAAAAATTGGAACAAAAATTATAGAACTTAATCCTATAAATAATATTTTATTTCCATATTTATTTTCTTCTAAATCTTTTACTTTTTCTGGCATTTCAAATTCACCTTTAAAAATTTTAAAACGTGAAGCAATAAAAAATGGAACTACCATACACACTAGAGATGGTATTATTAAATACTTTATTAAATCAAAAACGGTGACTTTATCTGCAATCCATAACATAGTAGTTGTTATATCTCCAATTGGAGACCATGCACCACCAGCATTAGCTGCAATAATTATTAATCCTGAATACCACAATTTCAAGTTTTTATCTTCTACTATCTTTTGAAGTAAAGTAATTAAAACAATTGTTGCAGTTAAATTGTCAATTATTGCAGAAAGAAAAAATGCCAAAAAACCAAAAATCCATAAAATTTTAACTTTACTTCTTGTTTTAACTAATCTCTTTATACCTAAAAAACCTCTAAAAAAATCTATTATCTCAACTATAGTCATTGCGCCAAGCAAGAAAATTAATATCTCTGCTGTCTTACCTAAATGATGAAGAAGAGTTTCATCTAAATGTGCATCTTCCAACTGGAGCAAATCGAGATTTATATGAAATAATTGTAAATGATTTAGTGCAATTATTGCCCACATAATTGCCATCATTGCTAGTGCAGGAATTAATTTATCAATCTTAATTGAATGTTCAATCGTTATAAAAAAATAACCTAATACAAAAACTGAAATAATTACTAATTCCATTGAATAATAAAATGAATGGTAAACATATTAAAAAAAAATAGAATCTACCATTACTAAATCAATAAAAAACATCATAAAAATTATATTAAAAATATGATATAGATAATATTGAAGCTTTAAATTATCAACTTTATATTAATTATTGATTTATAGTCAAATTGCTTTATAAAGGGATGTATATTCTTTACTTTTATAAATTCCAATTAAACTTATGCTTCCAAAAAAACAAGGATTATACTCCCCTGAATTTGAACACGATAATTGTGGAGCTGGATTTATATGTAGTCTAAAAGGTGAAAAAACAAATGATATAATTCATAAAGCTTTAAATATTCTTACATGCTTAGAGCATAGAGGAGCAGTAAGTTCTGATGGAAAAACTGGAGATGGTGCAGGAATATTAATAGAAATTCCTGATATTTTTTTTAGAAAAGAATGTGAATTTCAATTACCTGACCCTCATGAATATGCAGTTGGTATGGTATTTCTGCCAAAAAAAGATAATCAATCTAAATACTGTATTAATATTTTCGAAAAAGAAATATCAAAACAAAATCTATCAATTTTAGGATGGAGAGAAGTGCCTATAAACTCAAAAGTTGTGGGAAGCATTGCTGCAGAAACACAACCAACTATTAAACAAGTTTTTATAGGAATAAATGGTAACAAATTATCTGAATCTGAGTTTAATACTAAATTATTTGTAGCAAGAAAAATTGCTGAAAATGAAATTTATAACTCTCCTCTATCACAAAAACAATATTTCTATTTTTCAAGTCTTCATAATAGAACTTTAATTTACAAAGGATTATTAATTCCTGAAGATATTGATCGATTTTATTTGGATCTATCCAACCCTGACTTAGTTACAAAATTAGCATTAGTTCACCAAAGGTATTCAACCAATACTTTTCCAACATGGGATCTAGCTCAACCTTTTAGATATATGTGTCACAATGGAGAAATTAATACCAGAAAAGGGAATGTTACTAGAATGAATGCTAGAGAAGAATTAATGAAATCTGAGCTTATTGGCTCAGATTTATCTAAAGTTTTTCCAATTATTCTTGAAGGAAAATCAGATTCAGCCCAAATGGATATGGTAGTTGAACTACTATTAACAACCGGTAGATCTTTGCCTGAAGTAATGATGATATTAGTTCCTGAAGCTTGGGAAAAACATCACTCTATGTCAGATAAAAAGAAAGCTTTTTATGAATATAACTCTTGTATTATGGAGCCATGGGATGGGCCAGCTTCTATTCCTTTTACAGATGGAAAATATATTGGAGCTTTACTTGACAGAAATGGACTAAGACCTTCTAGATATAGTGTAACAAAAGATGGTTATGTAATTATGTCATCTGAAACCGGTGTTGTTGAAATAGAGCCTAGCAACATTAAAAAACATGGCAGACTGGAGCCTGGAAAAATGTTTCTTGTTGATATGAATAAAGGTAGAATCATTGAAGATGAAGAAATTAAAAATCTAATTGTTTCAAAACATCCATATAGGAAATGGATTAAAGAAAACTCTCTTCCATTAATAAAAGTTCCTTATACTGGAAATAAAACCCCATTAGAAAAACTAGATTTTGAAACAAGACTTAGAGTTTTTGGATATACTGAAGAAGACTTAAAAACAATCATTCTACCAATGTGTATATCTGGAAAAGAAAGTATTGGATCAATGGGAACAGATACGCCATTAGCAGTACTATCAACTAAAACTCAGTTACTATTTAACTATTTTAAACAACTTTTTGCTCAAGTAACTAACCCCCCATTAGATGGTATAAGAGAAGAAATAGTAACTGATACAAGTCTAGGTATTGGAAATGATTTTAATATTTATAATATTATCCCAGATCATGCCAAAAAACTAAAAATAAAAAATCCTATTATCTCAAATGAAGATTTAGATAAAATTAAGTTTATTGAAAGCAATGATTTTAAAGCTGTATCAATAAATGCTTTGTATGATTTAAGCAAAGGTCATAATGGAATAGAAGAAGCATTAGATAAAATGGTTATTGAGGTTAGTAAAAAAGTTGATCAGGGTTATAATATTATAATAATAAGTGATCGTGGAGTAAGCAAAAAACTTGGAGCTATTCCTATATTATTAGCATGCTCAAACATTCATCATTGTTTAATGAAACTTAATAAAAGATCTAAATTTGGAATTGTAATTGAATCATCTGAACCTAGAGAGCCACATCACTTCTCTATGTTATTTGGATATGGAGCAAGTGCAATAAATCCATATTTAGTTAATGAAATTATTGAATTCCATCATAAAAAAGGATCTTTTAGAAATCAAAATTTAAAAGTTAGTATTGAAAACTTTAATAAGGCTATAGCTAAAGGTATTTTAAAAGTGATGAATAAAATTGGCATTTCAACACTTAACTCATATAGAGGCTCTCAAATTTTTGAAGCTTTAGGGTTAAGAAAAAGTTTTACAGAAAAATATTTTTCAAATACACCAACAAGAATTGAAGGAATTGGACTTTATAGTTTAGAAAAAGAATATTCTAAAAGACACTTGGAAGCTTTTTCAAAACAAAATTCTTTTATGAGTCTTGAAATTGGAGGAAACTATAGATGGAGAAGAAATGGAGAGGCTCACTTACTTAACCCCTCTACAATATCAAAATTACAGCAATCTGTTAGAGAAGATAAATTTGACACATACAAAGTTTATTCTGATTTAATAAATAAACAAAACAAACAATTAATGACTATCAGAGGAATGTTCAAATTTATTAATTATGATCCTATTCCTATGGATGAAGTAGAGCCCTGGACAGAAATTGTAAAAAGATTTAAAACAGGAGCAATGTCGTATGGGTCTATAAGTAAGGAAGCTCATGAAAATTTAGCAATAGCCATGAATAGAATTGGAGGAAAAAGTAATTCTGGAGAAGGTGGAGAAGATCCTAAAAGGTTTAAAAAAGAAAATAATGGTATTTGGAAAAACAGTTCTATAAAACAAGTCGCATCTGGTAGATTTGGTGTTAGCTCTCATTACTTAACTAATGCTACAGAAATTCAAATAAAAATGGCTCAAGGAGCCAAACCAGGAGAAGGAGGTCAATTGCCTGGTCCAAAAGTTAATCCAATGATTGCTAAGGTGAGAAACTCTACTCCATATGTTGGATTAATTTCACCTCCACCCCATCATGATATATATTCAATTGAAGATTTATCACAACTAATTTATGATTTAAAGAATGCTAATAGGCAAGCTAGAATTAATGTTAAGCTAGTTTCAGAAGTAGGGGTAGGTACAATTGCTGCAGGTGTAGCTAAAGCTAAAGCTGATGTGATACTGATTTCTGGATTTGATGGCGGAACAGGTGCCTCCCCATTAACTTCGCTAAGACATGCTGGTTTACCCTGGGAACTTGGAATTGCAGAAGCTCAACAAACATTAGTAATGAATGATTTAAGAGGGAGAATTGTATTAGAATGCGACGGTCAGTTAAAAACAGGAAGAGATGTCGCAATAGCATGTCTTTTAGGTGCAGAAGAATTTGGGTTTTCAACAGCACCACTAGTCGCTTCTGGATGTATAATGATGCGAGCATGTCATTTGAATACTTGTCCAGTAGGAATTGCAACTCAAGACCCAGAACTAAGAAAAAATTTCAAAGGAAAGCCTGAACATGTTATCAACTTCATGTATTTTGTTGCTGAAGAGTTAAGAGAAATAATGGCAAACCTTGGCTTTAGAAGTATAAATGAAATGATTGGTCAAAGTCAAAAAATCAATATGGAGGATGCAATAAAAAACTATAAAACTAAAGGAATTAACCTCTCAAAAATTTTGTACAGGCCTAACGTGCTTAAAAGTGTATCAATAAAAAACAACTCCAAACAGAATCACAATCTAGAAAAAGTTATAGATTTCAAAATATTATCTGAGTCCAAATTAGCCATTGAAAAAAAGATAAAAATGAGCTTATCATATAAAATCAAGAATACAGATAGAACAGTTGGTGCAATTTTAAGTAACGAAATTTCTAAGCTATATGGAGCTAAAGGACTTCCAAATGATACATTAAAGCTTAATTTTAAAGGATCAGCTGGTCAAAGTTTTGGTGCTTTTAGTACAAAAGGGCTTACTATGAAAATTGATGGTAATACAAATGATTATTTTGGAAAAGGACTTTCAGGCGCTAAAATTATTATAAAAACCCCTAAAGATTCAACTTTTATTTCTCATAAAAATATTATAACTGGAAATGTTGCACTATATGGAGCAACTTCTGGTGAAGCTTATATAAATGGAATAGCTGGCGAAAGATTTTGTGTTAGAAATTCTGGAGCTACTGCAGTAGTGGAAGGAGTTGGAGATCATGGATGTGAATACATGACTGGTGGAATTGCATTAATTTTAGGAGAAACAGGACGAAACTTTGCTGCTGGAATGAGTGGAGGTATAGCATTTATATACAAGGCTGAAAAATTTGATAAGAGAAATTTTAATTCTGAAATGATAGAATTTGAGAATCCAAATAATCAAGACATAGACTTTATTAGAAAATTAATTGAAAATCACTTTAGTTATACCTCAAGTAAATTAGCTGAAAGTTTTTTAAATAATTGGAAAAACGAATCTAAAAACTTTATAAAGATAATGCCCATAGAATTTAAATTGGCTTTAGAAAAAATGGCAAAAGAAAAAATATCAGAAATCATTAACTAAGTGGGAAAATTAAAAGGATTTATTGAATATAATAGAGTTGAGGAAAAGCATATCCCAGTAAGGAAAAGAATAAAACATTACAAAGAGTTTACTATAAAGCCCTCCGAATCAAAATTAATAAAACAAGGTGGAAGGTGTATGGACTGTGGAGTTCCATTTTGCCATAGCGGTTGTCCATTAGGAAATTTAATTCCTGATTTTAACGATGCAGTATATAATAATGAATGGGAAAAAGCATTATCTATTTTACACTCAACCAACAATTTTCCTGAATTTACTGGAAGATTATGTCCTGCCCCATGTGAAGCTGCATGTGTTCTTGGAATTATTAACCCTCCTGTTTCAATTGAGATGATAGAAAAATATATTGTTGAAAGAGGTTTTCAAAAGGGATGGATTAAGCCAATGAGTCCCACAAAAAGAACTGGTAAAAAAATTGCTGTAATTGGTTCAGGTCCTGCTGGATTAGCTGTAGCTCAACAACTAAATAAAGCAGGTCATTCTGTTGAAGTTTTTGAAAGAGATGCTAAAGTTGGAGGTCTCTTAAGATATGGTATTCCAGATTTTAAAATGGAAAAGCATGTTATAGATAGAAGAATCAATATTCTTAAAAAAGAAGGGATAATATTTAAAACGAATACAGAAGTTGGTAAAAATTTTTCAATTAATAAATTGACCAATTATCATTCTGTTGTATTGTGTGGTGGTGCAACAATTAGAAGAAAACTTCCAATTAAAGGTGCGGAATTAAATGGTATAAAGCAGGCAATGGATTTTTTAAAATTTCAAAATCAGGTAGTTGATGGCATAAAAAAACCTTTAAATGAACTAAATGCTAGTGGCAAAAATGTAATCGTAATTGGAGGAGGAGATACAGGATCAGATTGCATCGGAACATCAAATAGACAAAGAGCTAAATCTGTTACTAACTTTGAAATGATGCCTGAGCCTTCTCCTGAAAGAACTAAAGAAAACCCATGGCCTTATTGGCCATTCAAGCTAAAAATAACAACCTCTCATGAAGAAGGAATTAAAAGACAATGGAATATCTTAACTAAAGAATTTACAGGTGATAAAAATGGAAATGTTATAGGCTTAAAGACTATCGAAATAGAGTGGATAAAAAAAGAAGGGGAGAAATCTTACTTAAAAGAAATTAAGGGTAGTGAAAAATTATGGCCATGTGATTTAGTTTTGTTAGCGTTAGGTTTTACTGGTCATGAAAAAAGTTTAGTTGAGCAATTAGGCATTAATACTGATGAAAGAAATCAGATAATATCAAAAAACTACCAAACTAGTATTCCTCATATTTTTTCAGCGGGTGATATGAGAAGAGGACAATCTTTAATTGTTTGGGCAATTTCCGAAGGAAGAGAAGCTGCAGTTCAAGTAGATAAGTTTTTAATGGGTAAATCTCATTTAGAATCTAAAGAAAAAGGAGATCTTCCGACAGTAAGATAATATCGTTAATTGAAAAAATTCCAGACTAATCCAAATCTTATAATAAAATCTCTGTATGGATAAGATGGTGAAGAATAAAAATTATTTCCTGTAAAGGTAGAATTAAAATGCTCTGCTTTCAAAAATAGTCTAGTCTGTTTTATTTTTGCATTTACAAATAAATCTACAAGTGGAAATCCTCCTATCTTTTTTTCGTTTTGAATATGAAATGAACTAATTATGGGGTTATATTCATTAGAATAATATTTAGAAAAATACTTGATACTTATACCTGTTTGAAAAAACATTGCTCCTTTTAGAATAGTATTAGAATAATAAATAGTGTTTCTAGATAATAACACAGGAATGTTTAAATAGTCTCCATCTTGATTAACCTTTTGATAAACTAATGAATTATCTAAGGCAAATTTTCCAAACTTAAATTCTTTATTCCATTTTATCTTTAAATAATCAATACTAGAACCCAATTGATTAACTACTGGTTTCAAAGTTTTGTTTTGAGAAATTAATGAGAAATAAGTGTAGTTATCAATTAATCTGAAATCAAATCTTAAATCTCCAAATTTAATAGATTTAAATTTTAAAAAAATATTTTCAATTTGAGTTTTATTTATATCTTTCTTCCAATTAATATCAGTGTATCCGCTTTTATATAATTCATAGTAAAATCCAGGATGTTTACTAGAAATATTCAAACCAAATTCATATTTGAATTTTTTTTGTTTATTGGAAACAATGGTTGCATTGATCAAATTACCTAACCTATCTCCAAAAAGACTATTACTTACTGTGGCTTTTAAATGATGTCCAAAAATATTTCTATTAAACTTAAAAGATAGTGCATTTTCATTCTGATTAAAACCATCAAATTCGTTAGATAAAGAATTGGATTTATATCTGTAATTATAATTGGTGTAAATAACCTGAATTTTTCCTAAAAAATTAGAATTCAAATCAGTATAAAATTCATTTAGCGTTGTTTTAATTTCAGATTTATCACTTATTCCATTTAACCCTGAATTAATAATCCCATAAAATTCAGATGCTTGATCTTGTTCGTAAGTATTGTTTATGGTTTCATATTCAAATCTGTGTCCAATTGAAAAACTGTTTTTTTGCGTAGAATCTTTCTTTTTTGTTAAAAGAAATTGATGATCTAAATAATATCTTTTGCTTGAAAAATAATTTACAGCATCCTCAAATTTAGCAGAAAGCTTTGACCTTTCATTAAATAATGGATCTTCAGATTCAAAATTTGTAATTGATTCATCTGTTAAACCTCCATTTTCTTGATTTTCAAAACCTTGACTTACAAAATGAAGTCTAAAATTATATCGATTGTTTGAAGAATTATATTTAGTTGTAAATCTAAACTGTTTTGATCCAGAAAGAATATTTTGATAATTACCTAATGACCTTAATCCTTTAAAAGCAATAGAAAAATTAAATTTTTCTGAAATATTAGATGAAAAAAAAGCATCTGTATGCTGACCTTGTTTCATGACTGTCTTGAATAGCAATTCAGTCAAAGGAGTAGGAACTTGAAAATATTTTATCTCCTTTGATTTTAAATACGCATGATTTTTTGATGAAAAACTAAACTTTGGCAAAAAAGATAAAAAATCAAAATTGTGTGTTAATTCATTATACGTTTGTCCAATATTGGAATATTTCAAAAGTTCAAAATTATCTTTTCTTAAGTAATTAAATTTATAATGTTTTTTTATCGTGAGAGTAGTATCAAGATATGTTGAATCTCGATTAGCATTAATTATTACATACTTTCTAATGTTAGGTAATATAGAATTTAAAGTGTCTTTTTTCTTTTTAAAAATATTTAATAGAATATTTTTTTTTTCAACTTCATCTTCAATCAATAAAGGATCTTGATTAGAATCATTTTCCTGACTATATAAAAATGATAATGAGCTAAAAAATATTATTATAAAAAAAGAATAAAATTTCATTAATTTACTTTGTGGTAAAGTTATATATTTCCTTTTATTAATGTTTTATTAATAGCCTATTTTAAAATTAAAATAATGTTAAAACAGTACTTTTCAAATTATATTGAATGTGGGACAGATGAAGCAGGAAGAGGTTGTCTAGCTGGACCAGTTACAGCTGCAGCTGTAATTCTACCTAAAAATTTTAATCATATTTTGTTAAATGACTCTAAATTACTTTCAATAAAAAAAAGGAATTTATTAAAAAAGATTATTCAAAATAATGCTATTGATTATGCAATTTCAAATGTATCCGTTAGAATTATTGAAAAAATAAACATTTTAAATGCATCTCTATTAGCTATGAATCAAGCTATAAATCAATTAAAAACAAAACCAAAATTTATTATAGTAGATGGAAACTATTTTATGTCAAAAAACAAAATTCCATATAAATGTATAGTTAAAGGAGATTCAAAATATACAAGTATAGCTGCTGCATCTATTCTGGCAAAAACTGCCAGAGATGAATATATGATTAAATTATCTAAAGATTATCCAGAATATAATTGGGCTAAAAATAAGGGTTATCCTACTAAGGAACACAAAATGGCAATTTTAAAAAATGGCATAACCAAGCATCATAGAAAAAGTTTCAAATTAATATAAATTGAATTATTAGTTCATTACTTTTACATGTATAATTGAAATGAAAAAAATATCTCTGTTTCTTTTACTATTATTAATTACTAACTGTGATAATGGTTATAAAAAAGAAATAAATTTAATTGATTTAGTTCCTACAAACCCTGTATTATTAGTCAAATACAATTCAACAAAAGAAATTGACGCTGAAATTTTTCACAAAAATTTTAGTTCCCTATTGAATTATAAATCTGATTCCATTTCTAAAAAATTTTTAGATAAACCGGTACTTATTAGTTACCATAAGATTGGAAAAAATGAAATTCAATCTATCATTTATTCAGAACAAAAAAATGTAATTAATAATATTAATATTAAAGATTCTGTAAAATACAACGGATTCACGATTAAAAGAATCGTTAATGAACACAATGAATATTATAATACGATTAAAAATGGAATTTACATAGAATCAAAAAGCAAATTATTAATTGAAAATTCATTAAGAAATTCTAATCATATCTATACTGAAAAAAGTGGTGATTTAAAAAAATTATATAATATTTCTAGTTCAAATATTTCTTTATTGATTTCAAACAATTTTTCAAAATATTTAAAAAATTCCACTATTAGTAAGTTATTTCAAACTTCTGCTATTTCAGATTGGATCCAATTTGACATTGAATTAAATCAAAATAAAATTACGCTAAACGGAATAGGGTTTCAACGAGATTCGATTTTTAAAAAAATCAATGTTTTAAAAGATATAAATCCTTCTTTATCCATTATAAACAAAATAATTCCATCTAATTTTAAACAATTTAAAAGAATCGCATATAATCATTCAAAGATAATTTCAAACCTAGAAAATAAAATTTCTATAAATGAGCTTAAAAAAGTAATGAATGATTCATTATTATATGATATAAATGAAATTGGTAAAATATTTTTTGAAAATGACACCATTTCTACAATAAGTGTTAAAAGCAATGAATTATTAGAGTCCCTAATTCAGAATAATTCAAATGCAAGCTATATTTATAGAAATAATAAAATTCATGAATTCAATAACAAATTATTCAAAACTAAAATTCCATTTGAAGACTTTGAAATTTCTAAAAAAAATTATGGAACATTAATAGAAAATATTTTGATACTATCTAATAATGAAAATTCAATTGAAAATATTATATTAAATTTCAATAATAATTCTACATTAAATAAATCTTCAAGGTTTAAAAAAAATTACGATAATATTCCTCAAAAAAGTAATTTATTAAATGTTTATAATTTATCTCATTTTGACACTGTTTTATTTAAAGATTATAATTTAAAACAAGAAAATTATAGTTTTTGGATTAATCACTTATCTATCGAAAAAAATATTATTTATATAACACATAGTATAGCAAAATCAGAAAAAGAGATTAATGTATTGGGGCCAAAAATTCTTTTTAATTTAAAATTAAATGATGGCATATTTTTAAAACCAAAATGGATGAAAAATTATGTTACCAAGAAAAAGGAATTAATAACACAAGACAATAAAAATAACTTATATCTAATATCAAGTCTTGGAGAAATTATTTGGAAAAAGAATTTAAAAAGTAAAATTATTGGTGAAATTACCCAAATAGATCTTTATAAAAATGGGAGACTACAGTATGCTTTTAATACTGAAAAAAGTTTCATGATACTAGATAAAAACGGAAAAGAAGTCAAGAAGATTGATCATAAAAAAAATGCAAAAGTTCTTGGCCTTTCAGTTTTTGATTATGATAAAAATAAAAATTATCGTTTTTTAATTTGTTATGATGATCAAATTAAAATGCTAGACTCCAAAATGAAAATAGTTAGAGGTTTTAATAAAAATAATATAAAACATAAAATAACTAATTCACCTAAGCATTTTACAATTGGTTCTAAAGATTATTTAATAATAAATACTGAGAAAAAATTATATATTACAGATAGAAGAGGAAATATTAGAATTAAAGTTCCTGAAAATTTGAATGTTTCTGGAAATGAAATTTATATTAATAAAAATTCAATATTAACTATTGATAATGACAACAATCTAATTAGAATTAATTTAAATGGAAAAATTTCTAAAAAACCTCTTCCACTAGAATCAAAATATTCAATTACAAGTAATAATAAAAACACTATTTATATATCTGAAAATATTTTAAATATTAATAATAAAAATATTGAAATTAAGTACGGAAATTATTCTAAGCCTAAATTATTTAATAATGAATTTGTTTCAGTTACTAATTTTGATGAAAGCAAAGTTTATTTATTTGATACAAATGGAGACTCTATTGATCATTTTCCCATTTTTGGTAATAGTATTATTGATGTCACCATAAATAATAAAAAAAACAAATTAATTACCGTTTGCGGTGATGAAAATGAAATTTTAACTTATTACTTGGATTAATTCAATTTAGCTGAAAAAACATTCAAAAAATTATTAATAATTTTTTTCTTAACTAATTCCATTTTAATATTTTTTTTAGATTCAACTGAGATTGAAGTAATAGATTTATTTTGAATTCCACATGGAATTATATTTTTAAAATAATTCAAATCAGTATTAACATTTAAAGCTAATCCATGCATAGTTACCCATCTACTAGCTTTAACTCCTAAAGCACAAATTTTTCTAGCATCAATTGAGTATGGATTAATCCATACTCCAGTTTCATTCTCACTTCTTTCACCTTGGATTCCATAATCTTTTAAAGTTAAAATAATCGTCTCTTCTAAAAATCTTAAATATTTATGAATATCAGTAAAAAAATTGTCTAAATCTATAATTGGATAACAAACAATCTGGCCAGGACCATGATATGTAATATCTCCTCCTCTATTTGTTTTAAAAAATTTTATTTTTTTTTGTTCTAAAATGTCTTTATCTATTAATAAATTATTTATTTTTCCACTTTTTCCTAAAGTATAAACATGATTATGTTCAACAAAAACTAGATGATTTTTAGTTTGAATTTTGGTATTTTTTTTTCTATTACTGAGCTTATTATCTATTATTTCATTAAATAAATTTAATTGGTATTCTAATGCCTCTTCATATTCCATTAGTCCCAAATCATGAATTATAATATTATTCTTCATTTTAATTTACTTTCAGGATTATTTAAAATTACTAAAGCAGCAATAACACCAGGAACCCAACCACATAGGGTTAAAATAAAAACTATTAAAACAGAGCCACAACCTTTATCTAAAACTGAAAAGGGAGGAAAAATTATTGACAGTAAAACTCTCCAAAAACTCAAGCTATAAATTTTTAATGCTAAGATATATATAACTACATGAAATAAAACATCTTAGTTGTACCTTCTGTTCTATTCATTATCTTTGAATAAAATAATAATTTTAATTATGCTGTCGGAGCAAGAGATAATAAGAAGAGAAAAATTAAGTAAACTTCGTGAATATGGTATAAATCCTTATCCAGCTGCTTTATTTGAAATTTCTACAAATACAATAAAAATTATTTCAGATTTTAAAGAAAATAAATCTGTTTCAATTGCAGGCAGATTAATGTCTAGAAGAATACAGGGTAAAGCAAGCTTTGCGGAAATTCAAGATAGTGTAGGGAAAATTCAATTATACTTCAACAGGGATGAAATTTGTCCAAATGGAGATAAATCAATGTATAATGATGTTTATAAAAAATTTCTTGATATAGGAGATATTATTGGAATTGAAGGAAAACTATTTACAACACAAGTTGGGGAAAAAACAATTTTAGTAAAAAAATTCACTGTTTTAAGTAAATCACTAAGACCACTTCCCTTGCCTAAAACTGATTCAGAAGGAAAAAATTATGATGAATTCAAAGATCCGGAATTAAGATATAGGCAAAGGTATGTTGACTTGATTGTCAATTCTCATGTTAGAGATACATTTTTAAAAAGAACACAGGTTATGAATATCATGAGATCCTTTTTTAATGAAAAAAAATATCTTGAAGTTGAAACGCCTATTCTTCAATCTATTCCAGGAGGAGCATCAGCCAGACCTTTTGTCACTCATCATAATGCATTAAACATTCCATTATATTTAAGAATTGCCAATGAATTATATCTTAAAAGGCTAATTGTTGGTGGGTTTGAAGGAGTATATGAATTTGCCAAAGCATTCCGAAATGAAGGAATGGATAGAACTCATAATCCAGAATTTACAATGGTTGAACTTTATGTCGCCTACAAAGATTATTTCTGGATGATGGAGACAACGGAAAATCTTCTTGAAAAAATTGCAATTGATTTAAATGGATCTTCTAAAGTAAAATTGGGAGATAAAACAATTAATTTTAAAACTCCATTTAAAAGAATTAGCATTTTAGATTCAATAAAAGAACATACTGGAATGGATATTTCAAATTTTAATGAAAAAGAGATGTTTGAAGCTGCAAAGAATATGGGTATTGATGTTGATAAAACCATGGGCATAGGAAAATTAATTGATGAAATATTTGGAGAAAAATGTGAACAGCATTATATACAGCCTACATTTATTACTGACTATCCAAAAGAGATGAGTCCATTAACCAAAGAACATCGTGATAATCCTAAACTTACTGAAAGGTTTGAACTTTTAGTTGATGGAAAAGAATTAGCAAATGCATACTCGGAATTAAATGATCCTATTGATCAATTATCAAGATTCGAAGAACAACTTAAACTTTCTGAAAAAGGAGATGATGAAGCAATGTTCATAGATAATGATTATGTAAGAGCACTTGAATATGGAATGCCACCAACTTCGGGAATTGGAATTGGAATTGACCGTTTAGTTATGTTGCTTACAGACAATAAGTCAATTCAAGAGGTTATTTTTTTTCCTCAAATGAAGCCAGAATTATCTAAACCAAAGTCAAAAAAAGAAGATTTTATTAAAATAGGTGTTCAAGAAAAATGGATAGACTATATTATGGAATTATATTCTAGCACTGAAAATTTACTTTCACATAAACCTACTCAAATTCATCAAAAACTTAATGGTTACAGAAAGAAAAACAAATTAACTTTTGATGCTCTTCAATTAGAAGAAGTAAAAAAATGGTTCAATTAAAATCAAGATATATATTATTTTATTGATAATAATTTAATATATTAAAGTCCCAAAAATTTCATTATGAAAAATTCATTAGCATATTCATTAATATTCATCTTATTACTTTCTTTTCAACTTAATGCTCAAAGGCCTTCTCAAAGACCTTCTCAACCTCCCACTAAAAGCAAAGAAAAAAAAGAAGATAGTAAAGAATCGAGTAAACCAAAGTCATATGAAGAAATAATTACAAAAGAGGCTAAAACTGACAAAGGGCTTTTTGATGTACATAAAGTTAAAGACAAATATTACTATGAAATAGACAATTCCTTATTAGGAAGAGAAATGTTAATGGTAACAAGAATTGCAAAAACTGCTGCTGGACTTGGTTTTGGTGGAGGGAAACAAAACACTCAAGTACTTAGATGGCAAAAAAAAGATCAAAATATTTTATTAAGAGTAGTGTCACACAATGTTGTAGCTAATGATTCATTACCAATAAACGAAGCTGTAGTAAATTCAAATTTTGAACCAGTCTTATATAACTTTAAAATAGCTACTGTTAGTAAAGATTCTACATCAACAGTAATTGATGTGACAAAATTATTTACAGATGATGTAAAGCCTTTAGGATTGCCTCAATCTAGAAGAAAAAGTTATAAAATTTCTAATCTTGATTCTAAGAGATCTTTTATTGAATCATTAAAAAGTTATCCAATAAATATTGAATCTAGACATGTAAAAACTTATAATTTATCACAATCACCCGGTCCTAGTATGGGTCCATCATTAAGTTCTAGTACAGGAGCAGTATCATTAGAAATTAATAATTCTATGATTTTACTTCCAAAGGTTCCTATGAAAAGAAGATATTTTGATCAAAGAGTTGGTTGGTTTGCTAGAAGTCAAGTAGACTACGGCTTAGATGTTCAAGAAAGCAAATCTTTAAAGTATCTAGACAGATGGAGATTAGAAGTTAAAGAAGAAGATTTAGAAAAATTTGAAAAAGGAGAACTTGTTATTCCTAAAAAACAAATTGTCTACTATATTGACAGAGCAACTCCAGAAAAATGGAGAAAATATATAAAACAAGGAATTGAAGATTGGCAAGTTGCATTTGAAGAAGCTGGGTTCAAAAATGCTATAATTGCTAAAGACCCTCCTTCTAAAGAAGAAGATCCAGATTGGAGTCCAGAAGATGTAAGATATTCTGTAGTACGGTATTTAGCTTCTCCCATACCTAATGCAAATGGTCCTCACGTTAGTGATCCTAGATCAGGTGAAATTTTAGAATCCGATATCAACTGGTATCACAATGTAATGACACTTTTAAGAAACTGGTTTTTTGTACAGACTGCAGCAATTAATGATGAAGCTAGAGGAGTGGCATTCAAAGACGAAGTAATGGGTAGATTAATTCGATTTGTTTCGGCTCATGAAGTTGGTCACACAATAGGATTGCCTCATAATATGGGTAGTAGCAGTGCATACCCAGTTGATTCATTAAGATCTGCAACATTTACAAAAAAGTATGGTACAGCACCATCTATTATGGATTATGCAAGATTTAATTACATAGCACAACCTGGAGATAAAGGAGTGGCTTTAATGCCTAATATTGGAGTATACGATAAACATGCTGTAAAATGGGGATATAGACCAATTCCTGAAGCAAAGAATTCAAAAGATGAAAAGGATATTTTAGATCAATGGATTTTGGATAATCAAGATAGTATGATGCATAGATTTGGAAGTGCAGGAATTGATCCTAGTTCACAAACTGAAGATCTTGGAGATAATGCTGTTAAAGCTAGTGAATACGGAATTCTAAATTTAAAAAGAATTGTGCCTAAACTAATTGATTGGACAGCTGAGAAAGGAAAAGACTATAGTGATTTAAATACAATGTACGGTCAAGTTTTATCACAATTTAATAGATATATGGGTCACGTGACATCCAATATTGGTGGAATTTATCAGTATTACAAAACTTATGACCAATCTGGTGCTGTTTATACTCATGTAGATAAATTTCATCAAAAAAATTGTATGAATTTCCTACAAAATGAGCTATTTAAAACTCCCAAATGGATGATCGATAAGAATATCTTAAATAAAATTGAATTTGCAGGAAATACTAATAGAATTCGAAGTACTCAAACCAGAATATTGAATAATATTTTAGATTTTGGAAGGATGGCTAGAATGATTGAAAATGAAGCAATTAATGGTCCAAAAGCTTATACCTTGCTAGAAATGATGTCTGATTTAAAAAAAGGAATCTGGAAAGAAGTTTATACTAATCAACCAATTGATGTTTATAGAAGAAATTTGCAATTAGCCTATTTAGATAGAATTAACTATATAATGACTGAAGAACAAGCAACAGTTCCTGCATTTTTTCGTGGCCGTGTAACCACTGTAAAGGTTAGTCAATCTGATATAAGAACAATTGCTATTGGCCAATTATCAGAATTGGAAAAAGAGATTAAAAGATCTATGAAAAAAAATTCTGATACAATGAGTAAAATGCACCTTGAGACAGCTGCTATCAAAATAAATAGAATTCTAACTGGAAAATCTATTTAAAACGGATTAGCAAACTTTTTTTAATGCATTTAAAGTGAAGTCAATATTGATAAGATAAAGCATTATTTAAAAAATATTTTTCAAATGGGCATGGAGATAAATAAATCCCTTCTCTTATAGATCATCTATTCTAATTTCAAAACTTGTCCAATACTTATCTTATTCCCCGATAAATTATTAATACTTATTAAATCTGAAACACTCACTTTTAAGTGTTTAGAAACAGAATACAAAGTATCTCCTTTTTTTACTATATATTGTTTAGAGTTATTTTTATTCCTTTTATTATCTATAATTTTAGATTTTTTATTCTTTTTCTCTTTTTTAGCGTTTAAAGGTTTTTTTGATCCATCTAATTTCCATAACTCATATCTCTCAATAATTGAAATTAATTTCTCAGCATAGGATGGATCTGTAGCATATCCCGCCTTTCTTAAACCTAAAGCCCATTTCACATAATTATCTTTTCTTAATCTAAACAAAAAATCATACCTATCTCTTGAAACTAAAAAAATAGAATGGTCACGATAAGATTTTTCTGGATTTTTATATTTTCTAAAACATTCTCCTTTTTTATCATCATCATGATATACTTTTTTACCTTTCCAACCTGAATGACACTTAATTCCAAAATGATTATTAGATTTTAAAGCAAGTCCTCCTTTGCCAGAATTAGATTCCAATATTCCTTGAGCCATAGTTATACTTGCAGGAATTCCATATTTTTTCATTTCATTTATAGCAGTTTTTGAATATGTGTTTACATACCAATGTGCTCTTTGTTCATTAGTCATCGATTTAAAAAAACGATTAACTGATTTTAATGATTTGTTTTCTATATTTTTTGGATTCTTTTTATTATATGAAAGCTTTTTAGATCCACAGGAACTAAGAAAAAATAAAAAAATAAATATTAATGGTTTATAGTTATACATCCTTTTTAGATAAATTAGTTTCTTGATTTATAAAAATAATATCTACGAAATAAAAAATTTAATTTATATTATTTAAATTTACAAAAGTAATATCTTGAAACTAAAAAAAATATTTTAGGCACAGTTATTGATCTTAAATTATAAAAATTATATTATGAAAATATTTAACCAATATGTTTTATTTCTTTTTATTCTAGGACTTTCTTTAGTCAGTTGTAATTCAATCCGAGTTTATTCTGATTTCGATTCAGAAATTGACTTTAGCAGTTATCAATCATTTGCTTTTTATAAAACAGGTGTTGATAAAGTCGAAATTTCGGACATAGATAAAAAAAGAATTCTTAAATCGATAGAAGAAAATCTTACACAAAAAGGAATGTCTATAAGTGAAACCCCTGATTTATTGATTAATATTTCCACAAAATCATCTGAAAATATATACATTGACAACTCATATTATAGCCCATACTATTCTGGATGGTATCCCTATTATGGAAGAAATTACAGAAGAGTAGCTCACACAACTTCTGAAGGAGTTTTATACATTGACATTATTGATACTAAATCAAAGCAGTTAGTTTGGCAAGGTAAAGGGATAGGATTTCTATCTTCCAATAGAATGAATAGAGATGAATTAGTTGAAGGTTACGTTAATAAAATTTTATCGGTATACCCACCACAAGAAGAAGTTTCAGTTAATTAATAAATCCTCTAGATTTTTTAATTACATTTTTTATTCCTGAAATATCATTTCCTGTAGCAGTTGCAAAAAATGATTGACCTCCTCCTGTACCTCCAATAAAATCTCCAAGTTTTTGAACTATATTTTGTGCATTAAGGTTATGGGATTTGGTTAAGTTTTTAGAAATATAACACATAACATATGCCTTTCCTTCAAAATTAGAACATAAAACTAAAAACAAATTTTCTATTTCCTTTCCAGCTTTAAAAGCTAAATTTTTTAAAACATTAGGGTCACAAGAAAATTCAATAGCACAAAAATTTAGATTGTTTATTAATTCTAAATTTTGATGCAAATCCTTAATGTAATATCCAATTAATTCATTATTAGTTCTTTCTAATTTCTTATTAGAAGAAACATTTTGATTTTTAATTTTATTTAAGGCATCTACAGGATTCTTATCATTTAAAAGAATAGAATTGATTTCTTTTAAAGTTTTTGTTTGATTCATTAAGAAATTTATTGCTTTTATACCGCTTAGTGCTTCAATTCTTCTAATTCCAGTTGAAATAGCAGATTCAGATGTTATAATAAAACTCCTAATTTGGCTTGTATTTTTAACATGTGTTCCTCCACATAATTCATAGGATTTACCAAATTTAACAGATCTAACTACATCTCCATATTTTTCTCCAAAAAGAGCAATTACTCCATTATCTATACATTCCTTAAGAGAGGAATTTCTGTTTTCTTCTAATTCTAATTCATCTATTATTCTTTGATTTACAAAGTTTTGAACCTCTTCTAATTCCTTTCTATTTAATCTTGAAAAATGAGAAAAATCAAATCTCAAATATTTATCAGAAACCATAGAACCTTTCTGCTGAACATGGTCTCCTAAAATATTTCTTAAAGCTTGATGAAGTAAATGTGTAGCTGTATGATTACTAGAACTTGCAAACCTTTTGTTTTTATCAACTCTTATATTAAAATTTTTATCAAATTTCTTAGGAAGGGAGTCCATTAGATGAATTATAGAATCATTTTCCTTAATCGTATTTAAAATTTTTATCTTCTGATCTGAACCCATTTCCAAAAAACCAGTATCCCCAACTTGACCTCCTCCTTCAGGATAAAAAGGTGTTCTATCAAATACAACTTGATAAATTTCTTCATTTTTTTTGTTTTTTGTTTTTCTATATCTTAGAATTTTAGAATTAGAATTTAATTCATCATAACCTATAAATTTAGTTTGTTCAGACTCATGAATTTTAACCCATTCTTCATTAGAAGAATGAGAAGCAGATTTAGATCTATTTTTTTGAATACTCATTAGAGAATTAAATTCTTTGGAATCAAAAGACATCCCATTTTCTCTTAAAATTAATGAAGTTAAATCAATTGGAAAACCAAAAGTATCATAAAGTTCAAATGCATTTGAACCCGATATTTTTTTTGTTTTATTATTTAAAATAATCTCATTTAGTTTTATCATACCCTTTTCTAAAGTTATTAAGAATGAGGACTCCTCCTTTTTAATTACGTTTTCAATAATTTGAATTTGACTTTCAAGTTCTGGATATGCTTCAGAAAGTTGAAAAGAGAGTTTTTTTACTAGTTTATAAATAAATGGTGATTTTTGATCTAAGAAAGTATAACCATATCTAATTGCCCTTCTTAATATTCTTCTTATAACATAACCTGCCCCATTATTAGATGGTAATTGACCATCTGCAATTGAAAATGAAACCGCTCTTAAATGATCTACAATCACTCGAATAGCAATGTCCTTTTCTTTGTCAAACCCATATTTAATTTTAGAAACTAACTCTAGCTCTTTAATCAATGGCTGAAAAATATCTGTGTCATAATTAGATTTAACTCCCTGTAAAACCATGCATAACCTCTCAAAACCCATTCCAGTGTCAATATGTTTAAGAGGAAGTTTTTCTAAAGAACCATTCATTTTTCTATTAAACTCTATAAAAACTAAATTCCATATCTCAATTACTTCAGGATGGTCTTTATTCACCAAATCTCTTCCTGAGGTTTTTGATTTTTCTTTTTCTGACCTAATATCAATATGTATTTCAGAACAAGGTCCACATGGCCCATGATCTCCCATCTCCCAAAAATTATCATCTTTATTTCCTAAAATAATTCTGCTTTCATCAATAATTTCTTTCCATATATTATACGCATCTAGGTCTTTTGATGTGTCATCTTTTTTTGAACCTTCAAAAATGGTTATATATAACGACTCTTTATCAATTTTATATATTTCTGTTAAAAGTTCCCACGCCCAGTTTATTGCTTCTTTTTTAAAATAATCTCCAAAACTCCAATTACCTAACATTTCAAACATAGTATGATGATATGTATCAATACCTACCTCATCAAGGTCATTGTGTTTGCCTGAAACTCTTAAACATTTTTGTGTGTCTACTATTCTTTTATTATCACTAATAACATTCCCTAAAAAATTATCTTTAAACTGATTCATGCCAGCATTAGTGAACATCAATGTTGGATCATTTTTAATAACCATTGGTGCAGATTTAACCACTTTATGATTTTTCTTTTTAAAAAAACTTAAAAATTCAGAACGAACTTTATTGGACTTCATATAAAGTAATTTTTATTAGATCTTTTACAAAAAAAACAATTTTATATCTTTGCTTAAGTTTTAATGTAAAATTCATTATAAATCATCTGTAAAAATACTATAATTTAGTTAATGTTTAGTACCAAATATTATTACGACCAAAAAACTCTTTCCTATAGAAAGGTTGAAATTAATAGATCTACTCAATTTAGAAATATTTTAGCTTTTCTTGTAAGTTCAATGTTTTTTGGAATTATAGCGTTACTTGTATTATTAAACTCTCCATTATTAAACACTCCAACAGAATTAACTCAAGCTAGAGAGCTTTCAAACTTTAAACTTCAATTTGATTTGCTAAACAAAAAAATATCTCAACTTAATATAGTCCTTGAAGATATCGAACAAAGAGACAATAATATTTATCGTGTTTTATTTGAAACTAATCCTATTCCAAATGAAGTTAGAAAAGCTGGATTTGGTGGGATAAACAGATATGAAAATTTAGAAGGGTTTGAAAATTCAGATTTAGTAATAGAAACCACTAAAAAGATGGAGATACTAACAAAACAAATAGTTATTCAATCAAAATCTTTAGATGAAATTGAGAGATTAGTTAGTGATAAAGAAAAACTTCTTTCGGCTATTCCTTCTATTCAACCAATAAAAAATAGCGATTTAACCAGATTATCATCAGGATTTGGGTACAGAACTGATCCATTTAACAAATCTAGAAGAATGCACTATGGAATGGATTTTACTGCACCAAGAAATACACCTATTTATGCTGCAAGTGATGGTAAAGTAATTAGAGCTGACTCAAAATCATCAGGTTTTGGTAAACATATACGAATTGATCATGGTTTTGGATATGTGACTTTATATGCTCATCTTGACAAATACAATGTAAGAAGAAATCAAAAAGTAAAAAAAGGTGATATAATTGGGTATGTTGGAAATACTGGAAGATCACAAGCCCCTCACCTTCATTATGAAGTTCGAAAAGATAAAAGAAGAGTTAATCCAATTAATTTTTACTATGGCAATTTAACTCCTGATGAATTTGATGAATTATTAAAGATTGCTAGTCAAGAAAACCAATCTCTAGATTAATGCATGTCAACCTACCTGAAAAGTTATATTATACTATAGGAGAAATTTCCAAAGCATTTGATGTAAATACATCATTAATTAGATTTTGGGAAAAAGAATTTGACATCTTAAAACCTAAAAAAAATAGTAAGGGTACACGAAGATATTCTTCAATTGATGTAGAAAATTTTCAAACTATTCATCATCTGGTTAAAGAAAAAGGCTATACTCTTGAGGGAGCAAAAGAGCAATTAAAAATTCTGAACAAGAACTTTGAAGTAATTAAGAATTTAGAAAAAATCAAAGCAACGCTTACAAATATTAAAGAAGAACTTTAATAAAAACTATTTTTTTCTAAAAAATATCCTAATAGGTACTCCAGTAAAATCATATATTTCACGAATCTTATTTTCTAAAAACCTTTTATAAGGATCCTTTATATATTGGGGAAGATTACAAAAAAAAGCAAACTGAGGATAAGATGATGGCAATTGAGTACAGAATTTTATTTTTACATATTTTCCCTTATAAGCCGGAGGGGGGTTTTTATTAATAATTGGCAATAAAGAATTATTAAATTTTCTAGTAATAATGTTTTGTTTTCTGTTCTTATAAACTAACATAGCAGTTTCTATTGCTTTAAATATTCTTTGTTTAGTTAAGCTTGAAATAAATACAATTGGCACATCAACAAAAGGTTCAATTTCTTTTCTTATTTGTTCTTCAATTAATTTAATAGTATTGGTTTTTTTATCTACTAGATCCCATTTATTAACTAAAATGACTATTCCTTTATTATTTCTAGCAGCAAGCCAGAAAATATTTACAACCTGAGCATCAAATGATCTAGTAGCATCAAATAAAATCAAACATACATCTGAATTTTCAATCGTCCTTATAGATCTAACAACAGAATAGAATTCTATATCATCACTGATTTTTGATTTTTTTCTAATTCCTGCTGTATCAATTAATTTAAAATCAAATCCAAATCTATTAAAATGAGTATCTATACTGTCTCTAGTGGTTCCTGCTTCATCCTTAACCACATATCTATCATTACCAAGTAAAGCATTTATAAATGAAGACTTACCAGAATTAGGCCTACCAACAACAGCAAAACCAGGAACATCCTCTTTTATAATAGTACTTTCATCAGGTAAAAACCCAACTAATTCATCTAATAATTCTCCTGTTCCACTTCCGCTAATAGCAGAAATATTAAATATTTTAAAACCTAAACTGTGAAACTCATTAGTCTCTAATATCCTTTTATGGTTATCGACTTTATTTACAGCAAGAACCACATCCTTATTAGATTTATGAAGAAGTCTTGCTATTTCACTGTCCATTGAATTAAGACCGCCATCAACATCAACGACAAAAATAATTACATCTGACTCCTCTATAGCGATCATCACTTGATCATTTATTTCTTTTTCAAAATTATCACTGCCTCCTAACATATATCCACCTGTATCAATAACAGTAAAATCTTTACCATTCCAATAAGAAAAACCATAATGCCTATCTCTAGTTACTCCACTTTGAGAATCAACTATCGCCTCTCTTTTTTGAATTAACCGATTAAAAAGTGTTGATTTTCCAACATTAGGACGACCTACAATTGCTACTACAGAACTCATATCATATATTAAAGGGGTACAAATCTAAACTTTTATCTGTTATAAAATCATTTTTGATTATATCCAAATCTTTTAAGTTGTTTCTCACTTGACCTCCAATTCTTATTAACCTTTACTTGAAGGTCTAAAAATATCTTTTTATCAAAAAACACTTCCATATCAATACGAGCTTGAGTTCC
>JAAZZF010000008.1 GCA_014239275.1 Flavobacteriaceae bacterium | reverse complement strand
TAATGCAGATTCTAAAAGTAATGAAATTGAACCAAATGCTATGTCTCTTTCAGCTATAGATTTAAACGGAGTTCCAATCACTAGAGTAGTTCTTTTGAAGAAGTTTTCAAATGATGGATTTGTGTTTTGCACAAATTATAGTAGTACAAAAGGGAAATCAATAACTAAAAACCCTAATGTGTGTATGTCATTCTTTTGGTCAAGCCTCGAACAACAAGTTATTATAAATGGTAAGGCATCCAAGGTTAGTGAAGCAGATTCTGACAATTATTTTAATAGTAGACCTATTGGAAGTAGGCTAGGAGCAATAATATCTAATCAAAGTGAAATTATTCCGTCAAGAGAATACTTAGAAAATAAATTAAAGAAAAACAATCTGGAAAATAACTCGGTTAAAAGACCTAAGAACTGGGGTGGCTATATTGTTGATCCAACTTCAATTGAATTTTGGCAAGGAAGAGAAAATAGATTACATGATAGAATATTATATAAAAAAGAGAATAATATTTGGAATTATGTAAGACTATCGCCTTGAAAAAATTAATTTTAATACGACACGCAAAATCTTCTTGGGATTATAATGTTAGTGACTTAGAAAGACCTTTATCTAATAGAGGTTTTAATGATGCAAAGTTAATGTCTACTATCCTTAATGATTTTTCAATTAAAATTGATGGTGTTTTTTCAAGTAATGCAAAAAGAACGATACAAACAGCTCAAATTTTTTTAAAAAATTTAACTAATTATAAAAAGTTATTTATTGTTGAATCAACTGATTTATATGATTTTTTAGGTGAAAATGTAGATTCATATATAAAAAATTTAAAAAATGATCTAGATACTGTTCTTGTTTTTTCTCACAATAATTCTTGTAATAACTTAATTACCAAATATTCAGGAATTATAAATAAACATGTTCCGACTTGTGGTATTTTGATTTTTGAATTTGACGTATCTTTATGGTCTGAAATTAAATCAGGTAATTATAAATATTATTTTCCAAAGAATTTCAAATGAGGAAGTTTCAAAACAAATTTATCAATAGAGAAATTAGTTGGCTAGAGTTTAATCAAAGGGTTCTACAAGAAGCTAATGATTCATCAGTACCCTTAATTGAAAGAATCAGATTTTTAGGTATTTTTTCTAATAATTTGGATGAATTTTATAAAGTTCGTTATGCTACTGTCAAAAGAATTGCTGTTAGTAATGATTCTGGAAAAAAAATATATAAGGATATAACTGCAAAAAAATTATTAAATGAAATTACTAGAATTGCAATTGAACTTCAAGAAAAAAGTTTCAAAATATTAGATCAAATAATTAAGTTATTAGAATTAGAGAAAATATTTTTTATTAATGAAATTAATCTTAATAAAAACAAAAAAAAATATATCACAGAATTTTTTAATGAAAAAATAAGTCCTTCTCTTGGAATTATAGTTTTAAATAAATCAAAAAAAGTACCAAAATTTAAAGACAATTTATCTTTTCTTTTAATTAAGATGAAACTTGAAAATGATGCTATTCAATATGCAATAATTTATATACCAAAAGATTTGAAAAGGTTTGTTGTGTTGCCATCTACTGATGCTAATCGTTATGTAATGATGATAGATGATATAATTAGATTTCACTTAAATAAAATTTTTAAAATATTTGAACCAATTAACATTCAAGCGAATATGATAAAAATAAGTAGAGATGCTGAGCTTGATTTTGATGATGATATTTCAATGAGTTACTTAGAACAAATATCCCAAAGTGTTAAAGAAAGATCTTCTGGAGTTCCTGTAAGAGTTGTTTATGATAGTAAAATACCTTTAGATACATTGTCTTTTTTGGTTGCTAAGATGAATATTGATAGCGATACAGACAGTATGATTCCTGGCGGAAAATACCACAATAGGAAGGATTATATGAGTTTTCCAAGCTTAAATAATCATTTATTATATAAACCTATTAAACCATTAGAAATAAATGGAATTAAACTGGGAGAGAGTATGTTTAAAAAAATTTCTCAAAGAGATTTTCTTCTTCATGCACCGTATCACAATTTTTTATATATAATTAATTTTTTACTTGAAGCATCTATAGATCCAACAGTTAAAAGTATTTATATAACTATATATAGACTATCAAAACTATCAAAGGTTGCAAGCGCATTAATTAATGCTGCAAAAAATGGAAAAAAAGTTGTTGTTCAAATTGAACTTCAAGCAAGGTTTGATGAATCTGCAAATATAAAGTATGCGAAGGAAATGCAATCTCAAGGTATCAAATTAATGTTTGGCTCTCCACAGTTAAAGGTTCATGGTAAGATTTGTATCATTGAAAGAAAAGAAGAAAAGGTTTTAAAGAATTATGGTTTTATCAGTACGGGGAATCTTAATGAGTCAACAGCAAAAGTATATACCGACATGACATTATTTACTTCAAATAGTAAGATTTTAAGTGAAGTAAAATCAGTTTTTAATTTTTTTGATGCTAATTATAAGAAATATAATTTTAGAAACCTGATTATTTCCCCTATTAATACGGAAATTAAATTAAAAAAATTAATTAATAAAGAAATTAAGAATGCTAAACTGGGAAAATCATCATGGATAAAAATTAAAATTAATAATATTACTAGTCGTAATATGATAAAATCTTTATATAATGCTAGTAGAGTAGGGGTAAAAATTCAAATGATTGTTAGAGGAGTATGTTGTTTAATTCCTGAACAATTAAATATGAGTGAAAATATTGAGGTAATAAGCATTGTAGATAAATTTTTAGAACATACAAGATTTATTGTTTTTTGTAATAATGATGATAATAAGGTGTTTATTTCTTCAGCCGACTGGATGACTAGAAATTTAGATAATAGAGTGGAGGTTACCTGTCCTATTTTTGATAATAGAATTAAACAAGAAATAATAGATGTGTTTGATATTTATTGGAAAGATAATGTCAAATCTAGATTTGTTAATCATTCAAAGATAAATAAGTATAAAAGAAATAGTAAAATAAAATTTAGATCTCAGGAAGAAGTTTATAAATATTATTCGAATATTGGATCAAAGATAACCTAATGGATTATAAAAAAATTTCCGTAGTTGGTTTTGGAGGAAATATTAACATAATTTTTAATATTTTGTTTGATAAATTATTTGCAGATACAAAAATATGAGTACAAAAACGGTTTTAATAACAGGAGCTACCAGCGGAATAGGCAAAGCAACTGCCTATAGACTTGCGCTATCAAAAATGCAATTAATTATCTGTGGAAGAAGAACGGAAGAATTAGAAAAAATTATAGAAGATTTGTCTAAATTAACTGCAGTTACATCTTTGTGTTTTGATGTATCTGATAATAATCAGGTTGTTAAATCTATTGAAAGTATTCCTGAGGATTTCAAGCAAATAGGTATCCTTATAAATAATGCTGGTAATGCCCATGGGTTAGATAAAATTCAGGATGGGAATATAGAAGATTGGGATAATATGATTAATAGCAATATTAAAGGCTTGTTATATGTGACTAAAGCAGTGATTGGTAGAATGGTTGAAAAGTCTTCAGGTCATATAATTAATATAGGCTCACTTGCAGGACGAGAAGTTTATGAGATGGGAAATATTTATTGTGCTTCAAAGCATGCTGTAAATGCAATTTCAAAAGGGATGAGAATTGACCTAAATAAACATAATATTAAAGTCTCTGAAATAAATCCAGGGCTAGTTGAAACTGAATTTTCAAAAGTTAGATTTAAAGGAGATCCAAAGGCTAGCAAAGTATATGATGGTTATAAGGCTTTAGAAGCTAAAGATATTGCTGAAATAATCGAATTTGTTATTAATCGACCAAAACATGTCAATATTGCTGATGTATTAATTTTACCTCAGGATCAGGCTACAAGTTCCATTATAAATAAAAAATAATTGTTGATCAAATTGGAGTTCCAAAGGTTGGTTTAGCTGATTGAATGGTTTTAGAACTCTTAAAAACTCTAAAGCCCTAATTTAAATTCTTTACGCATTTTTTCTATACTAGGGTTTATTGCTTTAAGTTTTTCAAATTTTTCGGTAGTTGAGTAAATAAATTGTTTTTCTTTTTCTTTATTCACATGTACTATTAGCTCAATCAGATTGTTCTTTAATTTCTCTTTTAAAAAACCAAGAAGTTTATTTTTGTTTTTTTCGAGTTCTATTTTGTTAATATTGTTTGATAATGTAAAATGTATTTCATGATTATTTTTTATTATTGGTTGATCAATTTGTAATATACTAGCAAGGTTTTTCTCTCCATTATCTAATAAGTTAGAATAATATTTTACCCATAGTTTCCTTAAGTCTTCTTCTGAAAATTTTTTACTTTGATCTTTTGAATTTTTTAATTCTTGTTCCTTTTCTTTATTTTTTTTAATGTTTTTTTTGATTCTTAGACTAGATATAGATAATCCAGAAATTACTTTATCAATGTTAACTTTAGGAATGTCTGATTTTTCTTCTTTATTATTACTAGCAGGAAGAGTTTTTTTTTCCTTTTTAATAATTTTAGTTTCTTTTTTAATTAAATCTTTATTGTTTTTTATAGAATTACTAGGAATGATTGTTATTTTTTTTTTTAATTCAATTTGAGAAATCGAACATAGTTTCATCAAACATATTTCAACCAATAATCGTTGATTTTTACTTGTTTTATATCGAAAACTACAATCTTCAGATAAATCAATTGCTTTTAATATAAAATCTAAATCTTTGATTTTAGATTGTTCGATATATTTTTTTGAAATTGAACTGTTTTGTTCAAGTAATACATGAGTCTGAGAATTTTTAGAGACCATTAAATCTCTAAGATGTGAGGAAAATCCATCAATAAAATGTTGAGCATCAAAACCTTTTTCAATTACCAAATTTAATAATAAGAGCATGTTGGTAATATCATTATTAATTATGTGTTCATAAGCTTTAAAATAAATTTCAAAATCTAAAACATTTAGATTTTCATATGCTAATTTTTTTGTAATATTTCCTTCGGTATAATTAACTAGTCTGTCAAAAATTGATAATGCGTCTCTTAATGCCCCATCACTTTTTTTTGCAATCAAAAAAATTGCCTCATCTTCATATTTTATTTTCTCAGATTTAGCAATCTTTTCTAGGTATTCTTGAATATCATTGGTGCTAATTTTCTTAAAATCATAAATTTGACATCGAGATAAAATAGTTGGAATTACTTTATGCTTTTCTGTTGTTGCCAAAATAAATATTGCGTACGATGGTGGTTCTTCCAATGTTTTTAAAAAAGCATTAAATGCTTGACCTGACAACATATGAACTTCATCAATTATGTATACTTTATATTTTCCTGTTTGAGGAGGAATTCTTACTTGATCAATAAGGTTTCTAATATCATCTACACCATTATTTGATGCAGCATCTAATTCAAAAATATTATAAGAAAAATCATCTGATTTGTTTTCAGTTTCATTTGTATTTATATTTTTTGCTAATATTCTTGCGCATGTAGTTTTCCCAACTCCTCTTGGACCACAAAATAATAAAGCTTGAGGTAATTGATTTTGTTTTATAGCATTTTCTAGAGTTTTTGTTATTGAATTTTGACCAATAACATTCTCAAATGTAATTGGTCTATATTTTAATGCTGAAACAACAAAATCATTCATTTAACAAATATATAAATTGACAATATTAATATATTGATATAATTAATTAAATAAAACTTTTTATCAACACCAATTTTTACCATACTTTTGCTAAGCAGGCCACCTTATCGCTTTTGTTTTTCAAAAGAGGAAAGTCCGGACACCATAGAGCATTATAGCGGGTAACGCCCGTCACTATGAAAATAGAGGACTAGTGCAACAGAAAGAATGTACAGTTAGGCTGTAGTGAAATCAGGTAAACTCTATAAGGTGAAACGTCACGTAGACCAACTTTTAAGAATTGCTCGTTCGATGTTGGAGGGTGGGCGGTTTGAACAAAATAGTAATATTTTGTCTAGATAAATGATAAGGCACGACAGAATCCGGCTTATGGCCTGCTTTTTATTTTAAATAACTAATGCTATTGGGTCCTTGGTTAAACACAAGATCTAAAATGCTTAAGTTGTTTTTAAAGCCATGGTTTGGAGAAAAAACTTGGATGTATTCCTTTACAATGAATTTATCATCAAAGTTTTTTTCAGCCATGTCTCTAAGATCAATTTCAGTATTATATTTTTCTTTGAATGTTTTTGTGAAACTTGATTTAGTACTAATATCTAACCATTCATATACAAGTTTAATGCACTCAATATTGAAAACAGAAAGTTTATTATAATTATTGAAGTATAAATTTCTTAATCCATCTTCATAAAATTCAAAAAAAGGTGAAGACTTATATGCTGATTGAATTGATTTCCAATGATCTTTTTGCCATTGAAAATCATTTTCAATTAATGTGTTTTCTAATGTAAATGACTCTTTTGAATGTTTTATGGGAATACTGAGTTTTAAAATCTTATTTGGTCCGTATATATAAGTTCTATTTCTTAAAGTTTGTTTATTAAAATTTTGGTTTAATTCCCAAAGAATATTTCCACTTATTATTTCTTTCCAATGTGAGATTGGAGCAAAATAACATGGAGTCATAATTTTACAAGTGTCTTTCAGAACTTATTTAGTTTTTTTTCTTTTATTAAATTCGGAAATCCCTAGGGCAATCAAAACACCAAATAAAAAATACCATCTATAAGATTTTGGTTCTCCATCTAAATTTACTGTTGTAAAGACTCTATCCCATCTAATTCTCCAATTTTTAAATCCGTCATTTATTCCCTCAATACTCATCCAGATAAATACGGGCTTTCCTACAATATGATCTTCAGGAACAAATCCCCAAACCCTACTGTCTTCAGACCTGTAACGATTATCACCCATCATCCAGTAATAACCTTGTTTAAAAGTATACTCTTGTGTATTTTTATTATTAATTATTATCTCACCATTCACCATATCAAGCTTATTTTTTTCATATTCTCTTATGATTTTTTTATATAATGGAAGATTGGTCTCATTCAGTGTAATCTTAGAGCCTTTTTTAGGCATAATTATTGGGCCAAAATTATCTTCATTCCAATTATACTTTATATCATTCGGGAAAAAAGAGGTATTATAAGATTTATAAGTTTTAAAATTTCTTTTAAGGCTATCAATTAATTTACTATTGGTTACAATTTCAGCTTCTTCTTCTGTAAGAAGTAAATCTATTTTATAGTCAGTAATTTCAGTTAAGAGAATTCTGCCTTTTGATCTAACATCATAAGGTATTCCTTTAGAACTTGTTATAACTACAAAGTTATTAGGACTATTGTCAATTATTCCTTTTATGTATGGCTGTATTAACTTGTATTTATTTTGTGTAATTTCAGAAACTTTAAATTTTCTCTGAATATCTATTCCAAGTTGAGCAAGTTTTGAAGTGGAAACTCCAGAAGAATTAAACGCAGAAAATGAGTATATAGGTTTTGCCCTATATGGCATTTTACTTCTTTTGCCATTAATATGAATTATACCATTTATTATTTCAAGTGTATCTGAAGGTATAGCTACACATCTCTTAACATAATTTGATTTTTTATCAATTGGTTTTTTAACTCCTTTTTCCTTAACAAAGAATTTTCTAACCGTGTCAGCTGGCCAACTAAAAGTAACAATTTCATTTCTTTTAATTTTTTCAAACCCAGGCAATCTAAAGTATGGTATTTGAGGCTTATTTAGGTAGGATCTAATTCCAGTCCCAACTATAGTATCATGAACCATTGGAAATGAAATAGCTGTTTGAGGTACTCTGGCTCCATAATGAAACTTGCTAACAAATAAAAAATCACCAACTAAAAGTGTTTTTTCAAGGGAACCTGTTGGAATTATATAAGGTTGAATAAAATAAGTATGAACTATAGTTGCAAGTATTATAGCAAAAATTATAGAGCTAACCCATTCACCCAAAGCAGTTTTAGGATTTAAATCTCTGTTAATAACATATTCAATTTTACTAGAATAATTGATGGAGTAAATAAATAGTCCTAAGGAAATTAAAACAAATAGAGTGTCAGTTAATGAATTTTTTCCAAAACTCCTACATGTTTCGACCCAAATTACAGGAATTATTAAAAGGTTTATTATCGGAATAAAAATAAGAAAAACCCACCACCAAGGTCGATTAATTATCTTCATTAAAACTATAGTATTGTAAATAGGAACAAAAGCATAAATTTCTTTAAATCCAGCAGACTTATATAATTTCCAAGTTCCTAATCCATGAATTAACTGAATAATTAAAAAGAATATAAACCATTGAAGTAATGTCATGTTTAAAATTTAAATTTAGGATCGTTTATAACATCTTTCATATCAAAAATTCCTTTTTTGTCAATTATCCATTCAGCAGAAATAATTGCACCAAGAGCAAATCCTTTTCTGTTTTTTGCTGTATGTATAATTTCAATAGAGTCTATCATTGATGAATACTTTACTTTATGGATACCATGAACTTTATCTATTCTTTTAGATTCTATTGAAATTGATTTATTTTTATTGCTATTAATAGACCAGTCGTTGTATTTTCCTATTTCAATAATTCCTTCTGCTAATGAGATAGCAGTTCCGCTTGGTTTATCTATTTTTTTTATATGGTGAGTTTCTTCAATATTTAATTTGTATTGATCATTTTTTTTCATTATTTCAGCTAGCTTTTTGTTTAACTCAAAAAACAAATTTACACCTAAACTAAAGTTTGATGAGTATAAAAAACTAACTTTCAATTTTTCAGATAATTTCTTAATTCTATTAAAATTTGTAAGCCATCCAGTTGTTCCGCTAATAACAGGGACTAAACTTTTTAATCCTAATTCAATATTTTTAACAGCAGAATCGGGAGTACTAAAGTTTATTGCAACATCAGCACCTTTAATATTTTCAACCTTAGAATCTTTATCGATTTTAAAGATTATATCATGTCCTCTTTCTAAAGAAATTTTTTCAATTTCTTTTCCCATTTTACCATAACCAAGAATTGCTATTTTCATTTTTAAAAATTCAAATTTAATGATAATCCTATAGATTCGGAGTTTGTAACTATTCCTTTATCTATGTATGGTTTTAGTGTGAGACTTTCATTTACATTATATTGTTTTAAATGTGCATCAATGTTAGCGTCTATGATATTTAAAATATAAAAACCTACAATAAAAACCATTGATAAATCTCTATTTTTTTTATGAAAGTCTGCTCCATCTAAAAGTCTATTGTCATCTAATATTAAATTTTGAAACTCATCGTTGCTATAGCCAGCTTTTCTGCTTTTATATGCATTTCTATAATTCCAATATTTTTTTTGATTAAAATTATATGAATAAATAGAAGTCCCAATTGCAGCATAAACAATAGGAATTTTCCAATATTTTTTATTAAATGCCTGTCCAGCTCCAGGGAATACTGCTGAGTAAAAAGCTGCTTTAGATGGACTTAGTGGGTCTAGTTCATCAAAGGATGGTTTTGAATCCTGAGAAAAACTGTTAGATATAAATAATATTAAAACAAAAAATACTAGTTTATTTATTTCCATTTAATTTCTTATTTATCTCTTTGAAATCTTCAATATTATTAAATGGAATAATTATAAAACCTTTTTCTTCACCGTTTAACTTAATTTTAACTTCTGAATTATATGTTTTTTTTAATTTTTTTAATTCATAATTAAAAGGTTCTTTAATCTTATATTTTCTGCTTAATGATTTTTTTGGTTTTTTAAAATTATCAGCTAGTTTTTCAGCTTCTCTTACTGAAATAGATTTAGTTAGAATTTTTTCATAAAGCTTTAATTGATCTTCTTTTTTTTCAATCGTTACCAACGCTCTACCATGTCCCATTGAAATAAAGCCATCTCTTATCCCAGTTTGTATTATTGGATCTAATTTTAACAATCTTAAATAATTTGATATAGTAGATCTTTTTTTACCTACCCTTGTACTCATTTGTTCTTGAGTTAACATTACTTCATCTATTAAACGCTGATAACATAGCGCAATTTCAATAGGATCAAGATTTTCTCTTTGAATATTTTCAACTAATGCCATTTCTAATGACTGTTGGTCATTTGCTATTCTAATAAATGCAGGTATTGATTTTAATTTTAATGAAGACACAGCTCTAAATCTTCTTTCTCCAGATATAATTTCAAAAGCCTTAAATCCAACTTTTCTTACTGTAATTGGTTGAATTATTCCAAGTTGTTTAATTGATTGAGCTAGCTCTATTATTTTTTCATTTTCAAAATTGGTTCTTGGTTGATATGGGTTTAAATTAATTTGATTAATAGGAAGTTCTATTACATTTCCTATAATTTGATTTGCATTTTTATGTTCAACAGACTTAATATCTTCTGAAGGATTGTCAAGTAAAGCAGATAAGCCTCTTCCTAAAGGTTGTTTATTATACGCTTTTGCCATTTAAAAATTGTTATTTATTAATTCCTGAGCTAATTTTATATAGTTTTTTGCCCCTTTGCTTGTTGCATCATAGTCTATTATATTTTTTCCATGACTTGGGGCTTCGCCTAACGTTACATTTCTTTGTATAATTGTCTTAAATACCATATCATGAAAATGTTTTCTGACTTCATCTACAACTTGATTTGAGAGTCTTAACCTTGTGTCATACATTGTTAAGAGAAGACCTTCAATTTTTAGTCCTTTATTGTGTATTTTTTGAATACTTTTTATAGTATTAAGTAGTTTTCCAAGCCCTTCAAGAGCAAAGTATTCACATTGAATTGGGATAATCACGGAATTTGCAGCTGTTAATGCATTTAACGTAATCAATCCTAACGAAGGAGCGCAATCAATAATTATATATTCATATAGGTCTTTAACCTCTTTTAATGCATCCCTTAACATAAATTCTCTAGTTGGATGATTTACCAATTCCAATTCAATTGCTACTAAATCAATATTTGACGGTATTATATCAAGGTTTGGAGTATTTGATTTTATTATAATATCAATTGTTTTTTCAGTATGTTCTAATAGTTGATATGAAGACTTTTTAATTTTTTTTAAATCTATTCCAATTCCTGAAGTTGCATTTGCTTGTGGATCAAGATCAATTAAAAGAACTTTTTTTTCTAAAATACCCAAACATGCAGCAAGGTTTAATGAAGTGGTAGTCTTACCAACTCCTCCTTTTTGATTTGACACAGCAATTATCTTTCCCATTGAATCGAATAGTTGCGTTAAAAATACAATATTTTGATGTCCGTGAATTAGTAGTGTAAGTCTTTTTGTTAACTAGTTTTTAAGACTGTCTTGAAATTCAATTATATATATTTCTTCATTTTCTTTTTTCATAAAAAAATTTTCTCTAGCAAACGCTTCATAATTGTCAAGATTATTTAAATCTTCTATTAATTTTTTGTCATTATTTATCTCAATTTCTAATAATCTTTTTTGCTCTTTTAAATCATTAATTTCTTTATTTAGATCTCTATGAAAAAGATATGAATTAGCATCAAAAAACAACATCCAAAATAAAAATACAAGAGTAATTATTATATAGATATTAGTTAAAAGCTTAAAGTACTTATTTGATGTAATTTTTTTTAAAAAATTCAAAACATTCTTTTTTCTGAAATTAAATTTATAACTTTTTTAATTGAAATATTTTTTGATTTCAAAATTATATCAGCATATTTTTTAGATGGATCAATATATTTTTCATGCATTGGTTTACACATACTAAAAAACCTTTTTTCAACTTCTTTTTTAGACCTCCCTCTAGATATAATGTCTCTTTGTATTCTTCTATTTAGTCTTGTTTTTTCATCAATATCAAGGTAAATTCCAAAATCAATTAACTCTAATATTTTATCATTACAAAAAATATGTAATCCTTCTAGAATTATAGTTTTCTTTGGAAAAATTGTTTTGTTTTTTTTTAATCTATCATGGCTTTTATAGGAGTAAATAGGTTCTTTAATTTTTTTATTTTTTTTTAAATCTTTTAAATTTTTTATTAAAAGTTTAAAATCAATAGAATCGGGGTGATCAAAATTTATTTTAGATCTTTTAATTAAACTTAATTCAGAATTATCTCTATAGTATGAATCACAGAGAATTTTAACAACACCTGATTTTTCAAAATATTTCTCTATGCTTTTAGCTAATGTACTTTTTCCGGAACAAGTTCCACCGCATATCCCTATTAAAAACATACTTATTTTTGTATTTTTCTTATATAATCTTCTAGAATCATTTTATCATATTTATTTCCCCAACTATTTAGAATGTAATTCATAATATCTGCTATTTCATCATCATATAAACCCATTCTTTCCATTTTAGTATCATATTTAACTCCATTAACTATAATCTCACCATCTATTCCTCCAAATTTTATTGCCTTAATGCTTTCCTCCATATTTTTAAATAGAAAATCAGATTTTGCTAAGGGAGGAAAAATCCCTTTTTGTCCTTTTCCATCATGCATATGACATATTATACAAAAATCATTATAGAGAGATTTTCCATTATTAATTGAAATTGCTAAACTATCCTTTTGTGAATAAATTAATATTGGAAAAATTATTAAAATAAATTTTAAAGACTTCACTCTATAGGAATAATTTTATAAACACCCTTATTTTCAATTGAAACATAAATGTATCCATCGGGTCCCTGTTTTACATCTCTTGGTCTTCCCAAACCTTCAGCTATTTTAGACCTTGATACAACTTTGTTATTTTTTAATCCAATTCTTTCTATATGTTTAAAAACTAGGGCTCCTGCAAGTAAGCTTCCATTCCAGTTTGGATATATATTACTTGAAATATATTCAAATGAACTAGGGGCAATAGATGGCAACCAATAATATAATGGTTGTTCCATCCCTGGAAGACTTTTATCTTTTGTTATTGTAGTGAGGCTATAATTAATTCCATAAGTAATTTTAGGCCAACCATAATTTTCCCCTTTTTTTATAATGTTTATTTCATCTCCTCCTCTTGGTCCATGTTCATTAGTCCATATTTCTCCAGTAACAGGATGTTTAAACATTCCTTGAGGATTTCTATGTCCATAAGAATAAACAGCTTTTTTTGCATTAGGATTACTAAAAAATGGATTGTCTTCTGGAATGGTTCCATCTTCATTAATTCTGTAGATTTTTCCTCCATCACGATTAATGTTTTGAGGGTTTACATCTCTATTTCCTCTGTCTCCAATTGAAAAATAGAGATAATTGTCATTATCGAATTCTAATCTTCCTCCGAAGTGTTGTCCTTTTCTTGAATTTGGAGATCCTTTATAGAGTACCTCTAAATCAACTAGAGAATCTTCTATTAGTTTTGCTCTAGCTATAGTAGTATTGCCTCCCTCTTCAGCATCTTCAGAAGCATAAGAAAAATATAGCCATTTATTTTCCTTAAAATTAGGATGAAAAGCTATATCCATAAGTCCCCCTTGTCCTCTTAAATATATATCTGGGACTCCATTTATTTTTGTTTTTGTTCCATCTTTATAGTGAAAAATAGATCCAGATTTTACAGTAGCTAGAATAGAATTGTCTTCAAAAAATTCAATAGCCCATATAATATTTTCATCTTCAAATACTAATTCCATTTCATAGTTTGTTTCTTCAGTCAGAATGGAATCTTCTCTTTCTTGATCAAAAGGCTCAAGATCCTGAGCAAATGAAAAATTTAAAATTAATAAGCCTATTATAGTTGTAGAGATATATTTGTTCATTTTTTATAATTTATTTGATTAAAATTTAATTACCACCACTTTCAGCTAAAATATAAAGTATATCTAAAAATAAATTAATTATATCTAAATATAAATTTACTGCAATTTGTACAGCTGTTGACCATGATTCATCTCCTGCATTCATTTGCTTTTCTAACATGTTGAAATCATATAAAAGATATCCAGTAAAAATAAGAACACCAAAATATGCTCTAATAAGTGAATATTTTTTTGATTTAAATATAAAATAATTCAGAATCCCCATTAATATAAGAATAATCAATGCTATAAATAAAAATCCCCCCATAATACCAAAGTCAAAAGAAGAGGTAAATACAATTGATGCTGATGCTAAGACAGCAATTGTTGTTGCAAACATTGCTTGAAAAACTACATTTTGCCACTCTTGATGGTAATTATCTTTTTTAAAATCATTTGAGGATCTTATTTCTTCAATTAAAAGTTTATATTTTTCTGACTCTGAATCAAATAATTCCAAAGGATTAGATTTTTCATAAAACATAGTTTTCTTTTTGTCTTCTGCACCAAAAAACTTTTCTGTCGCTGTCTTTTTTTCAGTAACTACTGTTTTACTTAAAAGCCCTGCTTGTTTTTTGTATTTTTTCATCTTGAAGCTCTCTCCAAGCACAGAAATAGTAGGCCCAATACTCCATCCAATAAAACCTGAAAATATTGAAACTAAGATTATGTTTAAAGGAAAACTGTCGTCAAAAAACATTATAGCAAACAAGAATATAAATGATCCTATGATTGTGATTATAGCTTCAGATGTAGTTTCATATGCCTTGTTTATTCTTGAGAAAAAAGTTGTAATGACAAGCATTCCTCCAACTATTAAAAAAGTTTTAGCAAATAATAAGTCGAACATTAT
>JAAZZF010000007.1 GCA_014239275.1 Flavobacteriaceae bacterium | reverse complement strand
TTGTATCCTCCACTAAAATATCTCATTCCCTTTGGACTTGGGTCATTTAAACTTGGTAAACATTTATATCCTAAATCATCTAGAATATTTCCAAAACTATTCTCGCCTCTTAATACTTGTATGAAGTTTTCTGATGATATTTCTACTAATTTATTGATACTACTTTTACTTTGGTAACTAACACTGTTAAGTTCAGTATCCGTTTTATCTAGTTCACTAGCTGAAAGCAAGTAACCAAGCCAGATTCTTAAATCATTAAATCCATCTGGATTTGCTCCATGGCCATGCATGTCAATAAAAAGACCATAAGAATACTTTTCTAATACTTTATTATTTGCTGAATTTATATAATGATGGAATTCGTCCCATGCTCTTTTCGCATAAATGTTTCCTTGAGTCGCTTCATTAACCTCTCTATTTGCATCCATTTTTTTTCTATCAAGATTATTAATAATTAAATGTGGACGAGACCCATAATTTGATTTTAGAACATCCATTACAGCTTTTGAAAGTTCTTTTGTGTTTTTATCTGTAACCGTTGTACCAACTGTTCTGTCTGGAATTTGCGCAGGCATCATAGCACCACCATGTGGAGCGGCTATTATTACTGGTAGGTTTCCTGAATAATATTCTATATAATTATTTACTCCTGAATATTTTTGACCTGCAACATATGGACCATCGCTTCCTAATTCTGGAAAATTAATTTCTTCAATTTCAATAATTGTTTCTTTATCCCCACAGGAAATAAATATAAAGGAGGTAAATAATAAATAAATTAAGTGTCTAGATAACATACTTAAGTTTACAGTTTTATAAAGCTGAATGTGAATTTATCTTTAGATTAATATAGCTTATTTTTTTAAGAAAAGATTCTATATTAGATTTTAATTATGATATTAAAAATCAAGCACTATAAGATTATATTTTTCTTGCTATTTTTTTCTTTTAATATTTATTCTCAAAACTTAGATTATATTTTTAAAAGTGGAAAAGAAGGTTATAAATGTTTTAGAATTCCTACAATTATAAAATCTAAAAATGGAACAGTTTTAGCCTTTGCTGAAGGAAGAAAAAATAGTTGTAGTGATACTAGTGATATAGATATAGTTTTAAAGAAATCATATGATAATGGATTGACATGGTCTAAATTACAAGTTATATGGAATGATGGTGAAAATACCTGTGGAAATCCTTCTCCTGTTGTAGACAATGAATCAGGTAGAATTAGTCTTCTATCAACTTGGAATTTAGGAACTGACCATGAATGGGAAATAATTCAACAAAAAAGCAAGGATACTAGACGTATTTTCTTAATTCATTCAATTGACAATGGGGAAACATGGACAAAACCAAAAGAAATAACTAGTAGTGTCAAGAAACCAAATTGGACTTGGTATGCTACTGGGCCAGTTAATGGTATTCAATTAAAAAAAGGAAAGAAAAAAGGAAGATTAATTATCCCATGTGATCATATTGAAAGTGAATCAAAAAAATATTTTTCTCATATCATTTTCTCTGACAATGGCGGTTTAGATTGGAAATTAGGCGGTTCAACAAATCAGGATAAAGTCAATGAATGCACTGTTGTTGAGTTAACCAATGGTACACTGGTTTTAAATATGAGAAATTATACTGATGATAGATTAAGAAAAATGTCTATAAGTGAAGACCAAGGAAAATCTTGGAGCAATATATATCCAGACAATTTTTTAATTGAACCTGTTTGCCAAGCAAGTATGATCTCCATAAAAAGACCACTTAAAAGAGAAATAATTGCTTTTTCAAATCCTAATAGCAAAACTAATAGAGAGAAAATGTCACTAAAATTGAGTTTAGATAAAACAAAAACTTGGTCAAAAACTATTCTCTTACATAGTGGCCCATCAGCTTATTCAAACTTGATTCAATTAAACAATAAAGAAATAGGCTGCTTATTTGAGGGTGGTAATAAGAGTCCTTATGAAGGCATAGCATTTAAAAAAATGCTAATTAAGGATTTATTATCTAATTAAAAATTTTAACATTCAATTCTCCTTGAGAATTTATATGAGCTCTATACATTCCTGGGGTATTCATTTCCATAGCTACATTGCCTTTATTATCAATCGCTATTACACCACCATTTCCACCAAGCTTAGCAACTTTATCATGAATTACTATTCTAGCGGCTTCTTTTACAGAAAGACCCTTATATTCTATCAAGGCCGATATATCGTAAGCAACAACATTTCGTATAAAAAACTCTCCCCATCCAGTTGATGAGACAGCACATGTTGCATTATTGGCATAAGTGCCTGCGCCAATTACGGGAACATCCCCTATCCTATTCCATTTTTTATTAGTCATACCTCCAGTTGATGTTCCGGAAGCTAAATTTCCATTTTTATCTAATACAACACATCCTACGGTACCATATTTTTGATTCAAATATTCCGTTGAATTTATAAATGAAATCTTATTATTCGATTCCTTTTCTTTAACATTTTTTAAACTATTTATTCTTCTTTTAGTTAAAAAATATTTTTGATCAACTATATCTAAACCCTGTTCTTTTCCAAATTGATCTGCACCTTCACCAGAAAGAAATACATGGGGAGAATTATCCATTACTTTAATTGCAGCTGAAATAGGATTTTTTAAAGTTCTAACACCGGCTACGGCACCAGCATTTAATGTTTTTCCATCCATAAATGAAGCATCAAGTTCAACTATTCCTGATGAAGTTAAAACGGCTCCTTTACCAGCATTAAATAATGGTGAATTTTCAAGAAAATTAATTGTTTTTTCTACAGCTAGCTGACTTGATCCACCATCTTTTATAATATTATATCCGATTTTAATTGCTGTTTCAAGTGCAATTAAATATTGTTTTTCTTTTTCATCAGACATATTTTCTTTTAATAATGTACCAGCTCCTCCATGAATGACAATTCCAAAATTTATATCTTTTTTTTCTTTTTCATTATTTAAACAACTAGTAAATAAAAAAATTGTAATTAATAATATTTTCTTCATAATATTAAATTTTTAAGATTGAAAGAACAGGATGATGATCAGAAGCCCAACCCTTAAAAGGGGTTTGCAAATGAACATGTCTTGCCTTTTTAAGTTTAAGGTTTTTAATAAAAATATAATCTATTCTTTTTTGGGATATAAGTTTATTGTTAAAAGCATTATATGTTCCATAATAATCATTTGATTTTTCAATATTTATTAAAACATCTATTAATTGCTTTTGCATTTTTTTAATTGAAAAATCATCATCTTCTAAATTAAAATCTCCTGTTAAAATTAAAGGAATATTATTTGAATTTATATTTTTAATCATTTTTAAAATTAAATCTGTAGAATTTTTTCTTGCATCATTTCCTATATGATCAAAATGTGTATTAAAAAACCAAATCTTTTCTTTTGAAAGAATATTTTCAAATAATCCGTAGGTACATATTCTTTCCATTGAAGCATCCCAGCCAACAGATACTTTTTCTGGTGTCGGAGAAAGCCAAAAAGTATCGTGAAATAAAACTTTATATTTCTTTTTATTGTAAAAAACTGGACTGTATTCTCCCTTTGTTTTCCCATCATCACGACCAACTCCAATGAAACTGTAATCAACTAGCGATTGTGATAAATAGGATAATTGAGAATGTGTTACTTCTTGAAGACCTGCAAAATCTGGATTTTCATCTACAAAGAATTTACTTATAGTAGATTTTCTATTTTCCCAAATATTAATACCATCATTTGGACTATTATAACGAATATTATAAGAAACCACTTTTAATTCATTAGAATTAAAAAAAAACAGTAAAGGAAAAAGAAAAAAAATATTTTTCATATAATAAAAATAATAAAATATAAAAGCACTTTTTGATTAATAATTTTTCTGTGTTTATTTCTACATTCTTTATCTTTAAAATAATTAATGAAAAATAAATTCTTAATCATCTTTATTATTTCAATATTCAGTTGTAATTCTAACAACTCAATTGATCTGGATCTTGCTAATAAAGTTATAATTCCAAAAACATATGTTGTTTATAAAACCTCTAATCCTATTAAAATTGATGGAAAAGAAGGTGAATCTGATTGGGAAAAAGCAATTTTTTCTGATGATTTTATTGATATTGAAGGATTTAAAATTCCTAAACAAAAAACAAATGTAAAAATGCTGTGGGATGATAAATATTTATACATTTTTGCTAAACTATATGAAGAACATATTTGGGGAGATTTAACAGAAAGAGATGCTATTATTTTTAACAATAACGATTTTGAAGTGTTTATTAATCCAAATGATCATGTATTTAGCTATGGTGAAATTGAAATTAATGCTTTAGGAACACTGTGGGATTTATTTTTAAATAAACCATACCGACTAGGTGGAAAATCTGATAGCAAGTGGAACATAACAGGAATAAAGTCAGCAGTTGATATTAACGGTACAATTAACAATTCAAATGACATCGATAATTATTGGACAGTAGAGTTAGCCATTCCTCTTAATGAAATATCTCAATTAAAAGACCCATATTCAACGGATAACACAAAGGCAGGTGATCTTTGGAGAATTAACTTTTCCCGAGTCAATTGGGATTTCGAATTTATTGATGGAAAATATTCAAGAAAAAAAGAAAATGGAAAAATTCTTCCTGAATACAATTGGGTTTGGTCTCCACAAGGAAAAATCAACATGCATATCCCTGAAAATTGGGGTTATCTAATTTTTTCTGACAATTCATTAAAAACACAAATTTCTTATAAGACAGATATAGAACTTGAACAAACACTTTATGCCATTTTTAGAGAAATTAGATTTGGAAATTTAAAAGAATTAACAAATCTAAAACAAGGGGCTAAAATAGAATTCAAACCAGAAAAACTTAATGATAAAACAATTTTTAGTACATTTTACAAAACTAGTAATGGTTTTAGAATTGAATCTAAATATAAAACTGGTATTCTAAAGTATTCTATTGATCAAAGTGGATTAATTAATAAAAAAAGCTCTTTTTGAAAAAACATTAACTTTATAAAATGAAAAAAATAATAGTTTTAATTATAATCATATTAAGTTCATGTAATCAAAACAATAATTTTGTTAGTTTTAAAGGTAAAGTGATCAACCCAAATTCTGACTCATTATTAATCTACAATAATGATTACAAGAAAACTATTAAACTAAATGAAGACAATTCATTTAGTGATACACTAAACATAAAAGCTGGAAAATATATAATATATGATGGGAAATATGCTGTTTGGAGTTATTTAAAAAACGGTTATAATATTGAAATGAATGTAAAACCTAACATTTTAGATTCAGCCGGTAACAAAATATCAAATTTTAGAGAATCTATAAATTTTAAGGGTAAAGGATCAGACATAAACAATTTTTTATTTGAATATAACTTAAGGCAATCTGAATCTGGAATGAATCTCTATGATCAAATGATGTCATTAGATTCTATAGGTATTAATACTGCACTTGATTCAATCAACAAAATATATATTAAGGAAGTGTCAGAATTAACAAATGACAATCATTTTCTTGAACTAGAAACAATAAACAGAGATAATTTTAAAAAAAGTTACATCAGTTTCTGGAATACAAAACAAGAAATTTCAAAACATAATGGTAAAAAGTCACCCTACTTTAATTACGAAAATTTGTTAGGCGGAACAACTTCAATTGATGATCTAAAAGGTAAATTTTTATATATAGATATTTGGGCAACATGGTGTGGACCTTGTAAAGATGAATTTCCCTCATTTAGAAAGCTAGAAAAAAAATATCATGGAATAGATTATTTAGATTTTGTAAGTATTTCAATAGATGATATAAAGGATAGAGAAAAATGGATAGAAATGATTGACAAAGAAAAATTGTCTGGTACCCATTTATTAGCAGATAAGGATTGGAAATCTCAATATGTTATAGATAATATGATTGATCAGTCTGGAATACCTAGATATATTATCGTTGATCCTAAAGGCTATATAGTAAATTCAGATGCTCCAAGACCAAGTCAAGAAAAAAAATTATATAGTATAATTGATAATCTAAATAAGAATGTAGTCTCACAATGATTTTAAGAGACCACCATCGATTGGAATATTAATTCCGTTTATATAGGAAGCTTTTTCAGAAGCTAAAAAAGTTACTAGATATGCAAATTCTTTTGGATCCCCTATCCTTTTTAAGGGAACGAGATTTTCCATCGCACTAAAAACTTCTCCAATTTTAATATTTAATTTTTTAGCTTTTTCTGAATTAAGTTCATTAATTCTTTCAGTATTAAAAAAACCTGTAAGGATATTATTAACTGTTACATTATGTGAACCTATTTCATTTGCAAGAGTTTTTGCCCAAGTGGTAACAGCAGACCTAATAGTGTTGGATAAGGCTAAATAACTGAGAGGTTCTTTAACAGAAATGGAAGTCATATTTATTATTCTCCCCCATTTATTTTTTTTCATGTTTTCTAAAGCGAGCATAGTAGTATAAACTACATTTTTAAATAATAAATCAAATGATTTTTGATAATCTTCTAAAGAAACATTCATAACATCTCCTGAACTAGGTCCTTGAGTATTATTAACCAAAATATCTATAGGGTTAGTAGACAAGTATTCCTTTATCCTAGTTTGATACTGATTAAAGTCATTATAATCTACAACCAAATAATCATGAGCAAGATCTGTTTTTTCATTTAATTTTTTAACGTTTTCTATCAGTAGTCCCTCATTTCTAGCTACTAGAGTAACTTGAGCACCAGACATTGCTAATTGATTAGCTACAGCATTACCTAATCCTTTACTGCTTCCTCCAACAAGTGCTCTTTTAGATTTTAAAGATATATTCATTTATATTCTTCTCTAACAGGACTAAAAACATCCATTAATTTACAATCAGTTAAAGCTTTTCCTGAATGAGGAACATTTGAAGGAATTACAACAACATCACCATCGCTATAGGTTTTTTTATCATTATTTAGCACAAACTCAAACTTGCCAGTTACTACATGCATTATTTGTTCATGAATATGATTGTGTTTTGGAACTACTGAATCTTTTTTTACATCCCAAAATACCCAAGTAATTTTTTCTCCATGAACAAATTTTCCTTTTAAACCAGGAAAAATTTCTCTTTCTTTAATTTCT
>JAAZZF010000006.1 GCA_014239275.1 Flavobacteriaceae bacterium | reverse complement strand
TCCCATTTACATCAAGTCCAGAATCATTTTTTGAAGAACTAAGAATAGTTAGAGAGGATTCATTAAACTTTTCTACTGAAAAAAAATCATCAGACTTTAAATGTCCTTCTAATTTTTGTTTGTAGTTGCCTTGCAAGTCTTCTACTAAAAGAGAAGTCATGTCAACAAGAAATTTTCCACTAGAAATAATTCCATTTTCGAAAGTTATATTACCAGATTTGAATTTTAAAGATCCAAAATGTGTTTTAGTTGTTATCTGTTTCCCAGTCCATTTTAAGGTGCTTTTATCAGTTTTTAGACGCAAATTTTGAGCATTAATGAAAAAAGAGACAAGGAATAATATCGCAAACAATGAACATTGTATTTTCATAAGTTTTAAAGTTAAAAGATTAAATGAGAAGTGGACTAATTACCTCTACCAGTTTTTCTTACACCGCCAGATTTAGCTTTATTATTTCTATTATTAAACTTTTGTTTCCCCCCTTTTTTCCCATGAGGTTGTTTTTCCATTCTATTGCCAAAAAATTTACTTCCCATAATTAATTAAGTTATAGTATAAAATTAATAAAAGAAGAATAAATTAAACCAATAATTGTTCAAAAAACCCTCCAATTTGTTTTTTTCTATCTACAAAATGGATTTCTAATATCCAGTTTCGTATTTTACCTTTCTTGTCTGTCTTAAACATATCTTCATTATTGTTAGGGTGAATGTAGTTGGTCTTATCTTCTTTTTCTAGTCTTTCGTGTGGATAATTCCCTATAATATGTCCAGCAATTTCTCCTCCAAATTCCCAATTATAATCTAAAGCTAAATCACTAGCATATTTATAAAGTTGAGCGCCAGTTATTTCTTGTTGAGTGTCAAAATAGTTTTTGCAATTATGCCAAGCAGATTCAATATCTTTATTTAGTTTTATTTTATAAGGATCCCCTCCAATGACATAGGTTCTGCCAAAATCAGCTTCCCATTCTTCGAAAATTGGGCCAAAATCTATAAAAAGAATATCATCCTTCTTTAAAATTAGGTTTTTAGGATTTTCTTTGTAAGGCTGTAAAGTGTTTTTGCCACAACGCACAATTCTTTTGTGCCAATATTTTTTAATTCCAAATATTTCAAAAGCTAAATCAAAAATGGAAGTATTAATTTCTTTTTCCGATTTTCCAGGAAATAACAATCCTCTAACTTCTATCTCTTTAAATAGTTCAGCTGCTTTTTTTTCAGCTTCAATTAAATTTTTTAGAGTAGAGGTCAATTTGGGAAATTTAATTTAAATAAACTGGAAAGAAGGATAACAGGCTCCCAAAGTTTGGATTTTTGGCAATACACTAAATGATTTGTGCTTTTTGGTTCAAGGAATTGTTTGCTTAATCCACTACTTATAATAGAATCTTTGGAAAATTTTTCTTCAAAACCTGTTTTTATATCCTTTGCAAAATAATCTATTGCTGTAACAGGAACTTTTTTAAACCCTAACTTTTTTAATGCATGGAACCTATGATGCCCGTCTATTATAACCATGCTTTTGGAACAACACAAAATTGAGGATATTATAATAGAATTATTAAATGATCTTAAATAGTCTATTAATAATGAAGTTTTTTGATCAATAACTTTTTCATGAGGAAATATTAAATTGTGATCAAATAAATCAATTTTTTTAACTAAATTTTTATTAAAAGAAATAGAATACATTAATAGTAAGTATAGTAGGCAACTAGAACGGCAATAATTACTAATACAACTATAGAAAAAGTAACTAATCCATAAATATTATTAGAAATTAAAAAATTATGTTTTTTTTTCATTTTCAATCTATTTTAAAATAAAGGTAAATAAAAAGCATCAATTCGTTCTGTCAAACTTCTTTGTTAATAAACAACGAGATTCTTATCTTTAAGTAGTAATGAGAATTAAAATTTCTTTTTTATTAATTATAATATCTGGACTTTATTTTGCTAATGCGCAATCTAATAAATTGCTTGATAATACTAATTTAAATTATATTGAATTTAAGGGGAAAGTTATAAATTCAGAAAATAATGAACCTCTTATTTTTGCTAATATAAACTTGCTAGAATCTAATATTAGTACCATTAGTAATGGCGATGGCGATTTTGCAATTAAAATTCCTAAATCACACACTTCATCAAAAGTGCAAATTTCATTTATTGGGTTTAAAACTAGAATACTAAATTTAAAATCATTAAACAAAAAAAACAATACAATTTCTTTAGATGTTTTTATTACTCCTCTTTCAGAAACAGTTTTAAGTATACCTAAAGATGTTGAAAGATTAGTTAGAGAAACTTTAGCTAATGTAGAGAGAAATTATATAGAAGACCATACTTTAATGACGGCTTTTTATAGGGAAACAATAAAAAAGAAAAGGCGAAATGTGTCTCTATCAGAAGCCGTAGTTAATATTTATAAGGCCCCATATAAAACATATCAAAAAAGAGATGGAATAAAAATTTTAAAAATTAGAAAAGACACAGATTATTCAAGATTAGATACTGTAGCATTTAAACTTTCGGGGGGGCCATATAATACATTGTTTCAAGACATTATTAAATATTCCAATTATTTTATTCCACCATTTCTTATGTCCAATTATACTTTTTGGGTACATAGAAATTCTAAAATTAATGACATGCCAGTTTATGTAATAAGGTTTAAACAAAAAGATAATATTTATGACCCACTCTTTTATGGAGAACTTTATATAGATGGAGAAAACAAAATTTTATTGAGCGCTACCTACTCACTCAATGTATCTAATAGAGACATGGCCTCAAAATTGTTTGTAAAGAAGAAGCCTAGAAATGCAAAGGTATGGCCAGTAAAAGTGAGCTATAGAGTTGATTATGCAGAAAGAAATAGTAAATGGCACTATAGTTATAGCAATGCATCGATTGATTTTAAAGTAAATTGGGATAAAAAAATTTTTAACTCCACCTATTCTTTATCTTCTGAAATGGCTATAACAGATTGGACAGAAAACGAAACGTTAAATTTTCCTAAAAGAAAAGACCTAGTTGACCCCTCCGTTATTCTAGCAGATTCAAAAATAGGATTTAAAGATTTAAATTTTTGGGGAGAGGATAATATAATTGAACCAGAAAACACAATACAAAACGCGATCAAAAAAATTCAAAGGAAACTGAAAAGGCTTAAAGATTAATTTTTAATAAAATTTATTGTTTCATAGCCAACAGGCATTCTCAATATTCCTTCAGAAATTGTTCCTTGATAAAGATAGGTAATACCAAATGATAAAATACCACCATAACTGCCTTGTGAGAAAACTTTTATGTTGTATAGTTCGTCTTCCACATACCATTGTATTTTTTTTGATTGGTCTAAAGAGCATTTATTTGTTTCCCTGTTAACCCAATAAGTTACATGATCGCCTCCGCCATTTTTAGTAAACTGAAAGTAGCCTTTTTGTTTGCACTCATCATAAAGGGTTTCATTTGCACCAATATTATAACTATGGAAAAACCATTTGCCTATAATTGGATCAACGGACTCTTCAATAACATCCTTGTCAGCACTGCAACTCAGCGTTAAAAAAAAGAATAAATAAATAGTTAATTTTTTAATCATTTACAATAAATTTCAGTCATTTTCACGATTCGTTTTGCTGCCGAAACCGCTGCAGAGCGATCCTGTGAAAAGTTTAATCGGATACTATCAATACAGGCTGGATCAAATTCAGTTCCGGGAGTAACTATAATATTGGCCTGATATCGTAGTAAGCGTATAAAAGTATGTAAATCTATTTTAAGTGGCGGCAGTTGCGGGAAAAGATAGCTGCCAGCTTGAGGAGTAGCAGTATGGAGATTGCCAGCTCTAAATATTTCTAGCAATTCATCTCTTATTGATTCATGTTCCTTAATACGATTTTCAATCCACCCGGCAGGTTCTTCAAACCAAGAATAAAGAGCTGCTTGATTATATCCAGCAGCCCTTAATGAAACGATAGCTTGCAAGGACTCCATTCTTTCAATCAATTTTGGTGTGCCAAATGCAACCCCAAGACGAAACCCACTAAGAGATTCTGTTTTAGATGGCCCCATTATAGTAATAAGATTTTCTGGTTGAATGATACAAGAACAAAGATGAGTATATTCCTCACCACTATATAACATCCTAGAATAGAGTTGATCTACAATTAAAGTAACATTATGGGTTGCCGCAAGATTTGCTATTTTAGTTATTACTTTTTTTGAATATACAATACCCGTTGGATTATTAGGTGTTGAAAAAACAAAAACCTTTGCCCCTTCTTTGAACGCGTTTTCAATTCGATTTAAATCTGGGCGGTTTTCAGATTGAGAGGCCTTATAGTTTAGAGGTATTGGAATAATTTTACCTCCAAAGAATTTTACAAGTTTACGATTGGCAAAATAGTCTGGCTCTACTACTGCGACTTTTGTTTCAGCAGTAACAGTTGATCCAAGGGCTAAAAATAATGCGCCTTGAGTCCCAGGAGTTATAATCAATTCGCTATTAGCCTCAATTGGTTGACCAGTAAACTTGCCAAGTCTATCAGCCAGTTTGTTTCTTATCTCGGCTGATCCTCTATACTCAGTATATGCTTGACCAGCTCCTCTTATAAAACCATCTTTCCAAATAATATCAGAATTAGGTGTAGGAGGAAAGGCATCTACATCTCCATGAGAGAAATCAACAGTAAGGCCATCCATTTTCTCCCCAATCATAATGGCATTAATATCTCCTAGATTTTGCCGGACTTCCTGTCCAGGAGCATTGTTTGTTTGAAGAGCTTTAAATTTTTCGTCAAGTGTCATCGTTGTGTAATTTAGAAAAAATTACTGTTTTTCCTAATCTTTAATTGATATATGATACCAAAAGCAGCTATTAAAAGGCCAATAAATTCTCTAGTACCTTCTAAATAGGGCTTGTCATAAACCATTTTACCAAAAATCTCTTCCTTGTTCCCCGTTTCTAAATAGTCAATAAATAATGAGAAATGAAATGCAGAGTAAGCTAGCAAAGCTATTATTGATAAAATTAAGAGATATTTAGGGACAGCCTTGAAGGTGTTATATAAACATATAAGTGTCACAATGAAATATATAGAAAACCACAAAAAACCATCGGGATCATTTAATTGTAATAGAGCAAAAATGATAAAGACAATACATATAATAAAATTAGTAGTCTTTTTCTGCTTGCTTAATGGCTCAAAATGTTTCATTTTTTCATATTTTTTGAATTTCCACCTGATAGCATATACATAATCAAATCTGTAATTTCTTGTTCATTCAGTATATTAATCAAGCCTGCAGGCATTGGCGATATTTTAGACAATTCAACATTCTCCAAACTATCTTTTCTAACATTTACCGTAACATCGAAAGCAAAAGGACTTATGCTCACTTCAATATTTTTTTCATTTTCATTTATCGCAATACCTGTAATGACAGAGCCATTTTTCATATGATAGTTTGAGAATTGATACCTGTCACCTATTGTTCCGGACGGATTGATAATTGCTTCACCTATAGCTTCAACCGAAAACCTCGAACCAATTTGAGTCAACTCAGGCCCAGAACTTCCTCCTTCTCCATTCATACTATGACATGAAATACACAATGTGGCTTTAAACATGTTTTTGCCACTCTCAAAATTGGCGTTTTTATAATTCTTTTCATAAGCAGACATTAACAACTCAACTGTCCAATCAGTACCAGGACCTTGTGGTTGTTTTACATCTTTCATATAATCTGACCTGCGGGCGGCAGCAATTTCTGTTAATTCTGAAAGGTAATCTCTTTCTTGTTTTGGAACATTTGCCAATGCTGTTTTTTGAATGGCTCTAATAAATTTTAAATACATTTTACCACCAGCTTTTTGAAGCGCATCGCCAAACCATTTAAAATAACGTTCCCTTGCTGTAGTTGACCAACCTTTTTGAAGGTAACTTAAACTTTTAGCATAACTAATATTGCGTTGATTTGGCATGTTTGCTAACATGTTTTCTACATCCTTCCCATATTGTTCACTTCTATTAGAAATATCACTAGATAAGTAAATTTCCTTCATCCCTTCAGTAGAAGTATTCGTCTCCATTTCATGTAATGTCAACTCAACGATTTCTTCTACCTGTAAATAACTTAGAATCTTACACAATTCCATATTCACAGCTTCAGAACTTGCCAAATAGGCCGGTAAGAATAGATCTTTAATTTTTCCTTTTATATCATT
>JAAZZF010000005.1 GCA_014239275.1 Flavobacteriaceae bacterium | reverse complement strand
CAGGATAATAATTGTCATGGATTAATTTGAGATAAGTTTCATTAGTATAATCTTTAACAGCTTCATATGATCGAATCTCTTTTAAGACTTCTGGATCAAGCTTAAGTGCTAGAACATTTTTGACATAATCATTATAATCAGGAACTGATGGAACCATATTGGAAACTATTAGGGCTTTTAGATTTTCTTGATATTTTAATGCATATTCAATTCCTAAAATACCACCCCAGGAATGACCAAGTATTATGAAATTATCTTTATCCATTCCTAAAGACTTTCGAACTTGTTCTACTTCTTCAACATAATGTTCTATAGTCCATAAATCATCAATTTGAGGATTATCACTTAATGTTGATCCAAGCTGATCATAGTAATAATATTCTATGTCTTCATTAGGAAAATAAGAATCAAATATTTTAAAATATTGATGATTTGCTCCTGGGCCACCATGTAATAATAGAACTTTTTTTGTTGGATTATTGCCTGTACGTTTAGTCCAGATATTAAATTCTCCATGGTCAGTTGAAATTTTAATAATTTTTACTGGATCAGTATTTTTAACCTCGCAAGAGTTTAAAAGCAAAAAGGCAATAATGATTGTTGATAATTGAAAAAATTTATTGAACATATTAAATTAGTTTAGAAGTTGCTCTAATTTAATACTTTAAATAATAAATATTATTAATTAACTGTTCTTTTTAATTGTTTAGCACACATATAGCCTGCTGTTCCAGCAACACTTCCACATGGGTAAGCACCTGCTCCACAATAATAAATATTGTCATATTCTCCATACAAGTAAAAACTTTTATTTACATTTTTAGAAAAATGCCTTTGATTAAAATTTTGATTTTCGTTAAGTGCCATGTGATCTATATTTCCTTTTGGAAAATAAAATATTTCATTTAAATCTTTAGGACATAAAAACTCAGTTGACACGCAATCTTCTGGATTTACTATGTGCTTAAAAATTAAATTCATTACTTCTTCCTTAATAAAAGGCAACTGATCAGCTGTTTTATTGTATTTAATGTTTTTTATAAAAAATATTAGCTTATCAAAAGGTTCACGGTTTTTAAGAACTCTTTGTGCAGCTCCTTCAGCATAAATTTGAACATAGCTGGGAGCATAATCATCTGAACTATTAACTACTCGTTGACTAGAGCTTTCAAATGCATTTAAAGTTTGATTTGAAAAAACAAAACGAAATGCAGAATCAGAATTTTTATATGGTGAGGATTCCTTCCATTTTACTGGATTTTTAAAGAAAGCAGTAATTTTTCCACTAGTTCCTAAATAATCTTTATTTTCTAATTCTTGTTCTAGTTTAAAATTCTTAAGAAGTTTCGATGGTGTAATAGGATCTGTTGCAAAAATCATATAATCATAATCTATTTCATAGTCTTTTTTTTCTTTTTCAAATGTAACTTTCATTCTGTTAGTGTCTATAGAATTTATATTTGAAGACATATAAAACATTACTCCTAGGCTTTTATTTATTTTAGAAATTTCTTCAGTAATTTGCCAGATACCTCCTTTAACATATCCCCAATAACCATTAAAAACAGATCCTGAATCCATAAGTGGAATAGTAAAAGCAGTGCCTTTATTATGCATTGAGGAAGATCCACTTTCTATTCTAGTCATTCCCATATATATCTTAGTTTTATCAGATGTAAAATAATGATCTAGAAGATTTTTAGCACTTCCATTCATCCATAAATTAGTTAGAGTTTTTCCCAAAATAGCATTTGCTTTTTCTAATGAAGGCGTTTCCCCAAATTTAAATCCTTGTCTAATAAAATCTATTATTTTATCTTCATCATTTCTAAAACTTTCTAAGTCTCCCTTTTCACCCCATTTGTTTTTTATTTCTTGATCAAGTTTTTTATAGTTTTGATATATCCTTGTGCTAGTATTAGAATCTGGAAAATAAACTAGCTTTGGATGTTTAGGGGAAAAAATTTCTACATTGTTAGATAAACCTGTTTCTTGAAAAATGAAATCTGGCATCATTCCAAGAACCGTAGCTCCAAGAGCAAAGTCAATGGTTTGATTTCCAATTTTTTTTGTTCTAAAGGTGCATGCCCCTCCAACAATTGGTTTCTTTTCAATAATGGAGACAGAAAATCCATCTTTTGAAAGGTAGTTTGCAGCTATTAAGCCATTAATTCCTCCTCCAACAATTACAATTTTTTTCTTTTTACTCATTAAAAAGCAATTTTTATTCCTCCAAAGAATGTTGTTTTTGGTGCAGGTTCATAATACCTTCCTCCAAATGCATTAATTCTAATATTATCGTAATAATTAACGCTAAAAAGGTTGTTAATAGTAAGGAATGGTTTAAGCATAATTTTTTTAAAAGAAATTTCTTGGCCAATCTTTAAATTTACTAAATTATAGCTGTCAATTTTAACTGAATTGGAATTGTTAGCATACATTTTTCCTATTTTTTTTAAACTAATATTAATAAATAGACTAGAGTTTGTTTTATAACTAACATCAAAAATGAATATATTATTAGGAATACCGGGAATGCTATTACCAGAGTAATTTTCTTGATTTTTTTGAAATTCATGGAATAAATATTCTCCAATACTTATTGATGAGTTAATGCTAAAAAAATCATTTAAATCATAATGTCCAGAAAACTCTACTCCCTTTCTTTTAGTTTTACCTGCATTATTGTAAAAGACTTGATTTGGGAATTGGGGGTTTTCGTATGGTAATACCTCATCTTTAGTCAACGTATTAAAATAAACAATATCAATTTTTAAGTCATTATTTATAGACCTTTTTGAAAAGCCAAATTCATAATTGGTAGACTTTTGTGACTTTAAAGATTTATTAAATCCTGATCCAATAGGAGATGACCCATATTCATTCAAGGTTGGAGTTTCAAATCCGGAAGATATATTAGCAAAAAAACGAATTAAACTGTTGGGTTTATAATTAATTCCTAAACTAGGATTTATAGATTTGAGATCAATTTTATCAGAACTATCTCCATCATTTAAATAAATGTCTTTTAAGGATATTCTATTATTATCAAATCTTAAACCCGAAAGAATTGTAATATTCTTAATATTATATGAACTTACTAAGTATATTCCATAATTTAAAAATTTTTCTTTTTGATTAAGTACTAATTCTCCAATCTTCCCTTCATTATTAAAAAATCTTTTTCTATTATCTTTTTGATTTCCTACATCAAAACCAATTTGAGCTTTAATTTTATTATCAAAGGATATGTTTGATCCAAAGCCCCAATATTTTCTGTCTAACTTAATTGCACCACCATTTTTTACAGGGATTTTTCCTTCAAAATCTCTATTTGAATAAAATAAATAATTTGACAAGCTTAATTTAGTATTAATTTTTTTTTCAAGATTCATACTTAATTTGTAATGATCAATTGATTCTTGAGAATCATAAATCATATTTCTATCTCTAGATTGTTTTCTGTTTTTATTTACTTCTTCAATTGTTAAACCTCCTGGATCAATAGCATATGGACTATTAACATAATTAAAGTTGAATCTTAATTTTGAATTCGTATTGATGTTGCTAATCAAACTTATATTTAGATTGTTATTTTTAAACCCACTGTTATCTCGATATCCTTGACTTTTTGTTTGACTTAATAAAAATGAATATGAAGATTTGTTATTTTTTAGTCCAAAAAGAACTTGCTTTTTATTTTTTTGATTAGAGCCAGATGAATAACTAATTTTTGTGAAATTATTTTTTATTTCTCCTATAGTTTGAATTTTTATGATTCCTGCAGATGAATTTCCGTATAATGAGGATCCAATTCCTCTAATAACTTCAATTTTATCAATTATTTCAAGATTTAAATTATCTATTTGAGTTTGACCATCTGGGGTGGTTTCTGGCACTCCATCAACAATTAACTTAATTCCTCTTATTCCAAAGTTAGCTCTACTTCCAAAACCCCTTATAGAAATTCTTGAATCCTGAGCATAATTATGATCATTTGATATAAAGACACCAGGGATGTTTTCGATATATTCACTTAAATTAAATTGTTGAGTGGAATTTTGAAAATTAGAGTAATTTTTTGAAGAAATTGAGAATGGAGTATTTATAAGACTATCCTTTAATTTTGCAATGCTTACAATTACTTCTTTTAGTTGGATACTATCATTTGATTGATTTTGGGAAAAACTAAAAAATGAAATAATTAAGAATATTAAAATTATTTTTTTTTTAATTACCATAATTGCTTGATGACTTTTTTAGTAAATTTTTTAATTCAGAAAGTTCTTTAGAGCTAAAGTATCTCCATTTTCCAATAGGAATATCAATTTTAATATTCATAATTCTAACTCTTGTAAGTTTTTTTACTCTATATCCAAGAAACTCACACATTCTTCTAATTTGTCTATTTAATCCTTGAGTTAAAATAATCTTAAACTCATAATCTTTAATCAATTTAACTTCACATTTTTTTGTTACTGTATTTAGAATCGGGATTCCATTACCCATTTTTTTTATAAAAATTGAATTAATAGGCTTATCAACCGTTACATGGTATTCTTTTTCATGTTTATTTTTTGTTCTTAAAATTTTATTTACAATATCTCCATCATTAGTTAGAAAAATTAGGCCCTCACTTGTTTTGTCCAATCTTCCAATTGGAAAAATTCTTTGGGGATGGTTTATATAATCTATAATATTATCTTTTTCGACACCAGCATCTGTTGTACATACTATTCCTTTGGGTTTGTTAAAAATGATATATAATTTTTTAATATTTTTTTTAGAAATTTTTTCACCATCAACACAGATTTTATCATCAAATTTAATTTTTGAACCCATTTCAGCAACAACTCCATTAATTGTTACTCTTCCATCCGCAATAAATTTATCTGCTTCTCTTCTTGAGCAAAAGCCAGCTTGACTAAGAAACTTATTTATTCTTGTACTATCACTCATAAACTTTTAAAAATTTGTATAAAATTATAAATTAATTAAACCCTCAGGCAATTTAAAAATCATTCTTTTTTCTTCTTTATTCAATTCAATTAAAAAATCATCTACAAGCGGAACCATAATTATTTTATTTTTTGAATTTTTAACCATAATAATTGGTTGACTCGTTTGATCATTTACTCTTTCTATTATTCCAAATTCACCAAATTCAATATCTATTGCTTTGAATCCTACAATTTCATGATAATAAAATTTATTTCCTTTAAGTTTGGGAAGCTGATTAAGAGGAAGAAAGGTTTCTTTTTTTAGAATTAAATTTGCTGAATTTTCGTCATCTACTTCCTCGAATTTAATTTTAAGCAAGGAAGATTTGTGTAAAGATATTTTTTTGACAGAAAATGGAACTAGAGACTTTTCTATTTCAATAAATATAGTAGAAAGTTTTATGGAAGGAGGCTCATCACTATCAAATTTTAATAGAATTTCACCTTTAAAACTAAATTTTGAGACGATTTTACCAAGATAATAACAATCTTGTTTTTTCATCTTAATAGGAATTATTTTTCTTTAGCAGGCGGTGCTTCTTCAGCAGCAGGCGCTTCTTCAGGCGCTTCTTCATCAGCAGGTGCTTCTTCAGGCGCTTCTTCATCAGCAGGTGCTTCTTCAGGCGCTTCTTCAGCAGCAGGCGCTTCTTCAGGCGCTTCTTCAGCAGCAGGTGCTTCTTCAGCAGGCGCTTCTTTTTCAGCAGGTGCTTCTTCAGCAGGCGCTTCTTTTTCAGCAGGTGCTTCTTCAGGCGCTTCTTCTTCAGCAGGTGCTTCTTCAGCAGGCGCTTCTTCAGCAGCAGGTGCTTCTTCAGCAGGTGCTTCTTCAGCAGGTGCTTCTTTTTCAGCAGGTGCTTCTTCTTCAGCAGGTGTTTCTTCAGCAGGCGCTTCTTCAGCAGCAGGTGCTTCTTCTTCAATCAATGCCTGTTCAGCTTTAAGTTTTCTTTTTTCACTTGCCTCTTTTTCTAATTCAAGAGCCTTATTTTTATTATCAGCTGATTCTTTATCAAGTTTAGCTTTTTTACCATCAACGCTTG
>JAAZZF010000004.1 GCA_014239275.1 Flavobacteriaceae bacterium | reverse complement strand
TGGATATTTTTTCTTAATAAAGTTTGCAACTACTGTTTTATCTGCATCCATTACAAGTGTAGTTTCTTCAGTTCCTGTAGCTCCTGTCCAACTTTCAAAAACATATTCTGCAGCTGGAGCAGCGATTAGATTAGCAGTATCACCAGCTTCATATTGTCTTGTTGCGGGAAGAACTGTACCTCCTTCTGTAGGATTAACAGAAGTGGTTAACGTATATAAAACAATATCCTTTTCGCAAGAAAACAATAACAAGCAGGAAATGAAAAAAAGAATTTTTTTCATAGTTTAAATATAATAATTTATAATAAGGGTTTTTTTCATAAATTATGGAAATAAAGCAATAATATTAGCCTTGTTAGGAATGGATAAAATTTTCTCAATATAATCCTTATACAACTTGTGCCCTAAAGGAAGTTGTGTTTGAATTTCAGATGGTGTGCCGATGGTAAATTCTCCATTTCCTGTCATTCCACTTTCTTTCTTGCCTGCCGTTTCATAATAATCCCACTCCGCAAGAATTAGCCAATAAGCATATTCCTGAGTTATAATTCTATGATAAGCTTCATCATTTTTTAAGTCATCATAACTAGAAATATCATAAATCCCTTTATTAACAGCTTCATTCATCGCCAAATATAATGGTGAAGAAGAATTTTTAAAATTCCAATCTGAATATGCTAAATACATAGTAACAGCTGTGACTGTATGTAAAAGGTGTTCTATTACTTCTCCAATTTGATCCGCTCCTCCTGTTTTCATTTCCCATATATAATCTGTTGCATTATCAGTATAAGGTTTGGGTGGTGTTCCTGGATTAAAATTAGAATTACTAGCCATCCCATCTACTCCAACTCTTTGATATACATATTTTTCCTTAGATACTGATAAATATTTTGATCTCATGGATTGATCAACATTAGCGCTAGTTTTAAACATTTCACCATAAGCTGCCCCAACATTGTTCAAAAATGTTGTTGAAACGCCTTTTCTTGCAAAAATTCTTAAATTATTAGAGTCTACAAAATTGGGGAAATCAGTACTTGTTCCGTCAGGATTTCCTTCTTCAGATTCAGAACCTCCACATGAAATGAAAAAAATAATGGTCACTATTAAAAAGAATTTATAATTCATTTCATTTTTTTAATAAGATAATAAATATTCTAGAGTTTTTTTACAATCTAAATATACTAACTGCGGAATTATAAAGAAGAAAATATGCCTATGGTTTAAGTTATTAATTCTTATATTTAAATTATGAAAAACATAACACTAACAACCATACTATTTTTTATTACGATAACAGCATTTTCACAAACCGCCTCTACATATTTAAGTCCAGTAGCTAGTCCTCAAGCATCTGTAAGTCAAAATGTTGGCATGACAAATATTTCTATTAACTATTCTTCGCCTGGAGTTAAGGGAAGAAAAGTTTTTGGAGAGCTTGTCCCTTATGATCAATTGTGGAGAGCTGGCGCAAATAGCCCTACTAGGATAACCTTTTCAACAAGTGTAATTGTTGGCGAAAAAACATTAAGTGCTGGAAAGTATGCTATTGCTGTAACGCCAAGAGCAGAAGATAAGTGGACAATAGATCTAAATTCTGCTGGAAAATATCCTTTTGCATATATGAAAGGAGGAAAACTGGATAGAGAAGCATATAATCAAGATCTTGCTGTTAGTATTGATGTTGATGCAGAATATTGGGATAATGACACCAGCATTGAAAGATTAAAATATATAATTGATGCAAATGACAATAAGAAAGCTAATATAATTTTATTATGGGATAATGTAATGATTAGATTTCAGGTAGATACAATGCCAGAAAAACATCTCGAAAAATTTGCTAAAACATTAAAATAAGTAGAT
>JAAZZF010000003.1 GCA_014239275.1 Flavobacteriaceae bacterium | reverse complement strand
TGGATATTTTTTCTTAATAAAGTTTGCAACTACTGTTTTATCTGCATCCATTACAAGTGTAGTTTCTTCAGTTCCTGTAGCTCCTGTCCAACTTTCAAAAACATATTCTGCAGCTGGAGCAGCGATTAGATTAGCAGTATCGCCAGATTCATATTGTCTTGTAGCAGGAAGAACTGTACCTCCTTCAACAGGATTAACAGAAGTGGTTAACGTATATAAAACAATATCCTTTTCGCAAGAAAACAATAACAAGCAGGAAATGAAAAAAAGAATTTTTTTCATAGTTTAAATATAATAATTTAAAATTAAGTTATTTTTATTTCCAGTTAAAATCCCAAATAGGTTTTGCATTTAGCAGATGTTCAACAAAATAATTCCAACGTTTTTTAATAAAATAATTTCTAGCTTCACCAACATAACCATGTCTCTGACTTGGGAAAATTAGCAAATCAAACTCTTTGTCTGCATTAACTAAAGCTTCAGCTAATTTAAAAGTTGCAGATGGATTTACATTATCATCCATACCGCCATGTACTAATAAAAGTTTCCCTTTTAAATTTTCCGCATTTGTAATATTTGACACCTCTTCATACGTTTCATCAACTGGCCAACCTTGATACATTTCTGGCCACCAAGCTTTTTCCATTCTAAAGTCATGATCTCCTGAACTTGCCACTCCAACTTTGTAAACATCTGGAAAGGCTAACATGGCTCTTCCTGTATCATAGCCTCCAGCCGAATGGCCAAATACCCCAACTTTGTCAGTATTTATCCATGAATATTTTTGTCCTAAATATTTAATAGCTAACACATGATCTTCTAAATTATTTCCCATATTTTTATAAGAATGATCATGAAATTCTTTTGAGCGTCCGGACGTGCCTAGACCATCAACATTCATAACAATGAATCCGAATTCTGCTAGGGACTGATTGCTAAAACCGCGATCAAATGATTTTGGGAATACTTGTGTATGCGGCCCAGTATAAGTTGCATCAATTATTGGGTAAGATTTAGTTGAATCAAAATTTGTTGGTTTCCACAAGGCACCATAAATAGTAGTTTTTTTATCTTTTGCTGTAAGTTGAAAAATTTCTGGAGATTGCCATCCTTTGGATTGTGCATCAGAAACATCAGCTGTTGTTAATTCTGTTAAAATTTTTCCGCTCCGCGAACTTCTTAATACAGTTCTTGTTGGAATATTTATGGTTGAATAATTATCTGCAAAATACTTTCCATTTTTTGAAAAATTAATGGAATGATGAGTGTTTCCCGGCGTTAATAAAGTTACTTTACCTTCAAAATTAACTCTATATAGTTTTTGATAATAAGGATTGCTATTAGGCTCTTTTCCTGACGCCATAAAATAGATTTCTTCTTTATCTTCATCAGTATATACAACTGAATTAATGTAATAATCCCCAGTAGTGATGGCTGATATTTTGTTGGTTTTTAAATCGACCATATAGAGTTGCCTCCAACCACTACGTTCAGACAGAAAAATAACCTTTAGCTTTTCTTGTAATTGACGAAACCAAAAATTATCAATATTAGTTTCATTTGTTTCTTCAATAAGTATTTTCTCTTTTCCATTATTGAGATTTATGTGTTTTAAAACCTTTTTTTTGTAACCTCTTTCCAAATAATCTGCCAATAACTCTCCAGATTGTTTCATCCCTTCAATTGAAACTGAGTTTACGTGTGTTCCCGTTGGCAAACTTGTTTTGACTTCTTTTTTGGTTTTAACATTATAAAAAACTGGCGTCACCATTACCATAGTTGTGTCTCCTGGAGAACCGCGATAATAGGACAATAGTTTTGGTTTATAAAGGGAATCAATACTATGATCTAACATATACATTTTTTCTGCATTTCTTGTATCAATAATATTAGTTGCTATCCAATTTGAATCCTCTGACCAATTCATAAAAAAACGTTTAGGTCTTTCACCATTTTCGCCTTCCATTTTATCATACCAATCATACCTAGTGGCATATTCGTAACCTCTTTTACCTTCATTACTTAATTGAAATTCTTTACTTGATTCAATTGATTTAATAAAAAGATTGTAGTCTTTGGTATATGCAATCCATTTTCCATCGGGAGATTTTGCTTCAAATAGATTTTTTTCTTCTTTTGGTTTTTCTTCTTGTAATGTAAGTTGATAGGATTTTAGATTTAAAACATAAGATTTATCTTCAAATTTAAATTCTAGATTTCCTTTTCCCCTTTTTTCAATATTAGATAAGGATAACTGATTTTCTTTTATCAATTTTTCTGAAAATTCAGTTAAGGCACTCACCATTTTATTATGATTAAATAAATCTACTACTTTAGTATTTTTAAAATCAACTAACTTATACGTTTTCTTATTTTTGCTATAGTCAATAAACCAGAGTCCTGTGCCATCTTTAAACCAATTAATTTTCGTTTTGAGATTAAAAACAGTTTTATTATTGTGATTGTCATGCAAAAAACTAACTGCGCGCTTATAGTCTTCGTGAGTAACCTCTTGAGAATATAGAGGGCTTAAAATTAATTGAAGCGCTAAGAATAATAAGTAAATCTGTTTCATTTTTTCTGTATATAAGAGTTTATTCGTTTTTCCATAATAGATAGCGTTATGGTTCCCTCTTCAAGAATAACCTCATGGAATTCACGAATATCAAATTTCTCTCCTAAGGTTGTTTCTGCTTTTTTACGAAGCTCTCTTATTTTTATTTCTCCTATTTTATATGACAAGGCTTGTGCTGGCCAAGAAATATATCGATCTGTTTCTGTAGTAACTTCATGAATTGATAAAGCTGTGTTTTTAGACATATAATCAATCATTTGTTGTCTTGTCCATCCTTTTGCATGTAC
>JAAZZF010000002.1 GCA_014239275.1 Flavobacteriaceae bacterium | reverse complement strand
AAAATAATTTTGGGTTCTCAGAATCAAAATTGGATGAAAAAAGACCTCTACCATAAGTTGATGCAAAAACCTTAAAATCATCTCTCATATCTAAATCTGTGACCTTAACATTACTCATTCCATTGTAAGATTGAGACCAATTAGGTGAGCTGTCCGTAAAGTTTTTTGTGTACCAAACTCCCAAATCAGTTCCAATAATCACCTCTTTAGGATCGATAGGGTTTTGTAAGATACATCTTACAGGAATATCAGGAAGATCACCTTCTTTTTTTGACCATGTTGCCCCTCCATTGGAGGAGTAAAAAACATTATTGACTCCGTAGTTGTGCATAGTTACCAAAATCTCATTTGCAGTTTTTCCAAATTCAATATCTGATATACTCCCAACAAATTCAGAGCCAGTAATTTTAGTCCATGTCATACCTGTTTCATCTCCCTCAGCTTGTAATAAATTTCCATCTCCAAGTCCTACCATTAGAATAGAATTAGTAGTTCCAAAAGGTGAAACAGTTAATGCGGAAACATTACTTGTTAATAATGCATCAGTAATGATCGCTTTTTTAGGACTAAAATTGGAAAAATCATCCCAATCATAATAAAGAGCAATTCGATTAATTCCATCACCTCGATAATTTGAGAAAAGAATACCTTCCTTTGAATCTAAAGCTTCTGTGTTTATAAAATCTCCATTTTCAGTTGGATATTCAGCAATAATGGATCTGATTTTATTATTACTAAAATCCCATACATCTATATATCCATTGTAGACGTAGTTCATAATAAAGTATGGATTTGAAGGATCTTGAGAAAACATGGATGCTGCTCCATCTCCGCCAGAAGCTTCAGTTGCCGTACTAATTTGATCGTTATTATTTGCAAGAAATTGACTACCGTTATCTTGAAGGCCAGTTATAACAACATCTGTCATTCCGCTAACAGATACAGAAGAACCTTGATTTGTAGCTCTGTCTCTTCCACTAACTGTTTTGGTTAGATCTTTGAACATTTCAGAAGGCGCAACTCCAAGGGTATATATTTGACTGGTATTTAGATTATTATTTCTAGAACTAGCAGTTTCACTATTGTCAGATTCTGTTTTACTAAAATATATACCACCATCGTTTCCAAATAATTTTTTAGAAGAGTCATTATTGGCAAAAACCATACCATGCTGATCGGCGTGAATATATTGATAACTGAAACCACCATACCATTGAGATATTTGTGTCCATGGGTTAACATTTGGATCGGAACTTACACCTCCTGTAGTAGATTTAAATATGTCAATACCTCCTATAAATATATGATCTGGATTATTAGGGTCTGAATCTAGCATCAAATCATAAAAAGATTGTCCTCTAGTGAAATCATCAGCAGGCAATCCAGTTGCACTACCATCAGGTAAAGTAAGAACTGTAGGAGCTGTAGCAAATTTATCTGTAGATTTATATACTTTAGGTTTAGAACTAACTCTTGCTAATACATAAATATTTCCATTAGACGCAACTTCAATTTCTGTTCTTGATCCACTGGTTATTTCATGTTTTACGGAAAAAGATGAAACATCAGCATTGGACTGTAATATTGTTCCTCCACCAGTACCATAACCTCTATCAGTAGTACAAGCCCATATTGTATTATCTGGAGCAATTTCTAGATCAATTACCGCATAAGTATTATTATTTGAATCCTTACCTATTGCAACCGTTTGAAAACTAGTCCCTTCATTAGTAGACTTAAAGACACCATAACCACTTACTCCGAGCCATTCACTAGCCTTTCTATCATATCCCATACTAGAGGCTATGATTACTTCGGAATTTCCACCATTATTTCTTACTACTATATCATTAATAAAAATAAGTCCATTATTACCATAACCTCCTGTTCTTCCTCCATAAATTTTAGTCCATGTTCCTCCACCATCATCAGATTTCCAAACGCCATTTCCACCTTCTCCAGTATAAGACTCCCCAGTACCTACATAAAATATTTGATTATTATTTGGATCAAAAGCCATTGAAGAAACCGGAATATTTTCAGGGATTCCATCAATTTTAACCCATTGTGAGGTTGGATCTGAAATTTTGGTGTTTTTATATAAACCTCCAGTAACTCCACCTGCAAAAACAGTTTCATCAGTACTATCATTTGGATCAAACAGAATTCCTTTTGTTCTGCCACCAACATTATTAGGACCTCTTTCAACCCATTTTGATGCTGCTGACTCACCTGGCACTATTGATTCTCTGTCTGAAGAGGGGTCATCAAGACGTCTAGAATTATTTAACTCCTCTTGTAATTCAAATAATTTTTCAAAAAGAGGCCTTCCTTTTATTGGATCCATAGATAGTGCCCACATCTGTTCAAGATATTTATTTGGAGGGAGTGCCATTTTTCTTCTTTCCTCCTTGGGCATATAATATGTTTCCTTAAAAGGATTATTTTTTAAATTTTCTTTATGAATCATTCTAGTTATTTCAACAGAAATACTTTCATGATTAATAAATAGTATCATCAAAATAGATGATAGTAGAAACAAGAAATATTTTCGAGATTTAGAATTCAATATTTTTCTTTTATAACTGCTCAAATATAACAAATTGAAAATAAAATTAAACAGCTACTTTTCCTTTAATATGTGGATGTGGATCGTAATTTAAAATTTCAAAATCTTCAAATTTGAAATCAAAAATATCGGACACTCTCCTTTTTATTTTTAAAACAGGAAGAGCTCTTGGTTTTCTTGAAGTTTGAAGCTCTAATTGATCAGTATGATTATTGTATATGTGCGCATCACCAAAAGTATGAACAAATTCTCCGCTTTCATATCCACATACGTGGGCAATCATTTCAGTTAAAAGAGCATAAGATGCAATATTAAATGGTACTCCCAAAAAAATATCAGCACTCCTTTGGTATAGTTGACAGGATAATTTTTTGTTATGTACGTAAAACTGAAAAAAAGCATGACAGGGAGGTAAGGCTGCTTTTCCATTTTTAACATTTTCTTCAAAGCTAATTTTGTTGTCAGGCAATACACCAGGATTCCATGCTGTTACAATCATTCTTCTACTATCAGGATTATTTTTCAAATTTTCAATTACATCTACTATTTGGTCAATTCCATTATTATTCCAATTTCTCCATTGATGACCATAAACAGGACCTAAATCTCCATTAGAATCAGCCCACTCATCCCATATTTTAACTCCATTTTCATTTAAAAATTTTGTGTTAGTATCTCCTTTTAAAAACCATAATAATTCATAAACAATGGATTTTAAATGAAGTTTTTTAGTAGTAAGCATTGGAAATCCCTTAGAAAGATCAAAACGCATTTGATAACCAAAAACACTTTTTGTGCCAGTACCAGTTCTATCAGACTTTTCATTTCCTGATTCCATTACATGTTTAACTAAATCTAAATATTGTTTCATATGGTTTATTTCAAAAAATATAAAAATAAGAATAATGAATAATTCATTTATTATATTTTAAAAGAACTTTATTAAAATATATTAACCAATAATCATTCCTGCAATCGTAGCAGAAAGTAAGGAAGCTAAAGTTCCTCCAATTACTGCTAAAAAACCAAATTTTGATAAATTTTTTCTTTGTGTTGGTTCTAGTGCCCCAATACCACCAATTTGTATGCCGATAGATGCAAAGTTTGCAAAACCACAAAGCATGTAAGTTGCCATTATAATAGATTTCTGATAATTTAAATGAATTAGATTGGAAGCATCTTTCAAGCTGGATAGTTGTATGTATCCAATGAATTCACTGGCTGCCAATTTGATACCTAGAAGCTGTCCCATTAAAGTCATATCTTCCCTAGCAACACCAATTAACCACATGATTGGTGAAAATAGATATCCCAATATAAATTCTAAAGAAAGATTTTCATAAACTGTGTTGTTACTAATCAATTCATTTATGTAAAAAACTCCCCCAATACCATTTAGCATATAATTTATCATAGCAATAAAGGCAAGAAATACCAAAAGCATTGCAGCTATATTTGCTGCTAATTTTAGACCTTCTGTTGTGCCATTTGAAATTGCATCTAGAAAATTAGATCCGATTTTATCTTGGGAGATATTTAAATCAGTATTGATTTTTTCAGTTTCAGGGAATAGTATTTTTGAAATAACAATCGCACCAGGTGCAGCCATTACAGAAGCAGTCAAAAGGTGCTTAGCATAAAAGATTTTTAATTCTGGGTCATCTCCACCTAAAAATCCAATGTAAGCAGCTAACACACCACCAGCTACTGTTGCCATACCCCCAATCATTACTAAAAGGATTTCAGATTTTGACATTTTTTCTAAGTATGCTTTTATCATAAGTGGAGATTCCGTTTGTCCAAGAAATATATTACCAGCAACACTCAAACTTTCTGGTCCAGAAACACCAAGAAGTTTTGATAATAATAAAGCCATTACTTTTACTACTTTTTGTATAATTCCAAAGTAAAATAATATTGAAGTTAGTGCTGCAAAAAATATTACAGTTGGTAAAATTGAAAAAATAAAAACATTTCCAAAATTTTCTACACTGACTAAATCCCCAAATAAAAATTGGGTTCCCTCCATTGTAAAATCTAGAATTTTGACAAAGACCTTACCCGCGAATTCAAATATCATTTTTACCCAGGAAATTTTAAGAACTGCAATTGCAAGAATTATTTGAAGAACTAGCCCAAAAGATGCGGTTTTCCAATTAATTGCTTTACGATTGTTGCTAAGTAAAAAAGCAATTAGAATTAATACCGACATTCCAATTAAACCTCTAATTAGACCTTCTAATGAAAATCCTTGGCTTAATATGATTTCTTTGTTTTGTTCAAATCCATCAAGATTAAACATATTGAAAAGAAATAATTGCATTAAAATCATTATTATTTTCTTTTATTTATTTCATCTCTTAAATAAGCAGCTAGTTCGTAATCTTCATTTTTTACAGCTATTGAAATAGCTTTTTCTAGCTGAATTATTGAAAGCTTGCCATAATCTATTTTTTTAGACAAATCATCTTCTTCAGATTTTTTTTCTTCTTTATCTCTTTTAATTTCTCCTGCTTTTAATATAATTCCAGCTTTATCTAATACATTTTCATATGTAAATATTGGAGAATTAAATCTAATGGCTAAGGCAATAGCATCAGAAGTTCTAGAATCTATTATTTCTTCAATTTTATCTCTTACACAGATTAAGCTTGAAAAAAATACTCCATCAACAATTTTATGAATAATTACCTGTTTAATTTTTATTTCAAAGCAGTCAGAAAAATTTTTAAATAAGTCGTGTGTTAATGGTCTCGGAGGTCTAATCTCTCTTTCAAGAGCTACAGCTATTGACTGTGCTTCAAATCCTCCAATGACAATTGGAAGTTTTCTATCACCTTCTTTTTCATTTAATAAAAGAGCATATGCTCCATTATGTGTTTTGCTATAGGAAATACGATTGATGGTAAGACGAATTAAGCTCATTTAATTTAGACTCATTTAAGCCCTAAATTAATAAAATAATTAAGAGTTTTGAGCTTTAAATGCTTTCAATTTTTCATTTAACCTAGGAACAACATCAAAGGCATCCCCAACAACTCCGTAATCTGCTGCTTTGAAAAAAGGAGCTTCAGGATCATTATTAATAACAACTTTGATTTTTGAGGAATTAATTCCTGCAAGATGTTGAATAGCACCAGAAATTCCAATAGCAATATATAGATTGGTGGCAACTGGTTTCCCAGTTTGTCCAACATGCTCACTATGCGGTCTCCATCCCATATCAGAAACTGGTTTAGAACATGAAGTAGCAGCTCCTAATGTATCAGCTAAGTCTTCAATTAGATTCCAATTTTCAGGACCTTTAAGACCTCTTCCACCTGAAACAACAATATCTGCATCTGCTATTGAAATTTTTCCAGAAACTTTTTCAGTTGATTTTATTGTTATTTTCTTATTTAGTAATGAAACTTCAAAATTTTCTGAAGAACTATTTGTTTGATTTTCTACAACTCCAAAAGCATTGCCTGATAATCCTATTATTTTAATATCAGATTCAATTGTAGATTCACAAAACGCTTTATTTGTAAAGCAGGTCCTTTTAATTGTAAATGGATTTAAGTTATTAGGAAGTTCAACTACATTACTTAAATATCCAGCATCTAATTCAATAGCTAAAAGTGGAGCCATATATTTAGAGTCAAGACTACTACTAATAACAATATGACTAGAATTTGTGTGTTTTGCTACCTGTGCAATTACATTACTGAATATTTGTGAATCAAAATTGTCCAGTTCAGAATTTGAAACCTTAATTATTTTGGAAGCACCATATTTATTTAATTCACTGGTATCCTCTACATTAATTGCTAATACAACAATTTCAGTTCCAAGTTGTTTAGCTAATTCACTTGAATAGGATACAATTTCAAATGCATTTTTTTTGATTTTTCCTTTAGAAGATTCGATATAGGCTAATACAGACATAATAATTATAAAACTTTAGCTTCATTATGAAGCAAATTAATTAATTCATCCAAGTTGTCAGGAGATACAAGTTTAACTTCTTTTCGTGGAACTGGCTTATAAAATTTTACAGAATTTGTTTTGAAATCAGAATTGAAGGCAGCTAAAACCTCTAAAGGTTTTTGTCTAGCTTGCATAATTCCACGCATATTAGGAATTCTTAGATCACTTTCCTCTACCAGACCTTTTTGCCCGCCAATAATTAAAGGAAGTTCACAGCTTAGAATTTCTTTACCTCCATCGATTTCTCTTTCAAGGGTTGCAGATTTATTATCAATTTCAATACTTATACAATTGGTGACAAAATTCATTTTAGTTAAACCAGCAATTAATCCAGGAACCATTCCTCCATTATAATCTATAGACTCTCGACCAGCAATGACTAAATCATATTGATTCGAGGAAAGGTATTCCGAAATTTGTTTTGCAACAAAAAATCCATCTATAGGTTCTGCATCAATTCTAATTGCTTTATCAGCTCCAATTGCCAATGTTTTTCTTAATGTAGGTTCAGTATTAGATTTGCCAACATTTATTACATCAATTGTTGCATTTTGTTTTTCTTTAAACCACATTGCTCTAGTTAAACCAAATTCATCATTGGGATTAATAACAAACTGAACTCCTTGATTATCAAATGCTTTATCATCATTAGTAAAATTAATTTTTGATGTAGTGTCTGGCACATGACTTATACAAACCAAAATTTTCATATAATAATTAAATTAATTGATTCGCAAATATAAATAAATAATAAGAAAATACTATGCGCGCATAGCTTTTTTTTAAATTAAATAATAAATTTTATGTCTAAATTATTTAATATTTTTGGTAAGAATTTATTATTAGATCACTTTTATGAGAGTTATTCAGTTTAGAGAAGCAATATGTGAAGCAATGTCTGAGGAAATGCGATTGGACGAATCAATATATTTAATGGGCGAGGAAGTTGCGGAATACAATGGAGCATACAAGGCTTCTAAGGGAATGTTGGATGAATTTGGTGAAAAAAGGGTTATTGATACTCCTATTTCTGAACTTGGATTTTCGGGAATAGGCGTAGGGTCAACTATGACAGGAAATAGACCAATTATTGAATTCATGACATTTAATTTTGCACTTGTAGGAATAGATCAAATTATAAATAACGCTGCAAAAATCAGACAAATGTCGGGAGGCCAGTTTCCTTGTCCAATAGTTTTTAGAGGACCTACTGGATCGGCTGGTCAATTAGGAGCTACGCATTCACAGGCTTTTGAAAGTTGGTATGCAAATTGTCCTGGATTGAAAGTAGTAGTTCCTTCCAACCCATATGATGCTAAAGGATTATTAAAATCAGCTATTAGAGATAATGATCCTATTATTTTTATGGAATCTGAACAGATGTATGGAGATAAAGGTGAAGTTCCTGAAGAAGAATACCTCATTCCATTGGGGAAAGCGGAAGTTAAAATTCCTGGAAAAGATGTTACTATAGTATCATTTGGTAAGATCATGAAAGAAGCAATAAAAGCAATTGATGAACTAAAGAAAGATGGAATTGAGGCTGAACTTATTGATTTAAGAACTATTAGACCTTTAGATATTAATACAATTATTGCATCCGTAAAAAAAACAAATAGATTAGTAATTTTAGAGGAATCTTGGCCATTTGGAAATATTTCTACAGAAATAACTTATCAGATTCAAAATCAAATTTTTGATTATTTAGATGCTCCAATTGAAAAGATAAATACTGCCGATACACCAACTCCTTATTCTCCTGTTTTATTAACTGAATGGATTCCTAATAGTAAGGATGTTATTAATTCAGTTAATAAAGTGCTTTACAAATTATAATTAATTATATAATCATAATTATTAGGTTTTTTATTTAAACCTATTTGACTATTTTTGCCACCTGTTAAAATAATATAAAAAAATACATATGGAATCTATAATAATTTTTTTGCCAATTGGACTTGCCTTATTAGGGCTTGCTTATATGACATACAAAAAGTCTTGGGTAATGAATCAAGATGCTGGAGATGGTAAAATGAAAGAAATTTCTGATCATATTTACGAGGGAGCTCTTGCTTTTTTAAATGCAGAATATAAATTGTTATCCATTTTTGTTTTAATTGTAAGTTTAGCTCTTACTGCAGTATCGTTAATAGTTCCTACTACTCATATTTTAATTGTAGTAGCATTTATTTTTGGCGCATTTTTTTCAGCATGGGCTGGAAATATGGGAATGAAAATTGCAACAAAAACTAATGTTAGAACAACTCAGGCTGCTAGAACTAGTTTACCGAATGCTTTAAATATATCTTTTGGAGGAGGAACTGTAATGGGACTTGGTGTAGCAGGACTAGCTGTTCTTGGTTTAACGGCATTTTTTATAATTTTTTATAAAGTATTTATGGGGGGTGTATGGACAACTTCTGAAGATATGATTATTGTTTTGGAAACTTTAGCTGGATTTTCTCTAGGTGCTGAATCTATCGCACTATTTGCACGAGTTGGAGGTGGAATTTATACTAAAGCCGCTGATGTAGGTGCTGACTTAGTTGGTAAAGTAGAAGCTGGAATCCCTGAAGATGATCCTAGAAATCCTGCAACAATTGCTGATAATGTAGGAGATAATGTTGGGGATGTAGCAGGAATGGGAGCAGACCTTTTTGGTTCTTATGTAGCTACTGTCTTAGCTTCAATGGTTTTAGGAAACTATGTAATTATAGATATGGGAGGAAGTATTGAAGATGCATTTGGAGGAATAGGACCAATTCTATTACCTGTTTTTATTGCAGGTGCTGGAATTATTATTTCAATAATTGGAACAATGCTTGTTAAGATTAAAAGTAACGAAGCTAAAGAAGATCAGGTAATGGGAGCTTTAAATGTAGGAAATTGGACCTCAATTTTTCTAGTTGCAGTAGTATGTTATGCATTATGTAATTGGATGCTTCCTGAAATTATGAAAATGGAATTCTTTGGTGAAGGTATCAAAGAAGTCTCTTCAATGAGGGTTTTTTACGCTTGTCTAGTTGGGCTAGTTGTAGGAGCTGTTATTTCTTCAGTTACGGAGTATTATACTGGACTTGGGAAAAGTCCAACTTTAAAAATAGTTCAACAATCAAGTACTGGAGCTGGAACTAATATTATTGCTGGTTTAGCTACTGGAATGATTTCAACTTTTCCTTCTGTTTTATTATTTGCGGGAGCTATTTGGGCTTCTTACTTATTTGCTGGTTTTTATGGTGTTGCATTATCTGCTAGTGCAATGATGGCAACAACTGCTATGCAATTAGCTATTGATGCTTTTGGTCCTATTTCTGATAATGCAGGTGGAATTGCAGAAATGAGTGAACAAGAGCCTATAGTTAGAGAAAGAACGGATATTTTAGATTCAGTTGGTAATACTACTGCTGCAACTGGAAAAGGTTTTGCTATTGCTTCTGCAGCTTTAACCTCATTAGCGCTATTTGCAGCTTATGTAACCTTTACAGGAATTGATGGAATTAATATTTTTAAAGCACCTGTTTT
>JAAZZF010000001.1 GCA_014239275.1 Flavobacteriaceae bacterium | reverse complement strand
GATTTGTCTAATAAAAAAGAGTCTATCTCTACGATGGTTGGAGGAAGACCTATAAGATCAAAAGAAACTCTACGCAATAAAATTTCTTTTTTTTCCATTTCGGAAGGCTCTAATCCTTTTAATTCTAAATTTTTTGCTATAAAATAATCTATTTCATTTGAAGTCCAATCCTCAAAAATAGTTGAAGGAATTTCGGATAGCTTAGGTTTATTATATGACCAATGTTTTTCCCATTTTCCACCTTGATCAATCCATTTTTTCAAAATATTTTTTTCTTTTTCTGAAAGTATTAAATTAGAATCAGGTGGCGGCATCAAATAATCAATTTTTTCACTATTTATTCTTTTAAGAATTTCACTTTCATTTGGATTATTCCTATTTACAATAAAATGACTTTCACTGTCTTTTAAAGAAGCATAAAATCCATCTTCAATATCAAGTCTTAAATTGGCTTTTCTTGCCTTTTCATCTGGACCATGGCAAGCATAACATTTATCTGAAAGAATTGGTTTTACATCAAAATTAAAATCAACTAAGTTTATTTCTTCATTGGAAAAATTAGAATTTGAGAAAGCACTATCCTCTTTGGAAATTACAGTCGTATTCTCATTAGGAATACTAGATAAACCTTTGAATAATAATGCTGCTACAAATGGAATAATAAAATATCCAAGCAACCTATATTTTTTTAAATTATTGTCCACAATAATTTAAAGGTATAATTTTTTTTTTTTAATTAAATATTTGAATCTAATTAGAGTTTATTTTAAAGCTTTTAAAATAATTTTTTCCATAACATTATACCCTGCTTTATTTGGATGAACTAGATCATCAGCTGAAGTATATTCAGGAACTTTTAAGCCTCCATTTTCATCGGACATAAATGAATAATAATCAACATATTTGAGATTATTTTTTTTGCAGTAATCTTTCAAAATCTTATTAAGTTTAATCACTTTTGATGCAGGATTTAATCCAGGTGACCAAGGAAAATCTAATGCTGGAAGTGTAGAACATATAAAAACACTAATATTGTTAGCCAGTGCAATTTCAGCCATAGAAATTATATTTTCAGCAGAATTTTCAATCGAAATTGGTCCAGTATTTCCTGCTATATCGTTTATGCCAGCCAAAATTACAACACTCTTAGGGGATAAGTTTACAACATCAGATTTAAATCTAATTAACATTTGTGGAGTAGTTTGACCACTAATTCCTCTATTTACAAAAGGATTTTCAATAAAAAATTTTTTATTAAAAAAACTCCATCCTTCTGTAATGGAATTCCCCATAAAGACTACTCTATTAGGTTCAATTATTTTCTTTAATTCTTTATTGTTTTTTTGATATTTATTTAAATTAGCCCAATCCTGTAAATTCCCACCTCCAGCTATATTTATATCCTGTGAGTAATTATTGTCCATAATAAAATTTAGTATTAATATTAGAAATGTTAATTTTTTTAGATTCATTTTATTAATTTTTTTTAGTTTTTGAGTGTATCCATTTTAAAAAATCTTTTTCTGCAAAAGCTACATCCCAACTATTATGTTCTACATTTTCATAAATGGTAACTTTTGGATTTCCTCCAGCATTAATTATGGCTTGAGCCATTTTTAATGATTGATTTGGATGAACAACTTTATCTGCAGAGCCATGAAAAATCCAAATATTAACTTTTTTTGCAAAATTATCGACTGAATTAGGGTCACCATCACCACAAATTGGAGTTGCAGCAGCGAACATATTAGGCCTTTGATTTAGTATTGAAAAAGTTCCTAAACCTCCCATGGATAATCCGCTTATATATACTTTATCTTTATCAACATCTTTACGATTAACTAAATGATCCATGAGCTTAATAACTAAACCTAGAGCATCAGATTTTTCAACTTGATAATCATATTCATAAGGAGAATAATAACCTCCCCACCAATCATTTTTAGGAGATTGCGGAAAAATTACCCAAGACTTATATTTTTCTCTATTTTCTTTTTTTAAAAATAATTTAGCTCCGTGAACAAGTTGTAATTCATTATCGTTTCCTCTTTCTCCAGCTCCATGTAAAAAAAGATGTAAAGGATAACTTTTTTCTGAATCATAATTTTGAGGCTTTAAAACTCTGTAATTTAGAGTGTCTTTTCCTTGAATAAAAATTTCTTTTTCAAATAAATCTAAATTTTGAGAACTTAATGTGTTTAAAAAGAAGAACATTAATATTAAAGGTTTTGTAATAATACTTTTGGTTTTATTATACCAACTTGGTTTCATAGCAATTTTCTCTGATATCCTTTTCCTTATTATTTTTAAATCATTTAGAGTTGGCATCCAATCATTGTATAAATTATTATCTATAAAAATTCTAGTTGGAAATTTTCTGTTAATATCAGGTTTAAATCCTCTATTTTTCATCTCTCTTATAATATCTTGATATCTATTGTATAGATACTCTCCTTTATCATAAAAGAAATATACATGACCTGAATTAAGAGTATATTTTTTGCTTATTTTTTCTCTCCTTAAACCAATTTTACTATTTAATGTACGATTTAGTGCTGCTGGAATCATAGTTATTTCTCTATACTCTGCTATAAGATGTTGGTCTTTTAATTCTGACGGATTAACCAAATTTATTCTTGTCATAAACCTCTTATTCTGTTGAAGGTATTCTTATTTTTTCAACTAAATCTTGTATTTCTTTTGGAGGATCACTTGTTATATGACAAACAATAAGTGAAACTATAAAATTAGTTAACATTGCAAAAGTACCAAAACCTTCAGGAGATATTCCAAACCACCAATCTTCACTTGTTCCACCACCAAACCATCCAAATTTAAATTTTGTCATATAAAAAAGCATAAGTAAAAGTCCAGTTGACATTCCTGCAACTGCTCCTTCCTTATTCATTCTTTTATAGAAAATACCCATTACAATAGCGGGAAAAAAAGAAGCGGCAGCTAGACCAAAAGCCAGTGCTACAACTGCGGCAACAAAACCAGGAGGATTAATTCCAAAATATCCAGCCATAATAACTGCAAAAAAGGCAGAAATTCTAGCAGCAATTAGTTCACCTTTTTCAGAAACGTCAGGTTTAATTATTTTTTTTATTAGATCGTGCGATATTGAAGATGAAATTACTAAAAGTAGACCTGCTGCGGTTGAGAGTGCAGCAGCTAAGGCACCTGCTGCTAAAAGAGCAATTACCCAATTTGGCAATTCCGCTATTTCAGGATTTGCCATTACCATTATATCTCTATCAATAGTAAGTTCATTTATTTGTGGATCAGCTACATATTGTACTATACCATCTTTATTTTTATCATCAAAAGTTAATAAACCTGTTTTTTCCCAATTGTCAAACCAACCAGGCAATTCATCATATTTTTTTTCACTAACTGTTTCAATTAAATTAGTTCTAGCAAATACTGCTATTGCTGGTGCAGTAGTATATAAAATAGCAATAAATAGAAGTGCCCAACCAGCAGACTTTCTAGCATCACTAACTTTTTTAACTGTAAAAAATCTCACGATTACATGTGGAAGCCCTGCTGTTCCAACCATAAGTGCAGCTGTTATAAAAAATACATCCAACATAGATTTGGATCCTGATGTGTATTCGTGAAAACCTAACTCCATACTTAGACCATCGAGTTTATCTAAAAGATAAATCCCATCAGCACCTTGGGAACCAAAACCAAGTTGAGGAATTGGATTACCAGTCATTTGAATAGAAATAAAAATAGCCGGGACCATGAAAGCAAAAATTAATACACAATATTGTGCAACTTGGGTATATGTAATCCCCTTCATTCCTCCCAATACGGCATAAAATAATACTATTGCCATTCCAATTACAACACCAGTATTAATATCTACTTCTAAGTAACGTGAAAAAACCAAGCCTACGCCTCTCATTTGCCCTGCTACGTAAGTAAATGATATAATTAATGCACATAAAACTGCAACTAATCTTGCAGTATTAGAGTAATATCTATCACCTATAAAATCAGGAACAGTAAATTTCCCAAATTTTCTTAAATAAGGCGCTAAAAGCAGAGCTAATAAAACATATCCACCTGTCCAACCCATTAAAAAAACTGATCCATCATATCCCATAAAAGATATTAGCCCAGCCATTGAAATAAAAGAAGCAGCAGACATCCAATCTGCTGCAGTTGCCATTCCATTTGCTATTGGCGATACTCCGGCACCAGCCACATAGAAATCTTTTGTTGATCCTGCTTTAGACCAAAAGGCTATTCCTATATATAGTGAAAAAGTTAACCCGATCATTAGCCATATCCAAAGTTGTAAAGTCATAATAATTACTTTATATTATATTTTTTGTCTAACCTATTCATTAGAGATATATACACAAATATTAGTAATACAAATACATAAATAGAGCCTTGCTGAGCAAACCAAAAGCCTAACTTAAATCCAGCTATCTTAATTTGATTTAATTCATCAATTAATAAAATTCCAAATCCAAATGAAACTGTAAACCAAATTGATAATAATATCACCAGGTATTTTAAGTTTTCTTTCCAATATTGTTGAGCGAGTTTTTTATTCATAATTATAAAAGTATTTAATTATTATTTTAGTTCAACCACAATTTAGTTTTTTTTAAATCATTTAATACATTAAAAAAAGATCAATATTTATAAATTTAAAAACAAATCAACTATTTTTAATTAATAAAAGAATCCTAAATGAAACATAGAATTATTATTTTTTCTCTTTTATGTTATTTTTCTTGTGATACAATTACAAAAAAACCTAAAGCGTCATCAGATCATAGTTGCATGCCAAGCAATACTATCACAAGAAATTTATCAGAAAATTCATATGACATTGAAATTGCCTTATCTGGAAATACTAATGGGATGATCTTTGTTAAAGGTGGAGAGTTTGAAATGGGTGGAGATAATAATGAGGCAAAACAAGATGAGTTTCCAAAACATAAAGTTATAGTAAATTCATTTTGGATGGATGAAACGGAAGTTACAAATGATCAATTTAAAGAATTTGTAGATGCAACAGGATACATAACAACTGCTGAAAAGGCAATAGATTGGAATGAAATTAAAAAAATAGTACCTCCTGGAACACCAAAACCTCATGATAGCTTATTGTCGCCAGCCTCATTAATTTTTTATGAAACTGAAGTTACAAATTTGAACGATTACACTCAATGGTGGAGGTTGGAAAAAAAGACCAATTGGAGAAGTCCTTTTGGAAAAAATAGTAATATAAAAAATAAGGGAAATCATCCTGTAGTTCATATTAGTTGGGATGATGCAATTGCATACTGTAAATGGACAGGTAAAAGATTGCCTACGGAAGCAGAATTTGAATATGCATCAAGAGGGGGTTTAATAAACAATATATATAGTTGGGGAAATGAACCAGTATATGAAGGCATATTAAAAGCTAATATTTGGGAGGGAAAATTTCCTTCAAATAATAAAATGAAAGACAAGTTTTACTACACTGCTCCAGTTAAATCTTTTCAGCCCAATGGATTTGGATTTTATGATCTTGGCGGAAATGTTTGGGAGTGGTGTTCTGATTGGTATCATTCAGATTACTACAACATGAGTTCAGAAAAATTGGCTATTAATCCTAAAGGTCCAAAAAATAGTTATGATCCTATGGAACCTTATAGCCCAAAAAAAGTTATGAGAGGCGGAAGTTTTTTATGTAATGATTCTTATTGTAGTGGTTTTCGAAATTCTATGAGAATGAAAAGCACTCCAGACTCAAGTTCAATGCATACTGGATTTAGAACTGTAATGGATGTGAAGTCTTAAAAAAAAACACCCCCGGTTTTAGAACTCGGAGGTGTTTTAACAACAACTAACCAAAAATATTATGTATTAATAGTGTTGCATTAATCATGCCAAACTCATTTTTTAAAACATTTTTTTAAAATGAATTATTGTTTTAAACCCTTTTTTAGTAAAATAAGATGGAGAGTCTATAGGTCCAGCAGCTAAAATAAAATCTCCACCCCAAGCACCTAAACTTTTAATCTCACCCTTGTAATCTTTAAATAAAATTTCTTTAATAGGCTTTGTTTTAAGTTCTTTTGAAAGAAGTAATTCATGTTTTTTTATGCAACTCTGAAATTCAATTAGATTATTTGAAGAAATAAACTTTTTCGTCAATTGAGAAAAGGCCAGTATGACATTAGAAGAAATTTTTTTAGCATTAAAAATTTTAATTTGATTATTTGTTTCTTGTTTTTTATTTAAATGAATAAAAAATAAATTGTCTGAAAAAACTGGTTTAAAAGAAGTCTCCTGAATTATTGGCAAGCTATTTTCTAGTTTATAAAGTAATGGAGTTTTACTTTTAGCACAAGCAATATCATATCCACTTCCTTTATAATTGGACCAAAGTAATTTATAAGGATCAATTTTAGCCCAATTTGCAATATTGTTTATTAAAGTTGAAGAGCTGCCTAAACCCCAATCATTTGGAAAATCAAGTTTAGTTTTAACTATTCCTCCAGAATCACTTGATAAAAAAGATGAATTCATTTTTTTTGCTGATAATAAAATCGATTGTAAAACCTTTCCTTTTTTACTATTGCTACTATTAGTAAAATGAAGATTTGATAGATTAAATTCACAATTAAACCAAATTTTGTTTTTTGAATCATAACTTTTCCAAATCAATTTATTGGATTTTTTTTTAATAAAAATTAATGATTGTTTAAATCTTGTAGGAATTGCTAAAGCCAAAGCTCCTTTTAACACTACATATTCAGAAGTCATTAGTATTTTTCCTGAGCTAGTAGTTTTAAAGTCCATTTTTTCTAATATTTGACAACTCTTTTTCTACTGAATTAAAAGAAACAAGATTTGATTTGAAATGAGTTATTAAATGTTTTTTTTCACTATTCGAAGCTTCTAGAGAATTTAAAATATTTATCAAATGCATTTTCATATGTCCTTTTTGAATTCCTGAAGTAATTAAAGATTTTAGAGCTCCAAAATTTTGTGCAAGACCAGCAACAGCAATAATTTTCATTAATTCCTTACCGGAGGGATTTTTTAAAAGATTTAGTGACCATTTTACTAAAGGATGAAGATTAGTAATTCCCCCTACTGTTCCAAGTGAAATGGGTAATTCAATCCAAAAATTAAAAATACCATTCTTAATATTTACATCAGAAAGACTTTTGTAATAACCATCTTTTGATGCATAAGCATGTACCCCTGCTTCAATAGCTCTAAAATCATTTCCAGTTGCAATAATTACAGCATCTACGCCATTCATAATTCCTTTATTATGAGTTACTGCTCTAACTTTTTGAGTTTTTGCAATATTAATTGCTTGATTGAATTTTATTGCGAAATTATTTGCGCTTAAATTTTTATGAATACCTAGATCCTTAATAGGACAACTAACTTCTGCTCTAACTAGGCAGTCTGGAACATAATTTGAAAATATACTCATTATAATTTCAATATTTTTTTCAGTATTTGAAAAAGAATCAAATGAGTTAGCTTCTTTTTTTATAGATTTAGCAAATTGTTCTAAACAAGAATTAATAAAATTGGCTCCCATAGAATCTGCTGTATCAAACGTAGCTTCTATTTGAAAATAATTTTCAATATCTTTTGTTTTATCTAAAAGTTCAATGTTTAAAATTCCACCCCCTCTTTTAGTCATGTTATGACTAATCTTTTCACAATCTTTCAATAGTTTAGGTTTTATTGTATTAAAAAAATTGTTTAGAGTTTCTTTATTTCCATCAAAAATAAAATGTACTTGTCCAGTTTTTTTAAAATTTATAATCTTTGTTTTAAAGCCTCCTCTTTTCCTCCAGAACTTAGCTGCTTTGCAAGCTGCAGCGACTACAGAGCTTTCTTCAATTGCCATTGGAATTGTATAATCGATTCCATCAATTAAAAAATTTGGTGCTACTCCAAGTGGAAGTATAAAATTTGAAATTGTATTTTCAGCAAATTCATCGTGAATTCTTTGTAGATTTAAATCACTATTCCAATATTGTTTAAGTAGATTATAAGATTTTTTTTTATTATGAAAATATGTGCTATTAATCCAAGCTATTTTCTCTTGCTTAGATAATTTAGAAAAACCATCAATTTTATTATTGGATTTTTGTTTTTTCACTATACAAAGATAATCATTGTGTTATTTAATTGATGAAGATGAGTTTCTTTATTTTTACGATCTTTATGATCAACTATAAAAATAATTATATGAGATCTCTTACTAATTCTGTATTATTCTTCTTATTGATTTTTTCTTTTTTTGGATGTGAAAACAGCAAAAATGAAAAACCTAATATTATATATATTTTAGCTGATGACCTAGGCTATGGAGAGGTTGGAGTATATGGCCAAAAATTTATTGAAACTCCTAATATTGATAATTTGGCTAAAACAGGAATGTTATTCACTAATCATTATAGTGGAGCTCCAGTTTGTGCGCCAGCAAGAAGTGTATTGATGACTGGAATGCATATGGGAAATACTCATATTAGAGCTAATGGCGAATGGAGTGAGAGGGGGGATGTTTGGAGTTTTCAAGCAATGTTTGATGATCCCAATTTAGAAGGTCAAAGACCTTTGTTAGATTCTATAGTTACAGTTGCTAAAGTTTTAAATGATAATGGTTATAAAACCGGTATGGTAGGAAAATGGGGTTTAGGAGCACCTATGACAAACAGTATTCCAAACAAAAAAGGTTTTGATTTTTTTTATGGATATAACTGTCAAAGACAAGCACATACTTTATATCCAACTCACTTATGGAGAAATGAAAACAGACATATTCTAAATAATTACATTGTTAATAAGAATGAAACTCTTGATGATAAAGACCCTTATAATCAAGAATCCTACAAGAAATATAATCAAAGCGATTATGCCCCTACATTAATGCACAATGAGGCTCTGAGTTTTATTGAGCAAAATAAAAAGAATACATTTTTTCTTTATTATGCTTCGCCTCTTCCACATTTACCTTTACAAGCTCCTGAAGGTTGGGTTAAATATTACAACGAAAAGTTTGGTAAAGAGGAACCTTATGTTGGAAGATCATATTACCCCAATAGGACACCAAGAGCCACTTATGCTGCTATGATTTCTTATTTAGACGAGCAAGTTGGAGAAATTATTGCTAAACTTAAGGAAATTGGTGAGTATGAAAACACCTTAATAATTTTTACTAGTGATAATGGTCCTACTCATGTTCCACAGGTGGATTATGAATTTTTTAACAGTACAGGAATTTTTGTTAATTCCAGGAATACGATGAAAGGAAGTGTGAATGAGGGAGGAATAAGGGTTCCCATGATAGCAAGTTGGCCAAATGAAATTGAACCAGGAACCTCTTCAGATCATATTTCCGCATTTTATGATTTTTTTGAAACAGCTCTTGATGTGGCTAGTATTGAGTCGCCAATTCAAACCGATGGTATTAGTTTTTATCCTGAATTAAAAGGGCAGAAACAAAAAAAACATAAATATTTGTATTGGGAGTTCCCAGCAAATGGAGGATTACAGGCAATTAGAATGGGGAAGTGGAAAGGTCTTAAAAAGAATTTATTTAAGGAAAAATCTAAACTTAAACTTTTTGATTTATCTATAGATTCTAAAGAACTTAATGATCTATCTTCAAAATTTCCGGAAGTTGTTTCTGAATTGGAAGAGTATTTAAAAGAAGCCCACTCGACACCTTATTTAGATAATTTTATAATTCCTTCCTTAGAATAAAAATGTTTATTTAATAAAAGGTTGTTTAAAGTCGGAACTAAAGCAGCTTCTAGCTTTTAAAGATTAAAATAATAATGACAAATTCAATAATTATAATGGCAGCAGGCGCTTCATCAAGGATGAAGGCCTCTGTTGATTCAACTATTTTAACAGAAAGTCAAATAGAATCTGCTAATTCTAAAAGCAAAGTTTTAATTGAGTTTGGAACGGAATCAAAGCCATTTATTAGTTATTCTATTTCTAACATGATTAAATCAGGGTTTAATAATATATATATAGTCACAGGTGAAAATGCACATTATTTTAGAGATAATTTTAAAGACCTTTTAAAAATTGATTTAAAAAAGTGTAATGTAAAATTTTCTATTCAATATTTACAAACTAATCGAAGTAAACCTTTGGGAACTGCAGATGCAATTTTTCAGACAATGGAACAGTATCCTAATTTAAAATCTCAATCTTTTTGTGTTTGTAATGGGGATAATTTATACTCAATAGAATCTTTAAAAAAAATTAAATCTACAAAATCAAAGAATGCATTTATTGCTTACGATAGAGATGGTTTAAAGTTCCCAAAAGAAAGAATTTCTTCGTTTTCAATTGCTAAATTGGATAAAGAAAATTTATTAATTGATATTATTGAAAAACCTAATAAATCAATAATTAATAAATCTCTTGATAGTTTGGGAAAAATTAGGGTTAGTATGAATCTGTTTAAATTTCATGGTGAAGACAGCTTTTCTTTTTTTAAAAACTGTCCCATCAACAAAAAAAGAAATGAAAAAGAGATTCCAGATGTTTTAAAACAAATGATTTTAAAAAAAAATAAAAACATTTTGGGTATTCCTGTTTTTGAAAATGTATTGGATCTGACTTCTAAAAAAGATATAATGGAGATTTATAAATATCTAAAATAATATTCTTGATTTTTTTATTACATTTTAACTAGATTGTCTTATTTTTAAAAAAAATCAATTTTATGATTGAGTTATCATCATTTGATTATGCTATAATATTATGTTTTTTTTCAATTACATTAATTATAGGATTTTTAGTTTCGAAAAAGTCTTCCTCAAGTTCAACTGAATATTTTCTCTCTGGGAGAAATATGCCTTGGTGGCTATTAGGAATTTCTATGGTAGCTACAACTTTTTCAACTGATACACCAAATCTTGTTACTGATATTGTTAGAACAAATGGAGTTTCTGGAAATTGGGTTTGGTGGGCATTTTTACTAACAGGATTGTTGACAGTTTTTGTTTATGCTAAGTTGTGGAGAAGATCAAATGTTGCTACTGATATGGAATTTTATGAATTGAGATATAGTGGTTGGGGAGGTAAATTTTTAAGAGGATTTAGAGCTATATATCTTGGGGTTATTTTTAATGTTATGGCTATGTCTGGAGTAACTCTAGCTGCAATTAAAATTGGCGAAATAATGCTTGGCCTCTCTCCAATGGATACTATTCTTTATGCAGGGACTATAACTGTTATTTTTAGTACAGTTGGTGGTTTTAAAGGAGTAGTATACACAGATTTTATTTTATTCTTTGCAGCTATGGCGGGATCAATAGGAGCAGCATATTATTTAGTTAACCTCCCTGAAGTTGGTGGAATGGTTAATCTAATTGCTAAAACCCCAAACGATATGTTATCTATGACACCAAGTTTGGATGATCCAGACATCTATATTCCACTACTAATTGTTCCTCTTGCTGTGCAATGGTGGAGCTCATGGTATCCTGGGGCTGAACCAGGAGGTGGAGGATATATTGCTCAAAGAATGTTAGCTGCAAAAGATGAAAATCACGCAATAGGAGCTACGTTTTTCTTTAATGTAATGCATTATGCGCTTAGACCTTGGCCATGGATAATTGTCGCTTTAGCTTCACTAATAGTTTTTCCTGATTTAGCAAGTATTCAAGAGGCATTTCCTAATATTTCTGAAGATAAACTAGGCCACGATTTAGCATATCCTGCTATGCTAACTATGCTCCCTTCTGGATTATTAGGATTGGTGATTGCCTCACTTGTAGCAGCATATATGTCAACTATTTCTACACATCTTAATTGGGGATCATCTTATATTGTGAATGATTTTTATAAGCAACAGATTAAAAAAGATGCATCTGAAAAAGAACTTGTAAACATTGGAAGAATTTCAACAGTAACATTATTTCTTCTAAGTGCTGTTTTCGCATTATTATTAACAAATGCTTTACAGTTATTTGATGTTATTTTAATGTTTGGAGCAGGAACAGGCTTAATTTTTATTTTAAGATGGTTTTGGTGGAGAATAAATGCTTGGAGTGAAATTACAGCAATGTTTGTTTCAGGATTTGTATCGATAATATTAAATTTTACAAGTTTAGGGCCTTTATTATTTTCTGATTCAGGAATTTTAGAATCTTATTATAAGTTTCCTGTGGTTGTCATATTTACTACAGTCGTGTGGGTAATTGTTACTTTTTTAACTAAACCAGATTCAATAGAAGCCTTAATTGATTTTTGTAAAAAAACCAATCCAGGGGGCCCTGGATGGGAGAAAATTAGATTAGAAGCTTTAAAAAAAGATATTTCTTTTAATAATAAAAGTGATAAAACATGGTCAGTTCCACTTGGAATAATATGTATGTTATTTGGATGTTTTGCTATATACTCTATATTATTCTCAACAGGTTATTTTATTTATGGAGAAGTAAATAATGGAATTTGTTTTTTAATTATTGCTCTTGTTTTTGCTATCTTATTAAAAAATAGTTGGAAAAAATTAAATAAACTAAATTGACAAATGATAATTAATTATAAATCACCTGGAACTTTAGAGGAAACTAGATTTGAAAAAATTCACAGTGTAATTTTTGATGAATCCAAACAAGCATCAAAAATAGTTGCAAATGAAATAGCAATTTTAATTAGAAAAAAACAAAAAGAAAACAAGAATTGTATTTTAGGCTTAGCTACAGGTTCTTCCCCAATTTCGGTTTATGAGGAACTTGTAAGATTACATAAAGAAGAGGGGCTTAGTTTTTCAAATGTTATTACATTTAATTTGGATGAATATTTTCCAATGAAAAATGTTGATATACAAAGTTACCATCATTTTATGCATCTTCATTTGTTTTCTCACATTGATATTAAATTGGAGAATATTAATATTCCAAATGGTGAATTGGATTTAGATAAAATTAACAATCATTGTAATAAATATGAGAATAAGATTAAAAAATTAGGGGGAATTGACTTTCAGCTTTTAGGTATTGGAAGAACTGGTCATATTGGATTTAATGAACCTGGTTCAAATTATAGTTCATTAACAAGAATGGTTCATCTTGATTATATTACAAGAAATGATGCAAGAAAAGGTTTTTATGGAATTGAAAATGTTCCTACAAGGGCAATTACAATGGGAATTAATACTATTAGAAAATCTAAAAGAGTGGTTCTTTTAGCTTGGGGGCAAAATAAGGCAGAGGCAATTAAAAAAGCAATTGAAGGAAAGGTAGATACAAATATTCCGGCGAGTTTTTTACAAAACCATAAAAATGTAACATTTGTTTTGGATAGAACTTCAGCCTTTAATTTGACAAGGATTAGATCACCTTGGAAAGTAGGTTCTTGTATATGGACTAAAGAGTTAAAATCAAAGGCAGTGGTTTGGCTTTGTAAAAACACTAATAAGTCAATTTTGAATTTGACAGAGTCTGATTATAATGAAAATAATTTGTCAGAATTACTGATTCATCAATCTCCCTACGACATCAATTTAGAAGTTTTTAATAAAATTTCTAGAACCATTACTGGTTGGCCAGGAGGAAAGCCGAATGCAGATGATAAATATAGGCCTGAAAGAGCTAATCCTACTAAGAAAAGAATTATAATTTTTAGTCCTCATCCTGATGATGATGTAATTTCTATGGGAGGTACTTTTGAAAGATTGGTTTCACAAGGTCATGAAGTACATGTCGCTTATCAAACTTCTGGCAACATTGCTGTAAACAATTCTGACGTTCTTAAGTTTTTAGAGGTTTATTCGGACACTTCTAAAAATGCTAAAAAGAAATATAATGAATTAATTGAAATTTTAAAAAATAGTAATGAAGTTTTAGAAAATAAAGAGATAAGAAACATAGCAACTTTAATAAGAGAAAAAGAATCTTTTGCAGCTACTAGATTTATAGGAATTCCTGATTCTAATGTACATTTTTTAAGACTTCCATTTTATGAAACAGGAACTGTAAAAAAATCTGCACCTTCAAGTTTAGACTTAGACATTATGATAAGTGTAATTTCTAAGATAAAACCTCACCAAATTTATGCTGCCGGTGATCTTGCTGACCCACATGGAACTCATAAAGTTTGCCTGGACATTCTTTTTGATGTATTGAAAAGTATTAAGAAAAAAAGTTTTATGAAAAACTGTTGGGTTTGGCTTTATAGAGGAGCTTGGCATGAATGGGAAATTCATGAAATAGATATGTCTATTCCTATGAGTCCTAACCAAGTTTTGAAAAAAAGAAAAGCTATTTTTTACCATCAAACTCAAAAAGATAATGTAATGTTTCAGGGAGATGATAATAGGGAGTTTTGGGTTAGAACAGAAGATAGAGATAGAGCAATTGCTAAAGACTTTCGGGATTTAGGGATGTCGGACTACTCAGCTATAGAGACTTTTAAAAGACACTACTTTTAGATATATTCTCATATGCAAATTATTAAAGAAGTATGTGTTGACTCATTTTTAAATGCAGTTAATGCTGAAAAAAAAGGCGCAAATAGAATTGAACTATGTGCAAGACTTGATCTTGACGGTTTGACCCCTAATAAAAAACTAATTAAGAAAGTGTTTTCAAATTTGAGTATTCCAATTAGAGTAATGATTAGACCTAAACACCCTTCTTTTATATATTCTGAAGAAGATATTCAAAGGATGATTGAAGATATTAATTATTGCAAAGAATTAGGGGTTGATGGGGTTGTTTTAGGTTGTTTGAATGAAGATTCAAATTTTAATATGAATCAAATTAATTTATTGTCAGAAATAGCGAAACCTTTAAATGTTATTATTCACAAATCAATTGATAAGACAGATTCTGTACTTAATTCCCTTTTATTATTGTTAAAAAACAAAAATATAAATGGAGTTTTATCATCTGGAGGCAAGACTTTTGCAATAGATGCAACGAAAACTTTAAAAAAAATGTTAGATTTAGTCCCAGATAATTTTGAAATAATTAATGCAGGTGGAATTACATATAAAAATATTAATGAATTACATTCTTTAATTCAAGGAAAATATTATCACGGAAAAAAAATAATTAAATTAAAATAATAATATATGAATGATCAAAATGAATTACTGCAGAAAACATTTCTTGGACATCCAATAGGCCTTTTTTATCTCTTCTTTACAGAACTTTGGGAACGCTTTAGTTATTATGGTATGAGAGCAATACTTGTTCTTTATTTAGTTTCAGAAACATCTGGAGTAAACCCTGGATTGGGCTGGAGTGATAGATCAGCTCTTGAGTTGTATGGATGGTACACCATGTTTGTTTACTTGGCAACAATACCAGGAGGAATTTTAGCAGACAGGTATTTGGGTCAAAAGAAGTCAGTTATGATTGGTGGACTTTTATTGTGTTTTGGACACGGAATTTTAGCAGTGGAGGCTCTATGGGCATTTTATACAGGATTGACATTTATTGTTTTGGGGGTTGGATGCTTAAAGGGGAATATTTCTACCATGGTAGGTGGACTTTACAGTAAAACGGATCATAATAAAAGAGACATGGGGTTTTATATATTTTATATGGGAATTAATATTGGTGCTGCTGTTTCCGCTCTTCTTGTAGGATATATTGGTGAAACTTATAATTGGCATTATGGTTTTGGATTAGCAGGCATTGGAATGGCTATTGGACAATTAGGTTATTGGAAGGGACAAAAATATTTAGTTCATGTTGGAAATAAGGTTGAATTAGAAACTTCAAATAATAAGAAATCAGACAATTTGTTTTTACAGATTTTTAAAAAAACTAATTCTTTATTAGGGTTTTCTCTAACTGCGATTATTGGGTTATACTTAGGATTAAATGGAGTTTGGGATTATGGTTTGCTTTTAATTGGAATTGCATTTGCTGTTGGATTTGCAATTGTAGTATATAATGATGGAAATAAGATAGAAAAAGATAGAATAATAGTTACTTACTTAGCATTTTTAATAGTTATAGTTTTTTGGGGATCGTTTGAACAAGCAGGAGGTTTAATGAATTTATATGCATCTCAAAAAACAGATTTAGCTCTAGGATCTTTTATGGTTCCTGCCAGTTGGTTTCAGTCTGTTAATGCAACTTTTATTTTAATTTTTGCAACTTTAGTTGGCTCTTTCTGGATTTGGTGGAAAAAATCAGGATATGAACATTCTTCACTTTTTAAAATGGCTTTAGGTGTAATTATTATGGGATTTGGTTTTTTCTTTATGTCTATTGCTTCAAATGAAGTTACTTATGATTCTTCAGGAGAAATTATAAAAAAATCAGCTATGTATTGGTTAGTATTGGCTTACTTTTTTCATACAATTGGAGAGTTATGTGCCTCTCCTGTAGCTCTTTCTTTTATAACTAAGTTAGCTCCAGCACGTTGGGGTGCTTTTATGATGGGAGCTTATTTTGCTGCTACTGGTCTAGGTAATAAAGTTGCTGGAATAATTGGCGAAAATGCCAGTGAAGTGGGAGATTATTGGACATTTACTGGAATAACAATTTTCTGCTCAATTTTTGGTCTTTTAGTTATATTAATTTTAAAACCATTAAAAAGACTTGTTCATAATGCAGAATAATTTTTATTATTTTTCTAATGTTTAAATTAAATAGCAGTTTATTTTTGATATTTTTTTTAGGGTTTTTTGTTAATTTTTCACAAGAAATTAATTGGATCAGTTTTGAGAAAGCTATGGAAGCTCAAAAAACTTTACCAAAAAATATAATCATGGATGTTTACACTAATTGGTGTGGTCCTTGTAAATTAATGGAAAAAAATACTTTTCAGAATAAGTTTATTGCAGGTTATATTAATAAACATTATTATGCTGTAAAATTTAATGGAGAGGGTAATGAGGAAATAAATTTTATGGGAAGAAAGTTTGAAAATATTCGATATGATGAAAGTAAATCTCAGACAAGGAATTCATCTCATCAGTTCACTCAATTTTTAGGAATAAATGCATATCCTACCACTCTTTTTTTTGATGACAAGATGAATTTAATTACTCCTATAAGAGGCTATTTAATTCCTAAGCAGCTTGAAATATATCTAGAGCTTTTTAAAAAGGATAAATATAAATCGATAACATCTCAAGAAGATTTTGATAAATTTATTAAAACCTTTAAAAGTAGATTGTAGATTAAGGAAAGTCTATTTTTTATTAACTTTTTCTATATAGATGTCTAATGCTCTAGACATTGATGAAACTTTTGGAGCAGGTGCAGAAATATCAATCCTTAACCCTGCATCTTTAGCTGCTTTCACTGTTGAATTTCCGTAGGCTGCTATTCTAGTGTCATTTTGTTGAAAATCGGGAAAATTTGAAAATAAAGATTCTATTCCTGAAGGACTGAAGAAAACTAAAACATCGTAGTAAACATTTTTTAAACTAGAAAGATCACTAATAACTGTCTTATAAAAAGTGCCCTGAACCCATTTGACACCTAGATCATTCAATTTTTTAGGAATAACTGGGGATAATGCATTAGAACAAGGAATCAAATAACTTTCTTCATTATATTTGGCTATTTGCAATGATAAGTCATCAAAGGTTCTGGTACCCACATAAATTTTTCTTTTTCTGTAAACAACATATTTCTGCAAATAGAATGCTACAGCCTCTGATAAGCAAAAGTATTTAAGAGCATTAGGAATTGGAAACCTCATTTCTTCAGCCACTCTAAAAAAATGATCTATTGCATTCCTGCTGGTTAATATAATAGCTGAAAATTTAGATAAATCAATTTTTTGTTGACGAACTTCCCTGGCACTAACTCCTTCAACATGGATAAAAGGGATGAAATCAATTTTTACTTTTCTTTTAGTTTTTAATTGATAATAAGGTGAATTTTCAATTGTTGGACTTGGTTGAGAAACTAAAATAGATTTTACCTTCATATAATTCAAAATTTAAATGCATACCAGAATAAAAAAAATGCTGGTGCTATTTCGAACGTGCAAAGGTACAAAATAAAATAAAATAGATATTTATAGGTTCTATTGAAAGATTTTTTATAGATATAATATGAAGAAAATAATAGATAATTAAAAAATAATACAAAGCTTATTAATATTGTTAAATTATATGAAATTGAATTAAAAATTAGTAAGAGTAAATAAAAGTATAAATGAACTACAATAAGGTTTTTAAATCCAATTCTGTATCTGTTAATTTCAATTAAATGGTTTCTATAATTTAGTATTATTGATAAAATTTTTTCAATTGAAAATTTTAAACAAATATAGATTGTGATTAATCCAGAAATAATAAAAAAATTATATAATTGAAACTCTGAAAATTTTTCAGGGAAAAAGTATATAGATATAAAAATTGAAAAAAGTGTAATTCTTAAGAAAAAAAATAAAATATTTACGCTATTAAAAATAGGTATTGTATAACCTGATTTATAAATAAAATATCTATGTATATTCCAAAATCTAATTAAATATTGAATTTTTTCTCCACCTATTATTCTTGCCCAAAGAATTAAAAAAGTTGATATAATTATTAGAATTTTTATCCAATCTTCCATAAATTATAATTAAAAAATTAATCCATTCACAATTCAAAATTAGCATTATTTTAGTCTATTGAATTGAAAGTATATTTATTACTTTATTAAAACTGTATTTTTGTATAAAATATAATGATGTCTAAATCTATAGTTATTATCCCTACTTATAATGAATTTGAGAATATTTCTATTCTTTTAAACAAAATTATAAATCTATCGGTTTTTTTTCATGTATTAATCGTTGATGATAATTCACCTGATGGAACTGCTAAAGTTGTTAATGAATATACTAATACATATAAAACGAGAATTTTTTTGGAATCTAGAATTAAAAAAGAAGGCTTGGGAAAGGCCTATACACATGGGTTTAATTGGGCCTTAGATAGGGATTACAATTATATTTTTGAAATGGATGCAGATCTATCTCATAATCCAGAAGACTTAGTTAGAATGCAAAATGAACTTGATAATTCAAATTGTGATGTTATTATTGGATCAAGATATGTTAAAGGAATAAATGTTATTAATTGGCCATTAAGTAGAATAATACTTTCATATGGTGCTTCTGTTTATTCAAGAATAATAACTGGCTTACCTGTTTATGATGCAACTGCTGGTTTTGTTGGTTACAAAAAAGAAGTTTTACATAAAATTGATTTAAAATCAATTCTTTTTAATGGTTATGCATATCAAATAGAACTAAAGTTTAAGGCTTATAAAAATAACTTTAGAATCTTGGAAATTCCAATAATTTTTAAAGATAGAATTCATGGGGAATCTAAAATGAATGGAAATATAATATTTGAAGCTGTTTTTGGATTAATTAAATTAAAAATCTTAAGTTACTTTTATAAAAACAACAAAAAATAATGTCAGATATATTGATAAAAAATGCTAAGATAATTAATGAAGGTAAAATATTTAAATCTGATATTTTAATAAAAGGAGATTTTATAAGTGATATAGCACACAATATTCCATTTGAAAGTCAATACAAATTAATAGATGCAAGTAATAAAGTTTTAATTCCTGGTGTAATTGATGATCAAGTGCATTTTAGAGAGCCAGGATTAACTCATAAAGCTACTATTAATTCAGAATCAAAGGCAGCAATAGCTGGAGGGGTCACATCTTTTATTGAGATGCCAAATACAATTCCACAAACCACAACGATTAATGATCTTGATAATAAATTTGAAATAGCTAAAAATAATTCATATGCTAATTACTCTTTTATGTTTGGCGGAACAAATGATAACATTGAAGAAATTAAAAAACTAGATACTAAAAATGTAGCTGCATTAAAACTGTTTTTAGGTTCATCAACTGGAAATATGTTAGTTGATGATCAAAATGTACTAAAAGAAATTTTTGAAAAAACAGATCTTTTAATTGCAGTACACAGTGAAGATGAAAAAATTATAAATAAAAATTTAAATCATTATAAATCTAAGTATGGAAATGATATTCCTTTTAAATACCACCCTAAAATTAGATCTGAAGAAGCTTGTTTAGAATCAACAATAAAAATTATAAAATTGGCAAAACAGACTGGAGCTAGACTTCATGTTTTTCATTTATCTACTAAAAGCGAATCTCTTTTATTTAGGAATGATATCTATTTAAAAGATAAAAAAATTACTTCAGAAGTATGTATTCATCATTTATGGTTTTCTGATGAAGATTATAATGAAAAACAATCATTAATAAAATGGAATCCAGCTATAAAGACAAAACATGATAGAGAAGCGCTATGGGAAGCTTTGAATAATGATAAAATAGATGTAATTGCAACTGATCATGCTCCACATACAATTGAAGAAAAATCAAAAAAATATTTGGAATGTCCATCAGGTGGACCACTAATTCAACATGGATTAGTTTCAATGATACAGCATTATTTTAATAATAAAATTACTTTAGAAAAAATTGTAACTAAAATGTGTCATAATCCTGCTGATTTATTTCAAATTAAAAATAGGGGATATATTAGAAAGGGGTATTTTGCAGATTTAGTATTAATTGATTTAAATAAGTCTTGGAAAGTGGAAAAAAATAATATTCTATATAAATGCAATTGGTCACCATTTGAAAATTATGTATTTGATTCAAAAGTCACACATACTTTTATTAATGGTAAGTTGGCATATAATAATGGAAAGTTTGATCCAGTGTTACATGGTAAAAAATTAATATTTAACAGATGAAAAAAACAATTATCCTGTTAGTCTTAACAACACTATTTTCATGTAGTAATAAAGAAAAGAACGTACCTCAAAACTTAATGTCTGAGGAACAAATGGTAAACTTTTTATTTGATATTAATATAATTAATTCAAGTAGAGCTTTTAGAAATAGATCTGAATTAAATTATTACAATATTAAGGATACATTACTATTTAAAAAGCATAAAATTGATTCGACAATTTTTTCTGAAAGTAATTTTTATTATGCGTCAAATCCTAAGCTATATTTAAGAATATATTCAAAACTAGAAATAAAGTTAAAACTTCTGAAAGATTCTCTCTCTAAAGATTTGGAAATTCATACTAAAAAAAGAATAGATTCATTAAAAAATTTCAATTAAATTGATTTTTAAATATTAAACAAGTTTCTTCAATTGATTTCTCAATTTTTTTAAAATTGTAATTAATTTTTGATGAAATTTTAGAGTTAGAATAATGAGTAGAAGAATTAGATGATTCTATAGAAGCTCTATTTAATCTTCTTCTTTTTCCTTTTATTTTACTTACAATAAAATCATATATAAGAGCTATTTCCATCAAAATCTTTCCAGCTTGTTTCTTTGGAGGATTTAGATTTAAAGAGAGACTTACTTTTGTAAAAAATTCTTTGAAAGACCAATTTTCAGCCACCAGAATGAATCTTTCAGAAAATATATTTTTTTCCATTAGTTCATACATTATTTTAACAACATCTTTAACACAAATAAAACCAGTTTTCCCCATAGGATAATAATTCATTCCTCTACTTATTTGAGTAAAAAAAGCTCCGCTTCCTCTTTTCCAAAAACCACTTCCAACTATTACCCCGGGATTTACAATCACAGCATTTAAACCTTCTGATATACCTCTCCAGACTTCCATTTCTGCACTTTTTTTTGTTTGAGCATATGGATTTTTACTATCTATCCATTCAGTATTTTCATCAGTAAATTTACTTGTGCTTAAACCAATTGCAGCGACTGTACTAACGTAACATAATTTTTGAATTTTAAAATCTAAAGCGCAGTTAATTATATTAGCAGTTCCTTCAATATTTATTTTTTGCATAGATTTCAAATCTTTTTTATCAAAGGAAATGAATGCTGCACAATGATATACTTCGTTGATATTTTTAAAAGCAATTGAAAGACTTTCTAAATCATTAATATCTCCATCTATCCAATTTATTTTATTAAATAATTCCTTGTGATTTTTAGAGTATGAAGAAAAAACTTTTTTTACATTTTCTAAATTGCTGCTCTTTCTTTTTAGGGCTAAAACTTTTTTATTATTGTTTACTAGTAAAAATAATAAATGACACCCAACTAGACCTGTTCCGCCTGTTACTAAAATCATAACTCTAATGTACTATTTTTTGAATTACTTTTTTCTTTTATTTTAGAGGTATATATTTGTTAAAATTTGTATTATGTCAAAGAACTTTATTAATGAACTACGTTGGAGGGGAATGCTTCAAGACATTATTCCTGGATGTGAAGAAAAATTATTAGAAAGTTCATCATCAGGTTATATTGGTTTTGATCCTACAGCTGATTCACTGCATATAGGAAGTCTTGTACAGATCTTAATATTAATGCATTTCCAGAAATCAGGACATAAACCTATAGTCTTAATAGGCGGTGCAACTGGAATGATAGGAGATCCATCTGGAAAATCGGCTGAAAGAAATTTATTAAGTGAGGCTGATCTAGAAAAAAACATTAATGGAATAAAATCTCAGCTTACAAAATTTTTAAATTTTGATTCAAAAGATAAAAATGCTGCTGCTATTTGTAATAATAACGATTGGTTTAAAAGTATTAAGCTTATAGATTTTATAAGAGATATTGGAAAACACTTGACTGTAAATTACATGGTTGCTAAGGATTCTGTTAAAAAGAGACTGAGTAAAGACTCAAAAGAAGGCATGTCTTTCACAGAATTTACATATCAAATTATACAGGCTTATGATTTTTATCATTTATTCAAAAACCAAGATTGTATTCTTCAAATGGGAGGAAGTGACCAATGGGGAAACATTACAAGTGGAACGGAGTTAATTAGGAAAAAAACAGGCAAAAAGGTTTTTGCTTTAACATGCCCTTTAATTACTAAGACTGACGGCACTAAATTTGGAAAAACGGAGGAGGGTAATGTTTGGCTTGATAAAAACAGAACATCCCCATACAAATTTTATCAATATTGGTTTAACATTACTGATGATGATGCTATTAAGTACATTAAAATATTTACTTTTTATTCTAAAGAGGAAATTCAAAAATTTATAAAAGAACACAAGAAAAACCCCCATCATAGATCATTACAAAAAATAATTGCTTCAGACTTGACTAGACTAGTTCATTCTGATGATGATTTAGAAAAGGCAATTATTGCATCTAATATTTTGTTTGGAAAATCAACATCTAATGACCTAAGTTTATTAGATGAAAAGACTTTTTTAGATGTTTTTTCTGGTGTTCCCCAGACTAAAGTATCTTTAAAATATCTAAATACTAATCCAATTATTCAAGAATTTCTTTATAAAGCAGGGTTTCTATCCTCAAAATCAGAAATTAACAGAGCTATTAAAGAAAATTCTATTTCAATTAATAAGGATAAAATAAAGGATACGGATAGATTATCAATATCAAATTTGATATGTGATAAATACATTTTAGCACAAAGAGGAAAAAAGAATTATTTTCTAATTGTAATTAAACATTAAGTTACAACCTCTTATTTCAGTTTCGGTAAGTCTTCCACTTACTGTATAAGATTGATTTTTAAAAACTTCTCCCATATCATCAGTAGCTATAAAAGCACAAGAATGTTCGTTTGCAAGGTCAATTATATTTATAGCCCCTTTGCCAATAATTGAAACCATTAGAGGATTGTTTATATCTCTTATAAGTGTTTTCATCCAAGGTGGATTCTGAAACTTTCCATTTTTAAAAGAATAAGCTTGAGAGAATAATTCTGTCATCCCATACTCTGAGTGAACATGTTTTGTGCCAAACCCTTTTTTTAGATTAAAATGAAGCTCATCTCTAGTTATTTCCTTTTTTCTTCCTTTCATTCCTCCAGTTTCAATAACAATTGAATCTTTTATTGTAATAGGATATTTTTTAGCAAAATCTAGTAAAGCGTAACTAACCCCAAAAAGAATTATTTTTTTCTTTTCGTTTCTTGCCTTTTTTAAAACGGAGAATAATTTTTTATAGTCATCTAAGTAAAATTCACTTTCGTTATGATTAGATGTTTTAATAAAATTATCAACCATAAAAACAAGGGAAGAATTTTTTTGTTCTATATAAGAAGGTAGAAGCCCTAAAAAAACATAATTTTTTATTTGACCATAAAACATTTCAAAACATCTTCTAAAACTTTTAATATAATTATCAATATTAGAGACATAGTTTATACTTTTATTTCCTTCTGTTCCGCTACTTTTAAAAATATGTGAAATTTTATTTTTATTAGAAACAATTTTATGAGTTTTAAAAAACTGAATTGGTAAAAATGGAATATGATTTAATTCTTTAACTTCTGTTGATTTTATTTTCAATAACTTACAGTATTGATTATAAACTAAATTATTATTGTATTGCTTTTTAAATAAAGCAATCGCCTTTGATTTAAAGTCTAATTCAGATTTAATTTTAAATGGATTCAAATTTTTAATTTCAAATTTAATCAATACACTATTAAATTACGTTGTAAATTTAATTTTGAGCTTTTATTAACTTATTGTTGAGTAATATATTTAAAATATAATTATAATTAATTTTGAATAAAATTATTGAAATGTCTATTCTTCCTAAGATTTTAGTTGTCGATGATGATCCTGATATTGTAGAAATTTTAAGGTATAACCTTTCTTTAGCTGGATATGAAGTTAAGAGTGCTGCTAATGGAAAGGAAGCAATTAAAAAAGCCAAATTATTTATTCCACAAATTATTTTATTAGATATCATGATGCCAGAAATGGATGGAATTGAAGCCTGTTCTCAAATCAAGGGAATTCCTTCGTTAGATAATACTATGATAATTTTTTTAAGTGCTAGAAGTGAAGACTTTACTCAAATAGCAGCTTTTGATGCTGGTGGAGATGACTATATTTCAAAACCTGTAAAACCTAAAATTTTATTAAAAAAAATTGCCTCAATTTTAAAGAGAATAAATTATGGAAAAAATAAAACTCTAAAATTAGAGATGGATAATTTGGTTATAGACAGAAATGAATATAAAATTGTAAAAGATAAACAAGATTTAACTCTCCCTAGAAAACAATTCGAATTATTATTTCTTTTAGCTTCTAAACCAGGAAAAGTTTTCACTCGTGATGAAATCATGAATAGTGTATGGGGTTCTCAAGTAATAGTCGGTGACAGAACAATTGATGTTCATATTAGAAAATTAAGAGAAAAAATCGGAGATTCGTATTTTAAAACTATAAAAGGGGTGGGCTATAAGTTCACTCAATGACTTTATGCCATCATTCAATAAATCTAAGCTTCAGGCTCTTGTATTGTCAATTATATTATCTGTTATTACCCTAATAGCAATTTATTTGTTTAATGCATATAGTTCTAATATATCATTATTATTGGTTAATAACGTAGTAGAATTATTGATTTTGACAATTATGTTATTTACCCTTTATTTTTTTATAATTTATTTTTATTTAGAATCTTTTGTATTTAAAAAAATAAGAAACTTATACAATGATTTAGTGCCTAATCAGCAAGAAACAGAGGATGTTTTAGTTTCAACTAACATGGGCGAATTAGTTGAGCAACTTAAGAGGTTCTCAAAAGAAAGTCAGACCGAAATTAAATCGATGAAGGAAAAAGAAAATTTCAGAAGAGATTTTATTGGAAATTTAGCACATGAGTTGAAAACCCCTTTATTTACATCACAAAGCTATTTGTTAACTCTAATTGATGGCGCCTTAAAAGATAAAAATGTTAATTTAAAGTATCTTAAAATTGCTGAAAAATCAATAGAAAGGTTGATCTTTATTGTCAAAGATCTAGACTTAATAACAAAGCTTGAGTCTGACGATTTAAAATTAGAAAAATCAACTTTTAATATTATTTCATTAGTAAATAATGTTTTTGAAATGTTAGAAATTCAAGCTAATAAAAAAGGAATTTCTTTTTCCTTGGACTCAAAATTTAAATCAGTTAATGTTATTGCTGACCAAGAAAAAATTCATCAAGTTTTAACAAACTTAATAGAGAATTCCGTTAAATATGGAAAAGAATCTGGAACTTCTGAAGTTACAATTGAAAGCATTACTGAAAATAAAATCATCATTAGAATTACTGATAATGGTAGTGGTATTCAAAAAATTCATTTTAATAGACTTTTTGAAAGATTTTATAGAGTAGATAATTCAGGTAACAGAATAACGGGAGGCTCTGGTTTAGGCCTAGCAATTGTTAAGCATATAGTAGATGCTCATAATGAAAAGCTATATGTAGAAAGTGATTATGGTGTAGGTTCTGAATTTTCCTTTACTTTAGAAAAATCAAATTAATTATTTTTAAGTTTGTTTTATTCTTAAATAATTATTAGTTGGGAAGTAAAAATAAATTAAAAAAATTCATAGAAAACGAAAGTTTTTCAAATGTAATTCAGCCAAATAGAAAAAAATTAATTTCAAATTTTTTTAAACTAAAAGGCAAATGGAATTCCTTATATTTTAAAAATAATAACCCAATAATTATAGAACTTGGATGTGGAAAAGGTGAATATACAGTTAATTTAGCTAAACTAAATCCTAATAAAAACTATATAGGAATAGATATCAAAGGAGCAAGATTTTGGAAAGGAGCAAAAACCGCAATAGATGAAAAATTAGAAAATGTAGTTTTTTTAAGAACGCAAATTGAATTGCTTGAATATGTTTTTGGAAATGATGAAATTCATGAAATTTGGTTAACTTTTCCAGACCCTCAAATAAAGTTTCAAAGAAGAAAACATCGTTTAATAAACCCTGTTTTTTTAGAACTTTATAAAAAAATCTTAAATAAAAATGGTGTAATTCACCTTAAAACTGATAGTGAATTTCTTCACGGATATACATTAGGTTTATTAGAAAATTCAAATATTAAGCCTCTATTTTCTAATCATGATATCTATAAGAACAATAATGCACCTATGGAGGTTCTAGATATTAAAACTCATTATGAAAAATTATTTTTAGAAGAGAATAAAAATATCTCTTATTTAAGTTTTAGTTTTAATTATAAAAATGACTAAAAAAAAATCAGATTTTTTTAAAAAGGTATATTCTGTAGTTAATAAAATACCCTATGGAAGGGTTTCGACGTATGGTGCAATAGCAAATTATTTAGGAACTAAAAAAAGTGCACGAGTTGTTGGCTGGGCTATGAATGCTTCTCACGTTATTAAAGATATACCATCACATAGAGTTGTTAATAGAATAGGACTTTTAAGTGGTAAAAATCATTTTTTTGGTAATAATCTGATGAAGCAATTATTAGAAAGTGAGGGTATTGAAATTAAAAATGATAAGATTGTAAATTTTATAAATATTTTTTGGGACCCATCATTTGAATTAAAATAATTGTATTCATAAGCTTATATTTGCAATTAAAATTAATTTGATTTTGAAACCAACAAAAGATAAAATTTCATCTCTTTTAAAAACTGTTCATCTTAAAGGCGAAAAATTAGATATTATATCAAATAATTCAGTTATTAATGTTGTAGTTTTTGATAAAGAAATTATTATTGATTTAGAAATCACAAATCCTACATTACAATCAAAAAATTATATAAAATCTTTAATTAAGAATGCCATTATTTCTCAATACAAACAAAATTTTGAAATAAAAATTAATTTTAAAGTTGCTAGAATATTAAATGAAACTATTTTTAATGAGAATGAAGTTTTAGAAAATGTTAATAATATAATAGCAGTTTCATCAGGGAAAGGTGGTGTTGGAAAATCAACAGTTACAGCCAATTTGGCAATTACTTTGAATAAAATGGGTTTTTCTGTAGGAATTTTAGATGCTGATATTTATGGCCCTTCAATTCCCCTCATGTTTGATGTAGCACAAGATAAACCTCTTGCTGTGAAAATTAATGGCAAATCTAAAATGAAGCCCATAGAAAATTTTGGTGTTAAAATTTTATCTATTGGATTTTTTACAAAAGTTGATCAAGCAGTAATTTGGAGAGGACCAATGGCCTCTAAAGCATTAAAACAAATGATATTTGATTCGGATTGGGGAACCTTAGATTTTTTATTAATAGACTTGCCTCCCGGAACTGGTGATATTCATTTAAGTATCATGCAATCATTGCCAATTTCAGGATCTGTCGTAGTTAGTACTCCACAAAATGTAGCTCTTGTTGATGCAAGAAAAGGTGTTTCAATGTTTAAGCAAAAAAATATAAATGTTCCAGTTTTGGGAATTATAGAAAATATGGCTTATTTTACTCCTAAAGAATTACCAAAAAATAAATATTATTTATTTGGAAAGGAAGGTGCAAAAAATTTATCAATTGATTTAAAAGTTCCTTTTTTAGGTGAAGTGCCTTTAATTCAGAGTATTAGAGAAGCTGGCGATATAGGCAGACCCGCTTCTCTTCAAAAGAACTCAATTATTGAGAATGCTTTTAATACAATAACAAAAAATATGATTTCTGAGCTATTATTACGAAATAAAAAACTTCCACCAACTGAAGTTGTAAAAATAAGAACCATGTCAGGCTGCTCAGCTATAAAATAATTATTATGAATAAAAATTTATTAACAAAAAAAGTAGAATCTGCATTAGAAGAAATAAGGCCTTTTCTTTTATCTGATGGTGGAGACATAGCTCTATTATCAATTAAAGATAATATTGTTAAGGTTCAATTAATGGGGAATTGCGTTAGTTGTACTGTAAACCAGATGACTTTAAAAAATGGGGTAGAGATGACCATTAAAAAACATGCTCCTCAAATTAAAAAAGTTATTAGTGTAGAATAGATAAATGAAAATAATCAAAACGGACATTTTAATCATTGGGGGAGGTCCCACAGGTTTGTTTACAGTTTTTGAAGCGGGCTTATTAGGTTTAAAATGTCATATAATTGATGCATTAGCAAAACCTGGAGGACAATGTGCAGAAATATATCCAAAAAAACCAATTTTTGATATTCCAGCTATTCCTGAAATTTTAGCTGGAAAACTTATAAATAATTTATTACAACAAATTAAGCCATTTAAACCAGGTTATACTTTATCTGAGTCTGCTAAAGATTTAGAAAAACAAAAAGATGGCTCATTTAATGTGATAACTGATAAGGGAACTATTCATAATGCAAAAGTTATTGCTATTGCTGGAGGACTTGGAAGTTTTGATCCAAGGAAACCTCATATAAAGAACATAAATAAATATGAAGGAAATGGAGTAGAGTATATGATTAAAGATACAAAAGTATTTAAAAATAAAAATATTATAATTTCTGGTGGTGGGGATTCTGCATTAGATTGGACTATTGAATTACAAAAAATTACAAGAAAAGTCACATTAGTTCATAGAAGAACAGAATTCAGAGGTGCTTTTGATTCAATTGAAAAAGTTCAAAAATTAAAAAATAATTTTTTAATTGATGTTATTACACCTGGAGAAGTAATTGGGTTAAGAGGAGAAAAAAAATTAGAAAGTGTCAGAATAAAAATAAATGATGAAGAAAAAGAAATGAACACAGATTTTTTTATTCCCCTATTTGGTTTAATTCCCAAATTGGATAAAATATCAAATTGGGGCCTTGAAATAAGAAAAAATTCAATTTGTGTTAATAATGCTTTAGATTATCAAACAAATATTCCGGGAATTTTTGCAATTGGAGATATAAATACATATCCAGGTAAATTAAAATTAATTTTATGTGGTTTTCATGAAGCCACTCTAATGTGTCAAGCTGCTTTTAAAATTATTTACCCTAATAAAAAAAATATTTTAAGATATACAACAGTTACTGGAATTGAAGGTTTTGATGGTTCTAAACGAAAATATGAAGGTTCAACTATAAAGTCAATAGAATGATAAATGATTTTATATTTAATTCAAACAATTTTCAAACTATTAGTGGTGCCTCTGAATGGAGATCTCCCAGTAATATTGCATTAATAAAATATTGGGGCAAAAAAAATAACCAGATTCCATTAAACCCGTCGATAAGTATTACATTGAAAAATTGTTTTACTCAAACAAAAATTTCATATCAAACTAAAAAAGTTAGCAAGCTAGAATTTAGTTTTTTGTTTGAGGGAGAAAACAATCCTAGTTTTGAAAAGAAATTAAGACAATTTTTTATCAAGATTGAAAAATATTGTCCTTATCTATCAAATCTTGAATTAAAAATTGAGTCTAGGAATTCTTTTCCACATAGCAGTGGAATTGCTTCATCAGCTTCTTCATATAGTGCATTATCTCTCTGTATAATGGATATCGAGAAGGAATTAAACCCATCCATTGATGATAAGTTTTTTTTAAAAAAAGCTTCTTTTATTGCAAGACTTGGTTCAGGAAGTGCATGTAGAAGTATTTTAGGGTTTTTTTCTATATGGGGAAGATCAGACTTTTTTGATTTTAGTAGTGATTTATATGCAATGAATTATCCAAATAAAATTCATGATGTTTATAAGGAAATTTGTGATACAGTTTTAATTGTTGATAAAGAAAAAAAAGAAGTTTCCAGTACAATGGGTCATCATTTAATGGAAGGTCATAGTTTCTCAAATGATCGTTTGAACCAAGTTAAAATTAGTTTAAAAAATCTAAAAAACGCATTAGAAAGGGGTGATTATGATATGTTTATTAAAGTAGTTGAATTAGAAGCTTTATCTCTTCATGCTATGATGATGACTTCAGATCCATATTATATATTACTTAAACCTAATACTATAAAAATTATAAATTTAATTTGGAAATATAGAAAAGAAAATGATTCAAAAATATGCTTCACTTTAGATGCTGGAGCAAATATTCATTTGATTTATCCAAAAAAAGAATATGATCCTATTCAGGAATTTATCAGAAATAAATTAATCAAATTTTGTGAATCAGGACAATTTATAAATGACATGATTGGGATTGGACCATTAAAATTGTAATTTTATAAAATGAGCGCGCCTTTATTCTATTCAAAGATTTTATTGTTTGGCGAGTATGGTATTATAAAAAACTCTAAAGGACTTTCAATTCCCTATAATTTTTATAAAGGAGGATTAAAGTTAGGAGATTTAAGAATTGAGATTGTAAAGGAATCAAACGAAAATCTTTCAATTTTTAGAGATTATTTATTGAAAATAGATAATTCGATTGTTCTTTTTGATTTTAATAAAATGAATGATGATCTTTCAAAAGGAATGTACTTTGACAGCACAATTCCCCAAGGATATGGAATAGGAAGTAGTGGTGCTTTAGTCGCAGCCTTCTATGACCGTTATGCAGAAAATAAGATTACTGTTTTGGAAAATTTAACCAAAGACAAAATTATAATTTTGAAAAATATTTTTTCTAAAATGGAATCTCATTTTCATGGTAAATCTTCTGGACTAGATCCATTAAATAGCTACCTGAGTTTACCAATATTAATTCGTTCAAAAAATCAAATTGAAACAACTGGAATCCCATTTCAATCTTCGACAGGAAAAGGAACTGTTTTTTTATTAGATAGTGGTAAGTCTAGTGAAACTGCTCCTATGGTAGATATTTTTTTTAACTCTATGAAAAATAAAAATTATAGTAAAATAATTCGAGAAGATTTTATTAGAATTACGGATTCTTGTGTTGATAATTTTTTAGAAGGAAATTTTAAATCACTTTTTTTAGATATTAGAAATTTATCAAAAGTTGTTCTAGATAATTTTAAGCCTATGATCCCAAAAAATTTCCACAATATTTGGGCTAAAGGTATTGAATCAAATGACTATTTTTTAAAATTATGTGGATCTGGAGGTGGTGGTTATATTTTAGGTTTCTCTGAAGATTTTAAAAAAGCAAAATCTGCATTGAAAGATTATAAACTAGAGGTCGTCTATAATTTTTAATTTCAATGTCTTTTTCTTTTTTCAACAAGAAAATTTTAATAAAAATATTGAGCTTATTTTCTGTAGTAAGGGGCTACAATGTCATATTCATGATATTCGCTCAATTAGTTTCTTCAATATTTATTTTTTCGAATTCCAATTATGTTATTTCTGTTATATTAGATTATAATATATGGTTTATAGCTCTTTCTTCTTCATCTTCTATATCAGCTGGATATATAATTAATAATTTTTATGATTCGGATAAGGATTTAATAAACAGACCACTAAAAACTATTTTGGAAAAAGAAATTTCTGGCAGGACAAAATTATTTGTTTATGTTTTTTTAAATATTCTCGCATTGATTTTTTCTGCTCTAGTTTCTTTTAAAGCATTGCTTTTCTTTAGTTTTTACATATTAGGAATTTTTATCTATTCTATTAAAATAAGTAAATATCCATTTATTGGAAATTTTTTTTCAGTACTATTAGTTATTGCTCCATTCTTTGCGATTAGTCTTTATTATAAGAATTTTTCAATGGAAATAATTACACATGCTTCGTTTCTTTTTTTTGTGATATTAATTAAGGAATTAATAAAGGATTTAAAAAATTTAAAAGGAGACTTTACAATGAATTACCTTACCATCCCAGTAATATATGGTGACAAATTGACCAAAAGTTATATAACAATTTATGTTCTTTTAGTAATAGCAATTTGTTTTAATTTAATTATAAATTACGACATTTCTTTAATGGTTTATTTCTATTTTTTTTCAATACCATTTTTCTTTCCATTTCTTTATTTATTATGGAAATTTAATGATAATAAATATTATGAAACATTACACAATTCTTTAAAAGTCTTAATTATTATAGGGCTTTTTAGTATTATCTTGCACGGATTTTGATTCTTAAATTATGACAACCCAAAATACAATTAGATTAAACAAATTTATCTCAAATTCAGGCTTTTGTAACAGAAGACAAGCAGATGATTACATAAGTCAAGGTAGAGTATCAGTAAACGATAAAATTATTGTTCGATTAGGCTCTAAGGTGTCTTTAAAGGATAGTGTGAAGTTAGATGGAAGAAAAGTATTTCCTGTTAAAATGCAGTATATTATTTTAAATAAACCAAAAGGGTTTCATTGTATTTCCACAAAAAAAAATTCCAAAACTGTTTTTTCTCTTTTGTCTTCTATTAAAGAAGAAAATAGAATAATGTCTTTAGATTTTTTAAAAGAAAATCATACTGGACTTATTATTCTCTCAAATGACACTGAATTTGTAATTCAAATAAATGCAAAAAAGAATCTGATAAATCAAATTTTTCATTTAAAACTAGATGTTGATTTTTTGCAAAAAGATTTAAAGAATATCAAAGATTTAGATTTTAACGATAAATTGAAAATTAAATCAATTAATTATGTAGATGGGGCAAATAAAAATGAAATTGGCATAGAACTATCTATCCATAATATTAAAGATTTAGAAAAACTTTTATTAGATTTTAACTATAAAATAATATCACTTGATAGAGTTCTCTTTTCAAATTTTACCAAAAAAGATTTATCTCGCGGACAATGGAGGAATATTACAAAACAAGAGTTAATTAACTTAAAAAGTTTTTAGTTTTTACTAGCCCATTCAAAACCTCTGGTTAACAGTTTCCATCCCTCAGGGTATTCAACAAATTCATTTGGATCGTGTCCGATTGAAATATAAAACACCTTTCCTTTTCCATACATTTTTTTCCAAGCAACAGGCATAACAACATCTTTTATCCATGGATAAGTATTCCCATCATATTTAGTTGTAGCCAATATTTTAATATTGGGGTCGTAGTGCAAATAATATTGTTCACTAAAAATTTCAAAATCATTAAGGCCTTTTGTTAATGGATCTTTCAACATTCTTACTTTAAAATTTACTTTGCCTCCAGGGTGTTCTACAAATTGCCCGCCAATCATAAATTGATAGGCAGTATTGTTTCTAAATGAATCTCCAAGTCCTCCGTGAGACCCTGCAATCCCTACGCCATTTTTTACAGCATTTGTCAAGTTTTTTTCTTGTTTAGAGGAAAGGTTCATCATGGTTACAGATTGTATTATTAAATCAAACTTTATCAAAGAGTCATAATTTGAATAAACATTTAAATTGTTAGATTCATGAATATTTGCCTTTTCTTTTTTTAACCAGTTTATTATATTTTTTGCAAAAAGTTTTGGTTGATGTGGTTTATAACCTCCCCAAACAACTAAAACATTTTTATCTTCTAAAGATTGAGAATAAATAAAATTTTGTGTTATTATACTAAATAATAACATGAAAATTATTTTTTTCATAATAAATGAATTAAATTCCAATTTATGGAATTTATAATTAACATTAAATTTGTTTTTTTGAATTTGTCATTCACCTTAAAATGCTAATTTTTATAATTTAAAATTTTAAATAAAAAAATGAAGAAAAAGTCTAGAAGAAATTTTATTAAAAAATCTTCGCTTATTGGTTCAGGAATTTTTATAGTTCCAAGAAATGTTTTAGGTGGAGTTGGGTTTGTTGCGCCAAGCGATCAATTAAATATTGGTGCTATAGGAGCTGGAGGAAAAGGTTCAGATATAAGAGAATCTTGGGCGTCAAAAGAAAGAGTTGTTGCTTTATGTGATGTACATCCATTAGGGAAACATGGAGTAATTCAATCTAGAAAAAAGTATCCTAATGCTAAATTTTATGTTGATTTTAATGAACTTCTAGATAAAGAGAAAGATTTAGATGCTGTTACAATTAGCACACCAGATCATACACATGGAGTGATTGGAAATAGGGCTATGAATAAAGGTCTCCATGTTTATATTCAAAAACCTCTAACTCATAATATAGAAGAAGCCAGACAGTTAACCATTACTGCAAAGAAAAATAAGGTCATAACTCAAATGGGTAATCAGGGAGGTTCCTGTATTGGAGTTGAAAGAGTTAAGGAATGGATAGACACAAAAAAAATTGGTGACATTAATAAAGTTTATGCATGGACAGATAGACCCGTTTGGCCGCAAGGTTTTAAAATGCCAGAACCCTCTGCTAGTAAACCTGAAGATTTAGAATGGGATTTATGGTTGGGGCCTGCTAAGGAAATGGCTTACAGACCAGAATTTCATCCTTTTAATTGGAGAGGATGGTGGAACTATGGAACTGGAGCACTTGGAGACATGGGTTGTCATATTCTAGATTTACCTGTTAAAGCTTTAAATTTAGGTTATCCTAAAGATGTTGAATGTAGTGTTGCTAAGATTTATGAAAAAATGTGGAGTCCAAATTATTATCCTGAAGGTCCTCCGGCAGCATCACTTGTAACTCTTCATTTTAAAAAAAACAATAAAACCAACTCTGATTTAGAGCTAGTTTGGATGGATGGCGGGATTATTCCACCTAGACCTGAAGTTATACCTGCAGAAGATTATTTGGGTGAAAAAGGGAATACAAATGGGGTATTAATAATAGGAAAAGAGGGAGTTATTAGTTCAGGAGTTTATGGATTAAACCCAAAATTATATAGAAAAGGCAAAAAAACATTGCATTTAAATACTGATAAAATATATAATAAAAATAATGGATTAGATCACATTCATCATAAAGAATGGATTGATGCAATTAAAGGAGGTTATGGAAGTAAAGAATATAAAAAGTTAACAGCACCAATTGAATATGCAGGACCTTTCACAGAAACAGTTTTAATAGGGAATATAGCTTTAAGGAGCTACATGATTAAAGATGGAACAGATTTTATAGGTAGAAAAAAACTTCTTTGGGATGGAGAAAATACTAGAATTACAAATTTTGATTTAGCAAATAAATTTGTGGGAAGAGTGAGGAGACCTGGTTGGGATTTATAAAAAATTTTTTAAAAGAAATTATTTTATGTTTGGTATAAATTTTTAATTATCTTATCGTTATATAAATATATTAGTTCTATGAAAACAATAAATTGCTTATTAATTATTACTTCTTTTTTTATTTTAAGTTGCAATAACAATTCTAAAAAACAGATTAAAGCTATTCCTCTTGAAAATCTGATGGAATCCTCCCCAAGTAATGACTGGGTTTCTTTAATTCAAGAAAATACAATGGAAGGGTGGCATTATTTTCAAGATGATGGAAAAAAGTCAGGATGGGATATCAATAATGGGGTTTTAACTTTCACATCTGCTAATGCAAAGGGAAAGGGTGATAAAAGTTTAGTAAGTGATAAGGATTATACAAACTTTAAAATCCATTTAGAATGGAAAGTAAGTCCTAGGTCTAATAGTGGATTTTTTTGGGGAGTTAAAGAGGATATGAAATATGAATTTCCTTTTGTAACTGGACCTGAAATTCAAATTTTAGACCCTGAGATGCCGGATGGACCTTTAACACAAGCAGGTGCTTTATATGGAATGATTGCTCCTTCTAAGTGGGTTACAAAACCTGCAGGTGAATGGAATACTTATGATATTACAATAGATCATAATTCTAACAAAGGAGTGGTAGTTCACAATGGTGAAGAAATAGTTAATTTTCCATTAAGCGGAGAAGAATGGGATGCAATGGTAGCTCCAACTAAATTTAATAATTGTGATCAAAAACCTTGGCATAATTGTGATTTTGGAAAATTTAAAACAGGTAAAATATCTATTCAAGATCACCCTGGCGTGATTTCATTTAGGAATATTAGAATATTAGAATTATAATTTATTTAAATTAACTTTCAAAAAAGACAATAGATTATATAAGTTTATAATGTTTTATATCTCTAACTAATTAAATTATATGCAGATAAAAGAGAATCCCAATGAATATGATGTTATAATAGTTGGATCTGGTGCTGGTGGAGGAATGGCAACTAAAATTTTATCAGAAGCAGGATTATCTATAGCTATTGTTGAAGCAGGTCCATTTTATGATCCTGCCAACCCAGACCAAATGACTCAAATGAAATGGCCATATGAATCTCCAAGACGTGGTGGAGGAACAACTAGATTTTTCGGAGATTTTGATCAAGCATATGGCGGATGGGAAATAGAAGGAGAACCATATTCTCAAGTAGGAGACACTCAATTCAAATGGTTTAGATCTAGAATGTTAGGAGGGAGGACTAACCATTGGGGAAGAATATCGCTAAGGTTTGGACCTGATGATTTTAGAAAAAAATCTATTGATGGATTTGGTGATGATTGGCCAATTACTTATCAAGATGTTAAGCCTTATTACGATAAAGTGGATAAATTAATTGGTGTTTTTGGCAGTAAGGAAAATTTGTCAAATGATCCTGATGGATTTTTTCTTCCGCCTCCCAAACCGAGACTCCACGAACTTTTTTACATGAAAGGAGCTAGAAAAAGTAATGTTAAAGTAATCCCCTCTAGATTGTCAATTTTAACTAAAAGAATTAATGATCAAAGAGGAGTTTGTTTTTATTGTAATCAATGTGCTAGGAGTTGTATGGCATACGCAGATTTTTCATCAGGTTCTTGTTTAATATTTCCAGCTCAAAAATCAGGAGGTCAAATTGATATGTTTCTTAATGCTATGGTAAGGACAGTCACTACAAATGAGGAAGGCAAAGCAACTGGTGTATCTTATATTGATAAAACAGATAATAAAGAATATAAATTAAAAGGAAAAGTTGTTGTCTTAGCTGCTTCTGCATGTAGTTCTGCTCGAATTCTATTGAATTCTAAATCTAAACAACATCCAAATGGATTGGGAAATACCAGTGATTTAATTGGAAAGTATTTACATGATTCTACGGGTGGTGATATGATGGCATTTATTCCAGAATTAATAGATAGAAAGATTTATAATGAAGATGGTGTAGGAGGAATGCATGTATATTCTCCATGGTGGCTTGACAATAAAAAATTAGATTTTGCAAGAGGATATCATATAGAAGTTTGGGGAGGATTGGGTGCACCATCTTATGGAACAGGGTTTAATATAAATAGTTTTAATAAATTTTTTGGATTAAAAAAGGCTGGGGGATACGGAGATATTTTAAGGTCTGATATGAAAAAATATTATGGATCAACAATAGGTTTGTCAGGAAGAGGAGAGTCCATAGCTCAAAAAACTAATTATTGTGAAATAGATCCTAAAAAAGTTGATAAATATGGAGTTCCAGTTCTCAGATTTAATTACAAATGGACAGATAACGAGATAAAGCAGGCTAAGCATATGCAAGATACTTTTGAAGAGATAATCCATAACATGGGAGGAATTCCATTATGGGGCAAGCCTGGTAAAGAATCTAATTATGGCATAAATGATCCAGGATGGATAATACATGAGGTAGGAACAACTAGAATGGGAAAGGATTCTAAAAATTCTGTTGTTAATCAATTTGAACAGCTTCATGATGTCTCTAATATATTTGTAGTTGATGCGGGACCTTTTGTATCACAAGCTGACAAAAATCCTACTTGGACAATTATGGCTCTAGCTTGGAGAAGCTCAGAATATATAATAGACCAATTTAAAAAACAAAATTTTTAGAAAATGAAAAGAAGAGATTCAATTAAAAATATGACTTTAGCATCATTTGGTGCAAGTATTTTTCTTGAATCATGTTATGATGTGTCAAGAGAAAAAATTGCAAGATCTCTTACAAGATATGAATATGGAAGAACACCTGAAGAAAAACTTTATGATGACAAACTCTTTGAACAAGAGTTTTTTTCAAATGATGAGCTACTAACTTTAGACAAATTATGTAACTTAATCCTACCCCCAAATGATTTTGGATCAATTAAAGAAGCTGAAGTTGTTCAATTAATAGAATTTATGGCAAAAGATATTCCATCATATCAAGAACCTCTAAGGAAAGGGCTCTCATGGATTAATAATGAAAGCAAAAATAGATTTAATAATTTATTTGTAGATATTAATAATTCCTCACAGAAAGAAATATTAGATGAAATTGCCTATTATGATCCAAACAAAAACATGAATGATCTTCCTGAACCTGTGCAATGGTTTAATTTATTAAGAAACTTGACTATGACTGGTTATTTTACGTCAGAAGTTGGCATTAAGGAATTAGGATATAAAGGAAATACTCCAAATGTTTGGGATGGTGTTCCTCAAAACATATTAGATCAGTATGGGCTATCATATGATAAAGATTGGTTGGATAAATGCATAGATCAATCTAAGAGAAATGATACTGCTATTTGGGATAAAGAAGGAAATCTTATTTCATAGAAAATAAAAAACCCTATTTTGTTTTTTAAATAGGGTTTTTATGTGGTACCTCGCAGAATCGAACTGCGGACACAAGGATTTTCAGTCCTTTGCTCTACCAACTGAGCTAAGGTACCATAGCTAGTTTTTTAGATGAGCAAATATAATTTGTTTTATTAGAGCAACAAAAAATCATGTAAAAAATCTTGTGTATTTTTACCATTTAATAATGAGCATTTGAATTTAGCCCTAGATATAGGTAATAGCTTTTTAAAAGCAGGTATTTTTAAAAATAATAATCTTATTAATTATTATGAATTTAATCGGGAATATTATTCAAATATTAAATCAATTTTAGATAAAACCCCTATTACTCATTCAATAGCTTCAAATGTTTCAGAATCTAACAATAAATTAATAGAATTATTATCTAATAAAACTAACTTAATTAAATTTAATTCATCCCTTAAAGTTCCATTTAAAAATTGTTATCAAACTAAAAATACTTTAGGAAAAGACAGAATAGCTCTTGTTAGTAATGCTTCTAAAGAATATCCTAAAGAAAATGTTTTATTAATTGATTTAGGTTCGTGTATAACTTTTGATTTTTTAAATAGTAAAAACGAGTATCTTGGAGGTAGTATTTCACCTGGTTTAAGCATGAGATATAAATCTTTAAATAGATATACTGCGAATCTTCCATTAATAAACCCTAAAGAAATTGATTATTTTATTGGAAGAAACACTGAAGATTCAATTCATTCAGGTATAATTAATGGAATTGTAGGGGAGTTAAATAGTGCTATAGATAAATATAAAAGTCAGTTTAAAGAAATTAGGATAATTTTAACAGGGGGAGATTCTAAATTCTTGTTCAATAGGATAAAAAATAGCATCTTTGCGAATTCAAATTTTCTCATATTGGGACTCAACTTTTTAATTGAATTGAATAAAAAATAATGAAAAAATATATTCAAGCTATTTTTTTAATTTTTACAACATCAATTGTTTTTAGTCAATCTGGAAGTCTATCACCTTATTCTTTTTATGGTATTGGAGAAAACACTTTTAAAGGGACTATTGAAAATAGATCTATGGGAGGATTAAATGTTTACAGTGATAGTATTCATTTAAACCTTACAAATCCAGCAGCATACTCTGAAATTGAACTTGTTAATTATTCAGTTGGAGTTGATTATAACAGCTCTAGATTAAGTTCAGAGAATTCAAATGAAAATACGAGCACTGCCAACGTTAATTATCTAGCAGTTACAGTACCTACAAATCATCTTGTTTTTGGTTTTGGAATTATTCCTAAATCATCTGTTGGTTATCTTTTACAAAGTACAGATGAATCTAAATCTCCTAAACAAATTGATAGATATGAGGGTAATGGAGGAGTTAATACAGCATTTCTAACTTTTGGATTTAAAGCTTTTAAAAAAATAAGACTTGGAATTTCTGCAAATTATGAATTTGGAACTTTAGAACATTCTAATTCAAGGATTTTAGAAGGCATAGAATTATATACAAAAGTTGAAAGCAACTCTTCACTTAGTGGAGTTAATTTTGTTTATTCAACTCTTTTTAGAGAAAAAATTTCAAATGATTTGACTTTACATGCAAGTTACATCTTTAAGCCCCATTCAAAACTTTCGTCAAAAAATTCTCAAATTTTATATACAATTCCTGGAGATGGATCTTTTGGAGGAGACAGTCAAGAAATTGATTTAACAGCTTTAAATTTAAATGAAACAAAAATTACTATTCCTGCTTCGAATTCCTTTGGCTTAGGAGTTGGGAAAGAAACAAAATGGTTTGTTGGATTTGATTATACTAAAACTAATGGAGGTGGATTTGAAAATAAATTATTCAATTTAAAAAATGTTGAATATAAGGAAGCTTCAAAGATTTCATTAGGAGGGTTTTTTATTCCAAATTATGATTCTTTTACAAGCTATTTTAGTAGGATTGTTTATAGAGTTGGAATGAGAATAGAAAAAACAGGCCTTCATATTCAGAATCAATCTATTAATGAATATGGAATAAACTTTGGATTAGGCTTACCATTTCAAGGTTTTCAAAATATTAATTTTGGTTTTGAAGTTGGAAAAAGAGGGACAACAAATGCTGGATTGATTAAGGAAAAATTCTTTAGTGTTAGATTAGGATTGACTTTAAATGATCGCTGGTTTGTAAAAAACAAGTATAATTGATAAATTTGGCTTCATTTTTGAGTAATATTGAATGTAAATGTCTAATAATCAAATATTAAGTTTGATTTTTATAATATAATAATGAAAAATTTAGTCATCTATTGTTTATTAATATTTTTTAACTTAAACTGCTATAGTCAATCTAAGGAAGAATGTTTTTCTAACCTTTCAATATTTGCAGAGTATGCAAAAGTTAAAAATTATGATGCTGCGTATGAACCTTGGCTTAAAGTAAGAGGTGAATGTCCTGACATTAATTCTGCAATATATGTTTATGGAGAAAGAATTTTAAAGTTTTATATTAAAAATAGTCAAGGGAATGATAAAGATCAATATGAAGAAGATCTTTTAGACCTTTATGATGAATGGTTAAAATATTTTTCAAAATTAAAATCTGGGAAGCAACAAACAGGTAAAATCCTAGCAATTAAAGCACAATCTATGCTAGATTATAAGCTAACTGATCCTAAGGAGATTTATGATGTTTATGATGAAGCATTTAAAATAGATCCAGGAAGTTTTACTTCTCCAAAAGGTTTATACAATTACTTTAAAATTTATTTTAACCTTTACAAAGCTGGAAACTCATCTGTTTCTTTAGAATCATTATTTGAAAAATATGAAGAATTGACTGAAAAATTTGAATTAGAAATGGATGTTTATACTTCTAAGTTAGATGCACTTATAAAAAAAGAAGAAAATGATGACCCACTATCAAGTAGGGAGGCTAAAAATAAAAGAGTTTATGAAGTAAACATGATAGCTTGTTCAACTTATTTGAATAATTTAAATGCTATAATTGCTAAAGAATCTACATGTGAAAATTTAATTCCTTTATATAGAAAGAATTTCGATAAATTTAAGTCAAATTCAGTTTGGTTAAACAGAGCAGCAAGTAGAATGGACAGTAAAGATTGTTCAGATGATCCATTATTTGTTGAATTAGTAGAGGCTTTGCACGAATTAAACCCTTCTGCTAATTCTGCTTATTATTTAGGCTTGTTAAATGATAAGAAGGGTGATTCTAAAACTGCAATTCAATATTATAATGAGTCTATTGAATTAGAAACCGATAATCTTAAAAAAGCTAAGACATTATATAAAATTGCTTTAAAATTTAAAAAGTCAAGACAATATAGTAAATCAAGAAGCTATGCAAATAAAGCACTTAAGTTTCAACCTTCTGCTGGAAGAGCATATTTATTAATTGCTAATCTATATGCTGCAAGTGCTAATAACTGTGGTAATACTCAATTTGAAAAAAGAGCGATATATTGGTTAGCTGCAAAAGAAGCTAGAAAGGCAGCAGCCGTAGATGCATCTGTTAGAAGAACTGCTAAGAAAACAGCTGTAAGTTATGAAGGGAGAGCTCCATCCAAAACAGATATTTTTACTGAAGGAAGATCTGGTCAAACTATTTCTATAAAATGTTGGATTGGTAAAAGTATTACAGTTCCTTCCCTTTAAATAATGAATTGGTTTAAATTCTTCATTTTAATTATTTTTTGTTTTTTTTCTTGTGAAGACAATTTTCAGGAAATAAAAAATATTAATAATTATGATAATATTCCTATCGGAATTGCTGAAAATATAAAATTAATCTATACTGATTCAGCTAAAGTTAAGGCGGTATTAACATCTCCAATAAATAAAGATTTTACAAATCAAGAATTTCCATACTCTGAATTTCCAAATGGAATAGAAATTACTTTTTTTGATAAAAATAAAAATGCAACTGTAGTTTCATCAAATTACGCTATTACATACAACAAAACTAATATTGTTGATTTGGTTGGGGATGTTATTATTAATATTCATGATGGATCAGAATTAAAAACCTCTCAACTTTATTGGGATCCTGAACAAGAATGGCTTTTTACAGAAGAAAAATTTAGTTTTAAAAATATAGATTATGATATTATTGCTAAAAGATTAGATGCAAATAGATCATTTACTATATTTAATACTGGTGAATTGGATGGTAAAGTTATGGTTGAAGAAAACGAAACTTTAATTAATGAAAATTAGAAAAATATCAGAAATAGTTTATTTATTAATTTTTATTATTGCTTCAACAGATTATTTTTTTGGATCAAATGATGAGCCTAACAGGAAGAATATTTTACTAATTTTTGCTTTGGTGTCTTTATTTATGTTTTTTTTTAGAAGATTCTATAGAAAAAAATTTGAAAAAAGAAATAAATAAATTTAATGGATTTACAAATAGCCGTTATCTTAATTTCAATTATTTTTTCAGCTTTCTTTTCTGGAATGGAGATCGCATATGTTTCTTCAAATAAAATTTATTTAGAAATCGAAAAAAAACAAAATGGATTTTTTTCTAATATTTTAAAAAAAATAACTTATTCTCCATCAAAATTTATCGCAACTATGCTACTCGGTAATAATATTGCATTAGTTGTATATGGCCTTTTTTCAGGAAAATTAATCCTTGAGTTACTTTTTCCTGAAATAGACAGCTCCAAGTCTTTAGATTTTATATATATATTTTACCAAACAATAATTTCAACTTTTGTGATTTTAATTACAGCAGAATTTATACCTAAAGTTTTATTTCAAATTTATGCAAATAGATTCTTAAAATATCTGTCTTTTCCTTCTTATGTTTTTTATATTTTACTTAGTCCAATTACCTATGTATTAAATTATATTTCCAATAGTGTTTTAAGGAAATATTTTAAAACTAAAGAAGATGAGATACGTATAGTCTTCAGTAAAGATGAACTGGGAGATTATATTAATGAAGAATTGGCCAATGATTCTCAAATAAAAAATATGGATTCAGAAATTCAAATTTTTCAAAATGCTTTGGAATTTTCTAATGTAAGGGCTAGAGAAGTTATGGTTCCTAGAGCTGAAATTATTTCTGTAGACAGGTATAGTTTTTCATCTGAAATAAAAAATAAATTTATTGAACACGGATTATCTAAAATTTTGATTCACAGAGAAAATATTGATCACATAGTTGGTTATATAAGTTTACAGGATATGTTTAACCAGCCAAAAAATATTAAATCATTTATTCATTCTGTAGAATTTATTCCTGAATCAATGCTAATTAATGATGTTTTAAACCTTCTAACAAGAAAACAAATTAGTATTGCTGTTGTTATTGATGAATATGGTGGTACTTCAGGAATTATTACTATTGAGGATATAATTGAAGAATTGTTTGGAGAAATTGAGGATGAACATGATTTAACTAAATTTTTAGAAAAGAAAATCAATTCTAACTCATTTCTTTTTTCAGCAAGATTAGAGGTAGATTATCTAAATGACAAGTATAAATTAAATATTCCGGAGAATGATCAATATGAAACTTTAGGTGGTTTTATTGTTCATAATACACAGGATATTCCTGAGAGTGGAGAAGTTCTTAAGATTTCTTCATTTGAATTTATAGTTAGAGATGTAACTGATACTAAAATTGAAACTATAGAGTTAAAAGTCCTAAATTAAATTAAATACAGGTCTTTTTTTTTAATTGATAAGGATATTGTATTTTCGTTTGCTACAAAAAAAATATTATGGCAATTTTAGGAAGTCTTAGAAAAAATTCTGTTGTTTTGATTACTGTAATTGGAATGGCATTATTTGCTTTTGTAATTTCTGGAGTTTTTGATGGAAAAGGTTATACTTCTCAAGATCCAATTGGGATGGTAAATGATCAAGATTTGTCAATTGAAGAATTTAGGAATCAAGTAGATTTCTTAGAAAGATCTTATAATTTATCTGGAATGAATGCCGTCAATAGCGTTTGGGATCAAACGGTTAGAAACTTAATATTAAAAAATCAATTTGAATTAAGCGGTGTTGATTCAGGAAAAGACCATCTTGAGTATATTTTATCGCAAAATCCAAGTTTTAATTCTGAGCCTAGTTTTTTAAATGATGCAAAAATTTTTGAAATAGAAAAGTTTATTGATTTGATTGTTGAATATAAAACAACTAATCCAGATGCTTACGAACAATGGAAAAAACAAGAATCTATTTTTCAAAGTCAATCAAATGAAAAAATTTATTTTGATTTGATATCATCTGGTATTAACTTTTCTTATAAAGATGGAGAATTCGAGTATTTATTACAAAATGATAGAGTTGATATAGAATATGTTCAAATTCCTTATAGTTCTATCCCTGATAGTTTGGTAAAACTTAAAAATTCTGATGTTCAAAAATATATTAAATCAAATCACACTGATTTTAAAATTGATGCTTCTAGAAGTATAGAGTATGTTTTATTTGAGGAAAAACCTTCAATTGAAGATGAAAATGAAACTAAAAGTTTTTTAGAAAGCTTTCTAGTTGAAAAAAAAGAATATAATGATATTTCAAAACAAGAAGAGACTATTCCAAGTTTGCTAACTGCTAAAAATTTAACGGAATTTATTAATCAGAACTCTGAAATCAAATTCGATTCTATATATGTTCCTAAAGGTTCTTTGCCAAATAATGATGCCAATATTTTATTTAACTTAAATAAAGGTCAAAATTATGGCCCATATTTGGATGATGAATATTTTAAAATATCAAGGATGCTTGACAAGAAAAAAGGGGGAAATATTAGAGCAAGTCATATCTTAATTTCGTTTAAAGGCTCTAAAAATGCCTCTCCTGAGATAACTAGATCTAAATCAGAAGCTAGAAAAGAAGCCAATAGAATTCTAAAGTTAGTAAGAAAGAATCCTGATTCTTTTTCTGGATTAGCATTTGAATTTTCCGATGGTCCTTCAAAATCAAGTGGTGGAGATTTAGGTTTTTTCCAAGAAGGTGCTATGGTTAAGCCTTTTAATGACTTTGTATTTTCAAAAAAAGAAGGAACTATTGGAGTTGTTGAGACAGATTTTGGTTTTCATGTTATAAATATAGTAGCTAAAGAAGACTTGGTCCTTTTAGCTTCCATTGCTATTAAAAATATTCCATCAGAAAACACCAGTGATAAAACTTTTAATTTGGCTACAAAATTTGAAATTAATCTTTCAAAAAATAAAAATCTAAATGAATTGGCTAAAGAAAATAATTATGAGATTAAACCAGTGAGTAATATTAAAATTTTAGATGATAATTTGCCTGGCTTAACTAATCAAAGAAGATTGGTTCAATGGTTATTTTCAGAAGAAGTTGAATTAAATTCTTATAAAAGATTTGATCTTTCTAATGGAGGTTATTTAATAGCTCAAGTTACTGATTTAAGAGAAGAAGGACTTTCATCTGTAGAAGATGTAACTTTTACCGCAGTTCCTAAGGTAAGAAATCAAAAGAAAGCAGAATTAATTATTAAACAAAATAAAAAAAATAAGTCTTTAGAGGATTTAGCGAACAATAATAATACTGAAATTAAAAAAGCTTTAGCATTAAATCAAAAAAATGCTACAATTAGTGGTGCAGGTAGAGAACCTTTATTAGTTGGTCATGCATTTGGTTTGAAGGTTGACCAGATTTCAGATTTTATTATTGGTGAAAATGGTGTTTATAAAATTAAAGTCACAAAAAAAGATAAATCAAGTGGTTTAGATACTTACTCATCATATCAGAATCAACTGTTGCTTTCATCCAGACCAAGTGTTAATAGCACTTTATATCAAGCTGTAAAAGAATCAGCTGAAATTATTGATAATAGATCTACATATTACTAACACAATCTAAATATAATGTCCAAATGATAATGCTTTTTGAATATATATTATCAAAAAAATAAATGATACTGTAAATTTCATTGCCATTCCTGCTAAAAACCCAATTAATGTTCCTAATGATGCTTTAATAGCTTTTTTATAGCTTAAATTATTCATTAATTCGCCCGAAAGAGCTCCTATAAATGGACCAGTTAATATTCCAATAGGTCCTAAAAAAAAGCCTATTAACAAGCCAATAGTAGCGCCTACAAGCCCTTTTTTAGTTCCACCTAATTTTTTCAATCCAATTATAGGAATTATTAAGTCCAATATAAAAACGGTTATAGCAATTAAAAAACTACCTATAAGAAAATAAATTTCAATAGGAACAAATGATGTAAAATGTAAAAGCAATAAACCCATCCAGCTAGTAATTGGACCTGGAATAATAGGAATAAAACTTCCAATTATACCAATTATACAAAATAATAAACCAATTATTAATAAGAATATGTCCATGAATTAAATAAAATTGTAATATATAAATATGAATTTTTTGTAATTTACATATGTGATGAAAATAATAAATTTTTTTCTTATAATTTTATTAATGTTGGGATGTAAAAATGATTATAATCAAAAGCAAATTATAATTCCAAGTAGTATAACGGTATGGAATAAAAATGACGAACCTCCATCAATTACTACATGTGACCAAATTGAATCTGAATCGGAAAGGAATATTTGTTTTCAGCAAAAATTGACTAAATCTATTTTTGACAATATTGATTTTAGTCAAATTGAAGTTAATAATAGTTTAAATGATACTTTAAAAATTTCTATTTTAATTGATAAAGATGGTAAAATTTCTCTCTATGATAGTCAGATTAATTCGAAAGTTCGAAAACAAATTCCATTAATTGACAGTATATTGTATAATGCTATTAATAATTTGTCAAATGTATTACCAGCAATTAAAACGAATATTGGAGTGGAGGTAAACTCAAGGTTTGAATTGCCTTTAATAATAAAAACAAATTAATTTAAAGGTCTTGGAATCAAAAAAAGAAAGGATAATATTAGGAATTGACCCAGGAACAACAATTATGGGTTTTGGATTGATTAAGGTTATCGATAAAAAAATGAAATTTCTACAATTAAATGAATTGAAATTAAAAAAATATGATGATCATTACTTACGTCTTAAACACATTTTTGAAAGAACAATTGAATTGATAGACGAGCATAAACCAGATGAAATTGCAATAGAAGCTCCTTTTTTTGGAAAAAATGTACAATCTATGTTGAAATTAGGTAGAGCTCAGGGAGTAGCTATGGCTGCAGGTCTTTCAAGAGAAATTGCAATAACAGAATATTCTCCTAAAAAAATAAAAATGGCAATAACTGGAAACGGAAATGCTTCTAAAGAGCAAGTTGCTAAAATGCTTCAGAGCTTATTATCTATTAAAGAGTTGCCCAAAAATCTTGATTCAACAGATGGCCTAGCAGCAGCAGTATGCCATTTTTATAATTCTAATAAAATTAATTATGGATCTAAGTATAGCGGATGGGAATCTTTTATAAAAAAAAATCCAAGTAGGCTTAAATAATTTAAATTGGCAGGAATATATATTCATATACCTTTTTGCAAACAAGCTTGTCACTATTGTAATTTTCATTTTTCAACCTCTTTAAAAAATAAAAATGATATAATTGAAGCTATGCTAAAAGAAATCTATATTCGATCAAAAGAATATAATGGTATAGTTGAAACTATTTATTTTGGAGGAGGAACCCCATCTTTATTGGAAACAGAAGAAATATTTAAATTAATTGAAATGGTTTTCAAAAATTTTAAAACTTCTTCATATCCAGAAATTACATTAGAAGCAAATCCAGATGATTTATCAGAATTAAAGTTGAAAGAATTATCTAAAACAAAAATTAATAGATTAAGTATTGGGGTACAATCTTTCCTAGATAATGATTTAAAAATGATGAATCGTGCACATAAATCCAACGATTCAAAAAATTGTATTGAAAATGCAAAAAATTATTATGATAATATATCAATCGATTTAATTTATGGAATGCCGAAAGCGGATTTAAAAGATTGGGAATTAAACTTAGACTTGGCTATTGAATATAATACTAATCATATTTCTGCATACGCATTAACTGTAGAACCCAATACTGTTCTTGAAAAAAATGTTCAAAAAGGAATTGTAAAACTATTAGATGAAGAAATGGTTTTTGATCAATATAAATTAATGTTTAACAAATTGACAAGTCATAATTATATTAATTATGAATTGTCAAGTTTTGCAAAAAAAGGCTATTTCTCTAATAATAACACTGCATATTGGCTTAGAAAAAATTATTTAGGAATTGGCCCCTCAGCCCATAGTTTTGATGGGATTTCAAGAAGTTGGAATATTTCAAACAACAGTTTATATGTTAAAGCACTTAATAGTGATAAAATTTTTTTTGAGAGCGAAAAATTAACAAAAACAGATAAGTACAATGAATATATAATGACAGGATTAAGAACTATATGGGGAGTATCTAAAGATTATTTAAAAGATAATTTTGGATATAAATTTGAAAAACATTTTACTGAAAAATCAGAAAAATATTTTGATTCTAACCACTTAATTCAAAATAATAATATTGTAACTACGACAATTAATGGAAAATTTTTATCAGATCGAATTGCTTCAGATTTATTTATAATTAATTCTAAGAGTTAGTATTAAACAATTTTGAAAATTGATAATAAAATTTAGATATTGTTTCTATTCCTAAAAGAAAATTTGAAACACCGTAATGTTCATTTGGAGAATGAATTGCATCACTATCTAATCCAAATCCCATTAAAATAGTTTTGCTTTTAAGTTCCTTTTCAAAAAGTGCTATTATTGGAATACTTCCACCATCTTTAGTTGCAAATGGTTTTAATTTAAAAACATCCTCATATGCATTACTTGCAGCCTGAAACCCAATAGTGTCTGTAGGAGCAACATAAGGCTCTCCTCCATGGTGCTCTCTTACTTTTACAGTAACTCCTTTAGGAGTTATATTTTTTATGTGTTTAGTAAAAAGAGAACTTATTTCTTTCCAGTTTTGATTTGGAACTAATCTCATAGAAATTTTGGCAAATGCTTTACTTGGTAATACTGTTTTTGAGCCTTCATCTATATATCCACCCCAAACCCCATTAACATCTAATGCTGGTCTTATAGATTGTCTTTCAATAGTCGAATAACCTAATTCACCATATTCAGAATTAATTCCTATTGAATCTTTAAATTCCTCTAGATTAAAAGGAATTAAACATGTTTCTTTTCTTTCATCTTCTGTAACTTCAACTACTTTATCATAAAAACCTGGAATAGTAATTCTGTTGTTAGAATCATGAAGAGAAGCTATCATCTTTGATAGCATATTTATTGGGTTTGCCACAGTTCCACCATAATGCCCAGAATGTAAGTCTCTATTCGGTCCAGTTATTTCTACTTCCATATAAGAAAGACCCCTTAGGCCTGTAGTAATTGATGGAATATTTTTACTAATCATCCCAGTATCAGAAACTAAAATAATATCATTAGAAAGTTTTTCTTTGTTATTTTTTACAAATATTTCAAGATTGTCGCTACCTACTTCCTCTTCACCCTCAATCATAAATTTTACATTACAAGGAATGCCATCATGTTTTAGCATAACTTCTAAAGCCTTTACGTGCATAAACATTTGACCTTTATCATCACATGCTCCTCTAGCAAAAATAGCCCCCTCAGGATGAATTTTTGTTTTTTTAATATAAGGTTCAAAAGGATCTTTATCCCATAGCTCTATTGGGTCAACGGGCTGAACATCATAATGTCCATATACAAGTACAGTAGGGAGGCTAGAATCTATTATTTTTTCTCCATAGACAATGGGATGCCCCTTAGTCTCACAAATTTCACAATTATTTAAACCTAGTTTCAAAAGGTGCTCCCTTATTAGGTTTGCAGCGGATCTAATATCAGATTTGTTTTCTGAAACAGCACTTATAGAGGGAATCTTTAATAGTTCAAAAAGTTCATCTAAAAAACGATCTTTATTTTTTTCAATATAATTCTTAAATTTTTCCAAAATAACCTTTTGTGTAAATGTAATTAAATATGCTTTTTTAACATAGAGAAATGCTTAAGGATATTATAATAATCTTGCTTATATTTGATTCCTTTTTGCGGGTGTGGTGAAATTGGTAGACACGCTAGACTTAGGATCTAGTGCTTTACGGCTTGGGGGTTCGAGTCCCTTCACCCGCACTAAAACCCACTTTATGTGGGTTTTTTATTTTCTTTTAACCCAAATTTCATGCATTGGATCGCCTTTGCTACTAAATCCTTTATGATCCCATTCGTTGTTGGTTAATTCATAGTTAAATTTTAAACTTAAACCTGCTTTAGAATCATCTCTAGAAAAGAATTCTATGTTCTCAACATATTCACCATTAATTGTTGTATATGTTCCTCCTCCTGTTCCCATAAATTGTTTAGTTTCTGTATTATAAGCAATCCATTGAAATCTAGTTCCAGATAAAATTTTCATGGTTTTCCTTGGTCTGTCAGTATCTCTCATTTGTTTTTTTCCCTCTCTTACTCTTCCTGCCATTAACCAAGCTCCATGAAGTTTTCCAGGTTTACCACTATCTATTCTTTTAAATTTCATGTCACTACCAACTATGGCCATTGTAGAGTCACTAATTTCAACCTTAAAAGTTACTTCTGATCCAACACGATCCGAATTATTAGTGTCAAATTCCACTTTTTCAGTCATAGTGTCTCCTGTTAATTTCCAGGTTCCTCCATTGGAATAAATGAATTTGCCCGTTTTAGCTTCATATGTACTTATTACCTGGTATCCATCTGAAAAAATTACAACACTTTTTAATTTTTCTCCATTTTCTGAACTATGATTTCTTTCCCAAGCTCCAACAAAACTTTGTGCATTAATATTTAATGCAAATAAATTACAGACAATTAAAACAAATATTTTTTTCATTTTTTTTCTTTTAAATAGTTTATTACTTTTTCACAAGCTCCAAGATTAGCATTTATATAATCATAATTAATATTCCCCATTTGATCTCTTTTTTCATTTGAATTTAAAAGTTCATTCAACTCATTAGTAAAAGATTTTATATTATTAATACTAATCATTCCTTTTAAATCAATTAGCTCTTTAACTTCTGGAAATTTTTCAAAATTATTTCCAATTATTATAGGAATTTTATACACTGCTGGCTCTAATGTATTATGAAGGCCAGTATTTCCCATCCCACCACCAACATAAGCAATATCACCATAACTATAAACCTTTGTTAATATTCCTATGGAATCAATAATTATAACTTCAGGATTTATTGCATTAGATTTAGCTAATTCTGACATTAAGATAGTATTTTTTGTAATTAATTGTTTTAGTTCATTAATTCTATTAAGATTTATCTGATGTGGAGCTATTATAAAACAAACATCATTTTTCTCATACGAATTAATAAATTTTATGATTAAACTTTCATCTTTTTCCCAAGTACTACCAGCTACAAAACACTTTTTATTTCCCTTAAAATCATTTAAGTATCTAATTTCATTATTTTGATTTGGAAGATCTATGACTCTATCATATCTAGAGTCTCCCATTACAGTACAATTAGTAAAATTTTGTTTAATTAATATATTTTTTGAAGATTCATTTTGAACAAAAAAATGATGAAATGCTTTTAAATATTTTTTCATCCACAATCCATAAAAATTAAAAAACCAATGATTTTTTCTAAAAATTCCTGCTATTAGATATGTAGGTATATTTCTGTTTTTTAAAGATTTTAAAAAATTAGGCCAAAACTCATATTTTACAAAAAAAACCATTTTTGGGTTTAATAAATCAAGAAATTTATTGGCATTTTTTTCAGTATCAATTGGTAAATAAACTGTCAGATCACTTATTGGATTCAATTTTCTTACATTATAACCAGATGATGAGAAAAAAGAGATAACTATTTTATGATCATTATAAAGAGATTTAATTTCATTAAAAACAGGAAAGCCTTGTTCATATTCTCCCAATGAAGCAACATGAATCCATATGTATTTTTCATTATTTGAAATATTAAATTCTAAATCTTTCAAAACATCTTTTCTCTCATTAAAAAATTTGTAAATATTACTATTAAAATATTTTAAAAAATGAAGAATAATTTTGATTGTTTGAATAAAGAAGTTATAAATGATACCCATTTTATATATAATTGTACTAAAGTAGTATTTTGTAAATATATTTAATATTAAAGCTTTACATTTTATTATTTTTGCACAAAACTATTTTATGAAAAAAATACAAATGGTGGATTTACAAAGCCAGTATAAGCAGTTAAAAGACAAAATAGACAATTCAGTAATAAATGTGATTGAAGATGCTACTTTTATAAATGGCCCATCTGTAAAAAGTTTTCAAAAAAATTTAGAGGATTATTTAGATGTAAAACATGTTATTCCGTGTGCAAATGGAACAGATGCTCTTCAAATAGCCATGATGGGATTAAATCTTAAACCTGGAGATGAGGTTATAACTGCAGATTTTACTTTTGCTTCTACTGTAGAGACAATAGCTTTATTAAACTTAACGCCTGTTTTGGTAGATGTAGATTTGGAAACTTTTAATATTGACTGTAATGAGATAAAAAAAGCAATCACATCAAAAACAAAAGCAATAGTTCCTGTTCATTTATTTGGCCAACCTGCCAATATGGAAGAGATAATGGAAATAGCTAATCAAAATAATCTTTTTGTAATTGAAGATAATGCTCAAGCAATTGGCTCAGAATACCAATTTACATCTGGAAATAAAATAAAGGCAGGAACAATAGGAGATATTGGAACAACTTCTTTTTTTCCTTCAAAGAATTTAGGCTGTTATGGAGATGGTGGAGCATTGTTTACAAACAATGATGATTTAGCTCATACAATTAGAGGAATAGTTAATCATGGGATGTATAAAAGATACCATCATGATGTAGTTGGAGTTAATTCTAGGTTAGATAGCATTCAAGCATCTGTTTTAGATATTAAATTAAAGTTTTTAGATAATTATAATTCAAGCAGAAATAAATCTGCAAAATTATATTCTGAAAATTTAAAAGGGAATCCAAATATAATTCTTCCTTCATTTAAAGAAGAGGAAAAGTTTCATGTATTTCACCAGTATACAATTCGTGTTTTGAATAAAAAAAGAGACGATCTTGCTAACTATTTATCAGAGTTTAATATTCCTTTTGGAATTTATTACCCAATACCTTTACATAGACAAAAAGCGTATATAGACTCTAGATATAATGAAGAGGATTTTTCAAATACTAATCTTTTGACTAAGCAAGTTATATCGCTTCCTATGCACTCTGAATTAGAACTGGATCAAATTAGCTTTATCTGTGAAAAAATTAACACATTTTTAAAATAGAGGAGCACTTACTAAGATATCTCTGTTAATCTTTTTTATTAGCCCTTGAAGAACTTTTCCAGGACCAATTTCAATAAATTCAGTACCTCCATCTTCAATCATTTGATTTATACTTTGAGTCCATCTAACAGTTGATGTTAACTGAGAGACCAAATTTTCTTTTATAGAGATCACAGAAGTTTCTCCAATACCCTTAACATTTTGATATACGGGACAAATAGGTTCATTAAATTTAGCTTCATTAATTGCTTGTGAAAGTTCTTCCTTTGCTTCGTTCATTAACTCAGAATGAAATGCCCCTCCAACAGGAAGAATTAATGCTCTTCTAGCTCCTTTTTCTGTAAGTATTCTACAAGCTTCTTCAACAGCTTTAATTTCTCCTGAAATTACAACTTGTCCTGGACAGTTATAATTTGCTGCAACAACATTACCAATAATGTTTTTGCATACATTTTCAATTATATTATTCTCAAGTCCAAGAATTGCTGCCATTGTCCCTTTTGTATTTTCACATGCTCTTTGCATTGCTTTTGCTCTTATAGATACAAGTTTCAGGCCATCTTCAAAGCTTAATACTCCTGCAGCAACAAGTGCAGAAAATTCACCAAGTGAATGCCCAGCTACCATTGCTGGATTAAAAGATTTTTCTATCACTTTTAATATTGCCATTGAATGAATAAAAATTGCAGGTTGAGTTACTTTAGTTTGTACTAAATCATTACTTGATCCGTGAAACATTATCTTAGAAATATCAAATCCTAAAATATCTTTAGCATTTTGAAACATTTCTTTTAATGAATTGTGTTTTTCGTAAAGGTCATGACACATTCCAGTAAATTGTGAACCCTGACCAGGAAATACGTATGATTTCATGTGTTATTTTTTATTGTACCTAATAAAAGTGAAGTCAAATTTATGCTTATCGTCCTTAAATCTTTGATCTCTACTAGCTTCCTCCCATAACTTATAGTTAATTTCAGGGAAATGAGTATCCCCTGTAGAATCAGTATGAACTCTTGTTAATTCAATTCTATTGGCTAATAATATACTTTGATTATAAATTTCTCCACCACCTATAATAAAAGGTTGTTTATCATCACTAGCCCTTTCTAATGCTTCATGAATTGAATTTACAACAATTGCATCTTTACCTATATAATCTAATTTTCTTGTTATTACTATATTGGTTCTATTGGGTAATGCTTTTGGCATAGATTCGAAAGTTTTTCTTCCCATAATAACAAAATGTCCCTTAGTGAGTTCTTTAAAGTGTTTCAAATCATCTGGAAGATGCCAAATAAGTTTATTCTCATTTCCAATTACATTATTCTCTGAAGCAGCTGCAATTAGTGTAACACAATTACTAGAATTTTTTTGATTAAATAGTTGTGACTCTGCTTTGATTCTTGCCTCCTTTTCATATTCTGTTTTTATTTTAGCAATCTTTAACTCTTGTTTAGAAACAAGTTTTTTTATTTGCTCTTTTTCCCAATTTTTCCCCATAAACCTATTTGTAATAAAAACATTATATGTATGGATTAAGAATAATAAAATCCAAATGGTACTTGCCATATATGACCAAGGGTAATTAAAAAAAAGCAATTCTTCTTTAAACCCAAATAATAAATTAATGGCAAGAAAAGATATAATTCCAAAAAACATTAAAGAAAGATGAAAGAACAACCTTTTCTTCTGTTTTATTCTTCTTTGAGCTGTCTTTACTAGATTGATTTGATCTTCGTTAATTTTGTCGTTACTTTTACCTTTAAATAACATTTTGAGCTTAATCTTAAATGGCAAAAGTAAGATTTTATAATAAATTATTTGTTCTGTAACTTTTTAATATGAATTTTCCAATTTCTGAAAAATATATATATTTTGATTCAGCAAGATCAGGAGGAATGTGTCTAGACCTTTTATCTTGGAGGGAAAAACATGATAATTTGTTTTTGCATATGGGAAGTCAATTCAGGTTAAATAATGATGATTTTATTGATAATGTCAGAAATGGAGTAGGTAATTTTTTTAATTGTAATGAGAACTATATTTTCTTAACTAATAGCTTTTCAATTGGCTTTAACTCACTGTTAAGTATTTTAAATCCAAATCTTAAATTTTTACTAATTAAAAATGATTATCCATCAATTATAGACCAAGTAAAATCTAATAGATTTAAACATGACTTTGTAGAAAATACATTTGACTTAGAAGAAAAAATTTTAAAAAAAATAGAAAAATATAAGCCTCAGGTTTTGACTTTATCTATAGTTCAATATTTAAATGGAGTTTATATAGATTTAGATTTTTTTAAAAAAATTAAAAAGAAATTTCCAAAACTTTTGATTATTGCTGATGGAACTCAATTTTGTGGAACAAAATTATTTGATTTTGATAATTCTGCTATAGATATATTAATTTCTAGTGGATATAAATGGCTTTTTAGTGGTTACGGTAACGGATTTATATTAATTAAAAAGAATTTTATTAAAGATTTTATAAACAAAAATTATAATACAAATATAGAAGAGTTTCTTTATGGAACTTTTGAACCAGGAAATTTAGATACACTTAGTTTTGGGAGTTTATTATTTTCTATAAATAAGATATCTGACTTTGGAATTGATAAAATTGAAAACAGAATAAATGTTTTGGCAGATTATGCCAAGGAAAAATTTATTGATTATAACCTTCTAGATTATCAAGTTAAAAATAGAGTGAAGCATTCAAATATATTTAATCTCAAAGGAGATGATTCATTGTATCAACAATTGATTAAAAATCAAATAATTTGTTCAAGAAGAGGCAGTGGAATAAGAGTAAGTTTTAATTTTTATAATAATGAAAAACAAATAGATTCTTTATTGAAATTTTTTAAATAAAATTATTATTCAATTACTACAAAAGTAGACACTCCAGAATCAGATGTTGCCCCATGATTGTCTTTTGTAATTATCCTCCAATAGTATGTGCCTGTATCATTAACCGAAACGGTTTTTTTTGTGGCTGCATAATTTGAAACATTTACAGTAGTGGCATCTTTTTGGTCTAGATAAATATCAAATGTATGGGTATCTCCAGAATCTACATCAGAAAAAGACCATGATAATTGAACCGCTCCTAAATTAACTGTTGCCCCAGGTTTAGGTGCAACAATTTCAGCTGGAAAAGGGGCATGATTCTTTTGAGGAGTTCCAGATAAATAAAATTTCCACTTTGCACTAGTTGCAGTAGCTGTACCAGTATTAGTAGAAATGACATACCATGAATAAGGGAATCCCTTTGTTAAAGTTATTTCAACATTTGTAGAAGTAGTTGTTTGTGAAATACTAGCTTGATTTAAAAGATTCTTTACAACAATTGTATATGAAGTAGTATTATCAGATTTGTTCCATTCAAACTTAACAGCATCTACCTCAAGACATTCAGAATTATTTGCAGGTTTTAAAAGTGTAGCAGGCTTTGGAGCAACTGGACCTGGTGGGTTTCCTCCTCCATTTCCTCCACCATTATTGCCATCATCTCCACCACTTCCACCACAAGAAATCAAAAGAGGAAAAAACACACAAAACGATATGATTAATATCTTTTTCATTCTCTAATTACTTTAATTGATTTTTTAATTGTTTTGGAATCTACTTTCAGAATATAAAGTCCAGATTTCACATTATTAAATGGTACATTCACTGATCTTGAATACGGCACTTTAT